>CAYLLC010000182.1:0-2503 GCA_964384355.1 uncultured Sulfurospirillum sp. | reverse complement strand
ATCATGGGCCCCAACGGAGCGGGCAAATCGACCCTCTCCAAAGCGATCACGGGGCATTACGATGTCACGGTCACGGGAGGCGATATCCGCTACAAAGGCGAGAGCATCCTCGATCTGACACCCGAAGAGCGCGCACTGCGCGGAATATTTCTCAGTTTTCAGAATCCCGTCGAGGTCCCCGGCGTCAACAACGCCTACTTTCTGCGCACCGCACTCAACGCCAAGCGCGAATTCGAGGGCAAAGAGCCGCTCAATGCCGCCGAGTTTCTGAAGCTCCTGCGCGGCTACATGGAGGATCTGGGGATGAGTCCCGACATGGTACACAGAGCGCTCAATGTCGGCTTCTCCGGCGGTGAGAAGAAGCGCAACGAAATCCTGCAGATGCGCGTGCTCGAACCCGAGCTGATCATCCTCGACGAGATCGATTCGGGGCTCGATATCGACGCGCTCAAAGCGGTCTCCGAGCAGATCAACAAGATGAACGACGGCAGCCGTACCTTTCTGGTCATCACCCACTACAGCCGCCTGCTGGATTATATCAACCCCGACTACATCCATGTGCTCCAGGATGGCCGAATCGTCAAAACCGGCGGCAGCGAACTGGTCAAAGTGCTCGAGGACGAGGGGTACAAGGCGCTGGAGAGAGACCTGTCATGAATGCCGTCACACCAGCCAAATGGCATGTGAGCGCGCTGGGTGAGCTCTGCGAAAACGACGCGATCCGGGAGATCGCCGAGGAGCGCCTGCTCGCACTCGGTCTGCCCAATGCCAAAATGGAGCACTACCGCTACTTCGGTATCGTACCGCTGCTGGCCAAAAGCTACCGACATCTCAGACAGAGTATCCAGAAAGTGGAACCCTCCGACGAGATCGTACTGCGCGACGGAGAGCTGATCGCGGCACCCGAGGGCATCGAGATCACATACGAAGCGGCAGAGGAGATCGACGGCGACCACTACGATCCCATCTACTATATCTCGCACATGCTCACGCCGCAAACGATCAAAATCACCCTCAGCAGCAATTCGCAGATCGTGCTGCGCCACACCTTCACCAAAGAGGAGGCGCTGATGAGTTACCGCATCGTCGTCGATGTGACCGACGATGCGGTAGCGACGATCGATGAGCGCTTCGATGCAAACGATTGCGACAACGCTCTGGCGCTGACGGGAGCCGATATCCGCGTCGGCAAAAACGCTTCGCTCACCTGGATACGCGATCAGGAGAGTGAAGCCGACGGCATCGCGATGGTCGCGTCACACCGCATCAGGCTCGACGAGAATGCCTCCGTGAAACTGGGGAGCTTCGATTTCGGCAGCGGCAGGATTCTGCATATCTACAAAATCGACCTCCTCTCGCATGCCACGCTCGATGCGGCACATCTGCTCTACGCAGACGGCGAAGGACAGCGCGGCAATATCGTCCAGATCAACCATCACGGCACCCATGCCACGACCACCCAAAACGCCAAACATATCCTCAAGGATAGAGCGCGCGGTATCTTCGACGCCCTGATCCGCGTCGACCACAGCGGCAAATACGCCGTCACGCACCAGAACGCCCGCTCCGTACTGCTCGACAACGGGGCATGGATGATCTCCAAACCGCAGCTGGAGATCTATATCGACGAGCTCGAAGCTTCGCACGGATCGACGACGGGCCAACTCGATCCCGATCAGATCTTCTACCTCCGCAGCCGCGGTATCGCCGAAGAGGAGGCACGCAAAATGCTCATCTTCGCATTCGCCAAAGATGTGATCGAGACGCTCGGCATCGAAGCGATCGAAGCGCGGCTCATCGAAAAATTCGAAAAACGCTATACCGGAGGTGCGGCATGAATCCCATCGAAGCACGACTGAACGCTTACAAAGAGGACTTTCAGTGGCTCGGAGACGACAATGAAAAGGTCGAATACATCATCGATCTGGGCAAAAAGAACACCCCGCTGCCGCCGGAGCAAAAAAACGACGAAACACTCGTCAAAGGGTGCTCCTCCAAGGCATGGATCGTCATGGAGTGTCGTGACGGTATCGTCCATATCGAAGCGGAGGGCGAATCGGCACTCGCCAAGGGGATGATCGCCCTGCTGCTGAGCCTCTTCAACGACCGCAAAGCGGAGGATATTCTGGCATTCGATCCCAAAGCGCTCTATACGCTGGGACTCGATGCCCTGCTCAGCCCCGTCAGACAGCAGGGACTCGAAGCGTTTCTGGGATATGTCTACGGATTCGCCAAAGAGTGCAAGGAGAAGAGCCATGGTTAAGGTGGACAAAGAGGAACTCAGAAACAGGATCATCGAAAAACTCAAGCAGATCTACGATCCGGAGATCCCCGCGAACATCTACGATCTGGGGCTCATCTACAAGATCGACATCGAAGGCGAAGAGTACGGCAAAATCAAAGTCACGATCGACATGACCCTCACCTCCGCCTTCTGCCCCGTCTCCGATTTTCTGGTCAACCAGGTCAAAGACGTCATCGAGCGCTTCGACGAAGTGGAAGA
>CAYLLC010000181.1:0-2581 GCA_964384355.1 uncultured Sulfurospirillum sp. | reverse complement strand
CGCGCCACGATCAATATCTTCGGCTCGCTCGACGGTATCAAACGCGCCTACTGCACCACACGCAAAGAGCAAGTGTCACCGGTAAAAAGAGTGGCCCAAAAGAGAGAGGCTGCACCGGTCGCATAGTGCCGCAGGGCGCGAAAAGGCGCTCCTTGCAGAATAGTTTATAAAAATAGTTTAATTTTATAACGACTGATCGTTTTATAACGAAAAATTCTATAATAACCGAAAAAAAGAGTATATGATGACCAGGGGAATCGCTTCAGTCTGTGTCGCTCTGTTGGTGGCTCTTTTGTACGGCTGTACGATCGTACCTGCAGAGCCGCTGCGTATCAGTGCCAATCTCTGGATCGGATATACGCCGCTCTTTTACGCCCGAGAGCGCGGATGGCTGAAAGCGCACAATATCGAGCTGATCGATGTCGTCTCACTCTACGAAAACAGACAGATGTATGCCGTCGGCAATGCCGATGCCTTTACCGGCACGGAGTACGAGTACCATACGATGCGTGCCCAACACTCCGATCTCGTTCCGCTGATACTCTTCGATCGCTCCACCGGCGGAGATGTCGTACTCGCGAACCGTACGCTTTCACAGCTGCAGGAGAGCAACGAAACGATCGATCTCTATCTCGAAGCGGATTCGGTCAGCAGAGAGTTGTTCGAAGCGTTTGCCCGGGCTTATCATCTGGAGGATAAGCGGCTGCATGTGGTCAATCGCGATCCCGACTCCATCTCACACCTGCCGATGCATACCAACCCGACGCTGATCGTGACATACGAGCCCTACGACGACACACTCTATCGTACCGGTTATCACAAGATCAGCAGCAGTGCCGACGGCAACCTCTCGTTTATCATCATCGATGCGCTCTACAGCGATCTTGAAAATCTGCAGAAGTTTCACCGGGAGTTCGCCGCGCTCAATCGCCTCGTCGCCAAAGCGCTCGAAGTGCTGAAAAACGATCCGAAAAGCTTCTACCGGGTCGTACGCCCCTACCTGCATGGCGAAAGTTACTATGCATTCAGGGCGTCGTTGCGCGGGATAGCATGGATCTACGACCGACGCGACAGGCCACTGCTGGAGCAGCTGCGAAAACAGCGCATCCCCACGGAAAATCTCATGAGGCCGCAGCGATGAGTTTCAAGCGATTCAATACGATGATTCTAGCGGGCATGCTGGTGTTGAGTGCGATCGGACTGGTGATCTACGAGCGCTATGTCGAGAAGCAGATCGAAAACCTGCTGATCGATTCGATACGGCACGATCTCTATAATCTGGCGCTCTATCTCAACGAGCATTTGCATGACAAAGGTACGGAAAACATGCGTATCATGCTCGATCGTACCAAAGCGGGCAATCATGCGATAGCGGCACTCTGTGTCGTCGACAAGGAGGGGCATATCCTGCTCAAGAGCGGTTATGGTGCGCGTCACAGCTTGCCGCCGCAGAGCAAGGTCCTGCCGATCAAACAGCTCGATGCAGAGAATATCGCCGATACCGATCTGGCGGAGGTAGGCATCTATCGACTCAAAGGATTGCAGAAGATCCCCTACCGGCTGGTGGTGAAGCTGAATCGGGAGTATATCCGACAGACGATCGGCTATCTGCGCTGGATGCAGATCCTGTTGCCGACGCTCTTCATCCTGCTCTTTCTGGGTGCCTACCTGCTGATGTATCGTGTGGTATTTGGGCCGCTGATGCAGCTGGATGCCTATATCCGCGGCGAGAGCGATCGTGTACCCCATTCTCCTATCGATGAGATCGAGAACCTCACCCAAAACAGCATCAAACAGATCGGCCAGCTCAGAGATATGGCCTATTACGATGTCCTCACGGGTGTGCAGAATCGCCGCAGTATCGAAAAGCTGCTCGACCATGCGATTGCCGCTGCCAAACGGGACAGACAGAAGTTTTCGATAGCGATGCTCGATCTGGATCGCTTCAAAGAGGTCAACGACACCTACGGGCATGATATCGGGGACAAGCTGCTGGTAGAGATGGTCCGCCGCATACGGAAGCATCTGCGAGAGGTGGATCAGATCGGGCGTATGGGCGGCGATGAGTTTTTGATTATCTTCCATCATGATGAGCACCCGGAAAACATCCTCTCGGCACTCGAACGCATCCGCAGGCTTTTCGAAGCACCGTTCGCGATCGACGGGCTCTCGATGGTCTCCACCCTCTCGATCGGCGTCGCCATATTCGGCGGTGAGGCGTGCACTCGGACGAAACTGCTCAAGGCGGCCGATCAGGCGATGTACCGCGCCAAAAAGGGCGGCGGCAATGCCGTCGTCGAAGCGGAGCGCGTCAGCGTCGTATCAACGCCTCCCCGATAGCGAAAGTATTCATGTCGCGTCAGCATGCTGCAGGGCTGTGATCGCTTTGCCGACATCGCCCAGGCAACACCCTCCGCTGGGATTGAGGATTTCGCAGGAGCAGCCGGGATCTTTCATCTTCGCTTTGATATCCTCGAGTGCATCGGTATGGCCCGTGGCTTTCAGCTGGGCTGCGACCTTCTCCTGCGTCCAGCCGAAGCAGTAGCAGAGGGTGGCAGGGGAGGCGCCGGTTTTGAGACCG
>CAYLLC010000180.1:0-2601 GCA_964384355.1 uncultured Sulfurospirillum sp. | reverse complement strand
GATCCTCTTTTTCATATGCATGTTCATGCGCCGATTGTAGCATATACTCTATCAATTATCCGATCACTGTTTCAATAAATTCAATAAATATAATATATTTATAAAATATACTATATAATCAAATAAACTAATAGAAGGAATCAAACATGAAACGCAAAAGCATGACCCTGGCAGCACTGCTCGCCGCATCGCTGCATGCCGACATCGTCGGCGGAGAGGTGAGTATGGGGTATCTCAACCTCAAACCCTCCGGTGACTTCGCCTACAAAGGCAACAGCGCCGATGTCGAGGACAGCTTCGGCTGGGACGGCGAAAACTCCGTCATACTCAAAGGGTATCTCGAGCATCCCGTGCCGGTACTCCCCAACATCAGGGTCGTCTACAACAGCCTCAGCTACAGCGGCAAGGGGAGCGTCTCCAATCTCCGCTTCGGCGACAAAACTTTCAGCGGTCCTATCGCGACGAAGCTGGATGCCGATATCGTCGACGGCACCCTCTACTACGAGATTCTCGACAACTGGATCAGCTTCGATCTGGGGCTCAACGCCAAATATATCGATGCGACGACGGAAGTCAAGAGCGATGCCCTCGGCAACAGCAAAGCCGATTTCAGCGTCGTGCTGCCGACGCTCTACGCCAAAGCGCGCTTCGATATTCCCACGACCGATATCAGCTTCCAGGCGGAGGGCGATATCATCACCTACAGCAGCAACACCCTCTACGACCTCTCTCTGAGCGCGCGGTATACCTTTTTCATGGGGCTGGGCGTCGAAGCGGGTATGAAGCTGATCAAATTCAAGCTCGACGATGTCGACGATGTGACGGCGGATATCGATTTCAGCGGTATCTACGCATCGCTGGTGTGGGATTTTTAGCGGGTCCCACGCCCTGCGCTACTGCGCGTTTTCGATATTGTGCAAAAAGGCTTTCGCCCGCTCCAGATCGCTGATCTCGATATGATAACGGTTGTAAAACTCTTCCCGGATGCGATCCGCCATCGTCTGATACTGGTAGATCTTCATCAGCCGCTGCCCCAAGCGCTGCGTAGTGTTGCGCTCCTCTGCCGACGCTTCCGTAATCTCTTTGCGCAGCGTGGCGGGCCGATCCTCCAGCGTATTTTCACTGCGTAGTTTCCGATACGATTCGACATACTGGATATACTCCCTGAGCATGTTGACCTTCTCCTCTTTGCGCTCCACTCTGGGCACTTTGCCTTCGAAGATCTCCTCTCTCGTCAGCTCGACGGCGAAGCGGAAACGAAACTGCTCCCGCAAACGTCTGAGCTTCTCTTCGATCTGATGCAGCCTCCCGCGGATACGCGCCTCTCGCTTGCGCAAAGAGGCGTAGAAAGCGCTGCGCCGTTTCTGCGCCAGCCGCGCACCGTAGCGGTTGTCGCTGCCCAGCGGCATCTCCTCGACGACTCTGTTTTCACGCTCGAAGCGTGCGATCAGTTTTCGCTTGTGAATCTCCCAGCTCTCGAGCCTCTTTTCGAGCATGCTGCGCTCCCGCAGCAGTATCTTCGCCCGGCGCACCATCTGCAGCCGCTCAATATGGTCATCCTGATAGAGTGCACCGCGATCCTGAGATTCGGCAGAGAGCATCTGCTGGGAAATGAGCAAAAAACATAGCAAGAACCACTTCATCGATCCCACATATAACCTTAATATTAAATTATTTTAATTTTTTATCTATTTTTATTAATATTATATAGCTTATTTATTAATTTAAGATAAATAGTGAAGTTTTGATGAAGTTATTGGAGTGTGTCGTGTAGATTCGGGGGAGGATATGCCCTCCCCCCTGCAGGCAGAAGCGTGATCAGGGATTGATTCTGACCACGATATGGTTCTCTTCGGCATCGAAGAGGACTTTGTCTCCCTCGTCGACCTGATCGCTGAGGATCAGCTCGGCCAGGCGATCTTCGACCTCTCCGTAGAGTGCGCGTTTGAGCGGTCTGGCGCCGTAGACCGGATCGAAACCTTCCTGCGCGATGACCGCTTTGGCGGCGTCGCTCATCGTGATCTCGATACCGCGCTCCTTGACCTTCTTCGCGATCTGTGCGAAGAGGATATCGACGATCTTCGTGATCTGCTCCAGACCGAGCGGGTTGAAGATGACGATATCGTCCAGACGGTTCAGGAACTCCGGCTTGAAGTAGCGCTTCAGCTCGTCCCGTACCGCCGTCTCACGATCCTCGGGATCCTTGAACTCCATGATCTTGTCGCTGGCGATATTGGAGGTCAGGATGATGATCGTATTTCTGAAATCGACCGTGACACCCTTGTTGTCGGTCAGCCGTCCGTCATCGAGCACCTGCAGCATGATGTTGAAGACATCGGGGTGCGCCTTCTCGATCTCGTCGAAAAGCAGCACGCTGTAGGGCTTTCTGCGGACCGCTTCGGTCAGCTGGCCACCCTCTTCGTAGCCGACATATCCCGGAGGTGCACCGACCAGACGGCTCACCGCATGCTTCTCCATATACTCACTCATGTCGAAGCGGATCAGCGCCTTTTCACTGTCGAAGAGGAACTCCGCCAGCGCTTTGGCGCTTTCGGTCTTACCGACACCGGTAGGCCCGAGGAACATAAAGCTTCCGATCGG
>CAYLLC010000179.1:0-2661 GCA_964384355.1 uncultured Sulfurospirillum sp. | reverse complement strand
AAATTTGTGCATAATGCGAAAAAAGTCTCAAAGGAGCCGCATGCGCAGTCCGAAGGGTTTTGGCAAACGCTACTTTTCGCTCACCGCGATACAGGCCTATGCCGTCATGCCGATACTCGCTGCACGCCAGGTGACTTTTGCGCGCAGGCTCCGTATCCTCCGGAATGCGGATGCGAGTGACGAGGAAGAAGATCCTCCTCCGGAGGGGCTTTGTGATGCCCTGGCGGGGCTGATTGTATCGACGCCCTGCCACTGTGACCGCCTCTTTCGTCTGCGCGCCAGAGTCGCGCTCCATCTGGTACGACTGATTCCCGCCTGCACCTGCAACTGCCGGTTTTTCAGCTTCCGCCGCACCGGCACCCACCCTCCGCTATCCTATCGCCACGACGCACCGACCCGCTGACACACACCATACATAATACAAAAGCAAGGATAGAATATGTTTCAAAGATATACGATCGGCTTTCCGAGAATCGGAGAGCGCAGAGAGCTCAAATTCGCCCTCGAGGCGTACTGGAGCGGGGCAGAGCCCTATACGCATCTGGAGGAGACGGCACGCATGCTGCGCCACAGACACTGGCGCTATCAGCGTGACGCAGGCATGGAGCTGGTGAGCGTGGGGGATTTCTCCCTCTATGACAACATGCTCGATACGGCCGTCATGCTGGGTGCCGTACCCGAGCGATTCCGCGACATCGAGGATCCCGCCGAGCGCTACTTCGCGATGGCCCGAGGGGATCGCAAGCGCGTCGCGATGGAGATGACCAAATGGTTCAACACCAACTACCACTACATCGTACCGGAGCTGCACGGCGAGGATCGCTACAGGCTCGACGCCACCGGCATCATCGCCGCCTATCAAGAGGCCAGAGCGGCGGGATTTGCCGCCAAGATCAACCTGATCGGCCCGATCACATTTCTGGGCCTCTCCAAGCGGATCGACCGCGGCGAGCCCTACGAACTCTTCGACAGGATTCTGCCGCTCTATGTGCAGCTGCTGGAGGAGATCGCGGCATTGGGCGATGAGATCGTCGTGCAGATCGACGAGCCGATTCTGGTGACGGGGGTGGAGGATGCCGTACTGGGCCTCGTCAAGCGGGCGTACGACACCCTCGCGGGGGTGAGTGAGCGCATCAAAATCGTCGTCGCGACCTATTTCGAGCACAGCAACGAAGCGACGGCGATCCTGGTGCATACGCCGATCTATGGGCTGGCACTCGATTTCGTCCACGGGCCCAAAAATCTCGAATCTCTCTCGCTGATCGCACAGAGCGGCAAGAGGCTGATCGTCGGCATCGTGGACGGGCGCAATATCTGGATCAACGACATCCAGAAGAGCATCGAGCTGCTGACCGCGATCGCCGCGATCGTACCCAAAGCGCGCCTCGCAGTCGGCAGCACATGCTCGCTGCTGCATGTCCCCTTCACGCTGAAGTACGAAGAGCAGATGGATCCCGAGATCCGCTCATGGCTGCGCTATGCGGTGGAGAAGCTCGCGGAGATCGACCTGATCGCGCAGATATTCTTCGGGTCGGTCGGGTCGCTTTCGCCGTCGCAGAAGTCGAAGCTGGAGGCGAACATCATGACCAACATAGAGCGGCGCAGCTCACTGCGCATCCATGATGCGGCGGTACAGGAGCGCATCGCCACACTCACGAAGCTGGAGCGCGAAGAGCCTTTCGAGAGGCGTATCGGGCTGCAGCACGAAGCCCTCGGGTATCGGCCGCTGGCCACGACGACGATCGGCTCCTTCCCCCAGACGCCCGAAATCCGCAAGGCGCGCCGCGACTACAAAAACGGCACGATAGATCGCGCGGAGTACGAAGCGGTCATGAAAGGGTATATCGACGACTGCATCGCCTTTCAGGAGGAGGCGGGGCTGGAGATCCTCGTACACGGAGAGCCGGAGCGAAACGACATGGTCGAATATTTCTCAGAGCAGCTCAAAGGGTACGGATTCAGCCAAAACGGCTGGGTGCAGAGCTACGGTAGCCGCTGTGTCAAGCCTCCCTTTATCTACGGCGACATCAGCCGGCCCGGACCGATGACGGTCGACTGGATCACCTACGCCCAGAGCAGGACGGAGAGGATCGTCAAAGGGATGCTCACCGGTCCCGTGACGATGCTCAACTGGTCCTTCGTACGCGACGACAAGCCGCGCAGCGAAGTGAGCAAACAGATCGCGGTCGCACTCAGCGACGAAGTGGACGACCTGCAGCGCGCCGGCATCAAAATCATACAGGTCGATGAAGCGGCGTTCAAAGAGGGGTATCCGCTGCGCAAAGAGGAGATCCCCGAATATGAAGCATGGGCGGTGCGTGATTTCAAAATCTCCGTATCCCGAGCCCTGCCGCAGACACAGATCCACACCCATATGTGCTACAGCCAGTTCAACGACATCATCCACACCATCGAAGCAATGGACGCCGATGTGATCTCGATCGAGACCGCCAGAAGCGGCAACGAACTGCTCAAAATCTTCAAAGCGCACGGCTACAGGCAAGAGGTGGGGCCGGGTGTCTACGACATCCACTCGCCGCGCGTGCCCAGCGTAGAGGAGATCGTCTCGCAGATCCACGCACTGCTGGAGGTACTGCCCAAAGAGCAGCTCTGGATCAACCCCGACTGCGGCCTGAAAACCCGCAAATGGGAAGAGGTCAA
>CAYLLC010000178.1:0-2665 GCA_964384355.1 uncultured Sulfurospirillum sp. | reverse complement strand
GGAATGCGAACGATCCGCTGAGCTACAAAGTCTCGACCAAAGCGGACTGGGAGGATGAGATCGCTGCACTCAAGCAGTTCGCTCAGGATCGCCCGGCCGTGATCCGATCGCACCTGAACGCACTCTGATTTTCGTTATCCGGCATGCGATGGGAGAGCCCCATCGCAGATTTATGCACGAGGCTTCGCTCCCATGAAGAGGCCGTAAGCCGACGGCAGCACCAGCAGCGTCAGCAGCGTGGAGCTGATGATTCCGCCGGTGATGACGACTGCCAGCGGATACTGTATCTCGCTGCCCACGCCCGAGGCAAACAGCAGCGGCAAGATACCGAACAGCGTGGTAAACGCCGTCATCAATACCGGTCGCAGGCGCAGCATGGTCGCTTTGGTGATCGTATCGGCCAGCGGTGCCTCCGGATGCCGGGCTCTAAGCTCGTCGATGAAACTGACCAGCACGATACCGTTGAGCACGGCGATCGCGAATATGGCGAGGAAGCCGATGATCGCCGATACCGAGAGATAGATTCCCCCGACGACCAGCGCGATGATCCCTCCGATCAGTCCGAACGGTACATTCATCAGAATCAGGAGCGCTTTGGAGAGTGAATCGAATGCGGTATAGAGCAGCAGTACGATCAGCAGCAGGGTGACGGGGATGATCATCATCAGTTTGGCGGTCGCCTCCTGCATATTTTTGAAATCACCCGCCCAGCCGATATAGTATCCCGCAGGCACATTGACCTGCTTTTTGATGATCGCATCGGCCTCTTTGACAAAGGATGCGACATCTCTGCCGTCGACCTCCATCGAGATCACCATGTAGCGGTTGAGATTCTCCCGCTTGATAAAGGATGCACCCTGACGGATCTCGATTTTGCAGACCTGATCGAGTGTCACGAGCGCGCCGTTGTGTGCGCGCAGCGTGATATTTCTGATCGCTGCGATATCTTTTTTGGCATCTTTGATTTTGGCGACGACACCGAATCTTTTGACCCCTTCGATCTTTTCGGTGACGGGATCCTCTCCGATACCGTTTCGGATCACCTGCATCACTTCGGCGACGGTGATACCGTAGCGGGCGAGTGCCAGATAGTCCGGGATGATGTTGATCTGCGCCTGACCGAGCTGCGATTCGATCTCCATATGCTCCAGGCCTTCGACATGGGCGATGCGGTTTTGGATCTGTGATGCGATGGAAGCGAGCACTTTCTGATCTTCCCCGTAAATTTTGATCGCGAGCTCGGCGCGGACACCCTCCAGCAGCTCTTCGATACGCATCGCGATCGGTTGGGTGGGGATGAAATTGACATGCGAGAAGCGCTTTTGCAGATCTTCGCTCATCTCTTCCCGGAGTGCGGGCAGATCGGGAATATTGGGCTTGAGGGTCAGGAGGATCTCCATATAGTTGGGCTGTGCCGTTTCTCCCTTTTCACTGCGCCCTATCATCGAGAGTACCGAAGATACCGCATCGGGGTAGTGTCGGAGGATGTAGGCTTCGATATCGCGTGCCGTTCGGGTCGACTGGCTGAGGGCCGTACCGGGTATCGCCACGACGCGGTACATGATCGACTCTTCGTTGAGCGTGGGCATAAACTCCCGCCCCTGCTGCGTCAGCAGATAGGCACAGAAGAGAAATATGAGCGTGACGGTCGCAAGGATCGATCTGGCGTGTCTGAGCGAAAACTGTAGCAGAGGGAGGTAGCCTTTTTTGATCGCTTTCATCAGAAAATTCTCCCCCGATCGCGTCGGTCGCAGCAGCAGGTGCGCCAGTACCGGCACCAGAATCAGCGCCACCAGTAGCGAACCCAGCATGACAAATACGATATTGAGCGCCATCGGTGTGTAGAGTTTGCCGGTCAGGCCCTCCAGGCTCAGCAGCGGTATAAAGACTGCCGCGATGATCAAAACGGCGAATGTGACCGGCCTGGCGACCTCCTGCGCCGCCGATCGGATCAGTGTCAAGCGGTCGGTATCGGGGTGTTCATGCAGCATGCGAAAGCTGTTTTCGACGATGACGATCGTGCCGTCGACGATCATGCCGACCGCGATCGCCAGCCCGCTCAGGCTCATCAGATTGGCACTCATGCCAAAATAGTCCATCAGCAAAAACGCGATCAGCAGCGAAAGCGGCAGAGAGAGGATGACGATCAGTGCGGAGCGCAGCTCGAAGAGGAAGAGAAAGAGCACGATCGCGACCAGCACGACACCGCTGAGGAGGGCGTCGGTCATCGTAGCGACGGCTTTGTGGGTGATCCGGGTGCGGTCGTAGATCGGGTAGACGGAGACCCCTTCGGGCAGCGCGCTGTTGACGGTCGCGAGTTTGGCTTGCAGCCTCTGGACCACTTTGGCGGCGTTGGTGCCGCTTCGCTGGAGTACCATACCCATGACCGATTCGTTGCCGTCGATCGATACCGCGCCGAATCGCGGCGCTCTGCCTGCCGTGACCTCTGCGATGTCGTCGATCGTCAGCGGCTGTGCATCGACCGATTTGATGACGGTGTTGCGGATATCGTCGAGGCTCCGGTAGAGGCCTGCCCCGCGGATGAGGTACTGCTCACGGTTGAATTCCAGATACTGCCCGCCGGCAGAGAGGTTGCTTCGGTGGAGCGCCTGCACGATATCGTCGTCGGTGATACCGATGTTTTGCAGCTTTTTGGTATCGATGA
>CAYLLC010000177.1:0-2678 GCA_964384355.1 uncultured Sulfurospirillum sp. | reverse complement strand
GGAGATCTGAGTGCCGGTACGCTCTATGCGGCCAAATGGAAGCAGACAAGCGATCAGGGCGCCGGTGCGGCGGATCTGGAGTGGATCAGACTGGGGCACAACTGGGATGACAATATCAAATCGATAGTGGATCAGAAAGTGACTTTCGACTCTATGTTCGATAGTGCCGAACCCAATGCGGATGGCACATGTCCTGCAGGATTTACCAGTATCAACACGACTGCCGGACATGAGTGCCTGAAAGTGAAAGAGGGGATGGAAGATAGAGCGGCATTCCTCGAGACCAGACGCTACGCCGCGATGAAGGGTGCGACGACAGAATTTCGCAAGATGGAAGGTTTGACATACAATCCCGATCAGAAAGTACTCTACGCCGCGATCAGCCAGATCGCCAAAGGTATGGAGGATCATAAAAAGTACGGCAAACCGAAAGAGAGCTACGACAAAGGCGGAAACAACGATATCCGACTCACCTACAACAAATGCGGTGCGGTCTATGCCCTCGATCTCGACGAGAGTAACACGACGGTCATGAAGGTCAAGAATATGCACGCCGTGATCGCAGGTACGCCGAAAAAGTATGATGAAAACAGCACCTACGCCAACAACACCTGTGATATCAACTCCATCGCGAGCCCCGACAATATCAGCTATCTGCCCGGCTCGCACACCTTGCTCATCGGTGAAGATACCGGCTACCATCAGACCGATCTGATCTGGGCTTTTGATACACGGACAGGTACTCTCAAAGATCGCGTCGCCTCCACGCCGTACGGATCCGAGACGACCTCCGTGATGTGGCAGCCAGATATGAACGGGTTCACCTATATCAACTTCGTTACGCAGCACCCCTACGGAGAGTCCGACAAAGATAAAATCAAAGATCCCTCCGATGTGCAGTCCTATGTAGGATATATGCAGGTAGACGGTAAAAAATAGAACCGTTCAATTTTCGGTGTCGCCCTGTGGGCGGCACCGCCGTATCGAGGTATCTCATGAAAAGCGCACACTATACACTCTCCCTCGCATTGGCTTTGTTTTTTGGTGGCGCGGGTTGCTCCGACTCCGCTTCCAAAACGCAAACGACGAAGGTCGATCCGACCAACGGCTACGACATCACCACATCGGTGGTGCGACACCCCTCCGCCTACATCTCGCAGATGTGTTACACCAAAACCAGAGATGCCGACGGCAAAGCACACAATCCATGCTATGCATGCCATATCAACAACCGTCCGCCCAACTATGTGATGGAGGATGAGGCGCTCCAGGCAGCGTACGATTTTCCCGCACCCGCCCTCAAAAATCCCTATGCCAACCACTTCAGAGATTTCAGTGCCGAAGTCGCCAAAATCTCCGATGCAGAGATCATGAAGTATGTCGAAGAGAGCAACTATTTCGACGAAAACGGCGACATCGCTCTTGCCAAAAAGCTCAGCCACCTGCCCAGATCGTGGGATGCGGACAAAGACGGCAAGTGGGAGGGCTATATCCCCGACTGCTACTACCGCTTCGACGTGGATGGATGCGACAGGAAGCCGGATGGCAGCTACAGCGGGTGGGTGGCGTTTGCCTATATGCCCTTTCTGGGGACCTTCTGGCCGACGAACGGATCGATGGACGATGTGCTGATCCGTCTGCCCAAGCCATTTTATACCACCGATGAGAGCGACGATTTCAACAAAACGATCTACAAACTCAACCTCTCCATCGTCGAAGCGATGATCAAGCGAAAGCGCGTCCGGATCGATCCGATCGATGAAGCGATCGTGGGCGTGGATCTGAACAGAAACGGCAAAGTGGACAGAGCCGAAGAGATCGTCTACGACTGGGCGCCCAACGAGGGGAGGCAGATGTCCTATGTCGGCAGGGCGAAAACGCTGCTCGCGGAGGGCAAGCTGCATATCGCCGCCGGTCTCTATCCGGAGGGGACGGAGTTTTTGCACAGTGTGCGGTATGTCGGCTCCGAGAGGGAGGGGGATATCCACTTCCCGGCCCGCATGAAGGAGCTGCGCTACGCGAAGAAGCGCTACTGGCTCAGCTACGCCACACTTCAGAACAAGGGGCTTTCGGCACTTCAGGAGAAGGATCTCGATCCCGACAAGCTGGAGCGCTTCACCGGCAATATGGAGCGGGGGCTGGGCAACGCTCAAGGGTGGGTCTATCAGGGCTTTATCGAAGACAGATACGGTGATCTGCGTCCCCAGAGCTACGAAGAGACGCTCAACTGCATGGGATGCCACAGCGGTGTGGGCGTGACGACCGATACGACCTACGCCTTCGCACGCAAACTCGATGATTACAGAGGCGGCTGGTACCACTGGAGTCAGAAAGATCTCAAAAATGTCCCCGAAAACCGCTACAAAGACGGCACCTGGGAGTTGACGAACTATCTCAGGCTCAACGACAGCGGTGACGAGTTTCGCGAAAACAGCGAAGTAAAATCGAAATTTTTCGATCCCAACGGGCATCTCAAATCCGACATGGTCGAAAAACTGCACCAAGATGTCACCCTGCTGCTCTATCCTTCGCACCGCCGCGCGATCATGAACAACAAAGCCTATCGGGCACTGGTGCAGACGCAGCGGTTCATCGAAGGCAAAGCCGCCCATATCAAACCCCTCAAAAATGTGCACAAAGCGGTAGAAGAGGGAGAGAAGACGGGGAACAAGATCTAT
>CAYLLC010000176.1:0-2708 GCA_964384355.1 uncultured Sulfurospirillum sp. | reverse complement strand
ACGATGACCCTGCCGCTGCAAAACGGTACCTATCCATTCGAAGCTGAGGAGTATCACGGCACGATCAAAGTCGAAATCATCGACTATCTTTAAACTTTTCCCTCCCGTAGCCGATATATCAATATTGTAATATCGATGCAGGGGAAGAGAAGTGCTGTTTTGGAGATATTTTGCCGTTGTAGTGCTGATGCTCTGCATGCGTGAGCCCCTGCCCGCCGCACACTACACCCTACACCCTCAAAAGAGTGCCCAACCGCACTATTTCATCAAAATCGGCGCCTACAAGATCGCCGCCAACGCGGAGGCGACAGTCGCCAAAGCCGATATGCCGCTGCAGATCATCCGCATGCGAGACTACTACAGCGTCGTATCACCTCCCTACACCACACTGGCACATGCACGCACACAGCTGCAAAGCGTCCGCCAAGCCTACCCGGATGCCTATATCGTCACCCTCTACCGACACACATCAGCCCCGCAGATCCCCGAAGACGACACACAGACCACACGCATGCGACAGGGAATCGACGCCTTCGATGCGAAACGGTACGAAGAGGCACTGGCGACATTCGACCGTCTGCTGATCGAAACACCGGAGAATCGCCGTGCACAACTCTACTACGCACGAAGCCTCTATGCGCTGCAGCTTTTCACAGAGGCGAGAGAGGCGTTTCGCAAACTCTCCAAAACGGATCTGAGTCGAGGAGATGCGCATGTCGTCGCAAAATATCTCGATGCGATCGAAAAAGGGCGCAAGAAGCACACCTTCTCCGTCACACTCTCTGCCGGCATCGGTTACGACGACAATATCAACCTCAATCCCGACCGCAACACCACGCGATACGGCCCATACACCCTCATCAACGACACGACCAAAACCGCCAGCAGATACGGCATCCTCGCATGCACACTCGCGGACAGCTACAAAGCGGAGCACTTCACCCTCTACACACGGCTCTACAGCTACAACGAACTCCTGCACTCCGCCAAGGGCAACGACCTCAACTTTCTCGATCTCTCGACGACGCTGATTCGTGAAGATGGCCGACGCACCCTGCTCCTGCCGGTCGGGATCAACGGCGTCTATCTGGGCGGCCGCTATATCAGCCGCAATCTCTACACCGCTCCTGCACTGCACTACCGGCTCTCACCGCTGTGGCAGGCCCGGCTGCATGCGACACTGCAGGACAACCATACCGCATTCGCCCGCTACCGGGACTACACCCTCTACGGCTCCGGCATCGGACTGCACTACGCTGCATCCCGTTTCTACGCCGGAGCGGATATCCGATGGCAACACTACGCCGCCAAATCCCGCAAGCGCTACGATGTGGACCAGAATGTCATGCGCTACCGTCTCTACGGCCGCTTCGACTATCGCAGATATCTCTATCTGGCGGCCGATCTCGGTCTGGAGCGGCACCGCTACGGCGATCTCGATCCGGTGATGGGATATCACCGTCATGACGACAAAAAGCGACTCTCCCTGACACTCGGCAAAACGGTGACAAAGCGGAGTCTCCTCGAATCCACCTATACCTATACGGACAACGATGCCAATATCAACACATTCGCCTACAAAAAAAACAACTTTACACTGCTCTACAGATATCAATACTGAAAGGATAACCTATGAAATATTCACTCGCACTGCTTCTGATCTCCTCTTCGCTGATGGCCAGCATCGGCAAAGTCACCGCGATACGGGGCTCCGCAGAGCTGCTTCGCGGCACACAAGAGATCCCCGTCAAAAAGGGCACCGAGCTGGAGGAGCATGACCGTATCAAGACCGGTAACGCCACGAAGCTTCAGATCCTCTTCAACGACAAAACCGTCATCTCACTCGGCCGAAACAGCGACTTCAGCATAGACGAATATCTCTACGACGACCAGGATGTCGAGGCACGCTTCTCAGTCGGCAGAGGCTTCTTCAAATCGATCACCGGCAAAATCGGTAAAATCGCTCCCAGCCACTTCAGAGTCAGGACCGCCAATGCGACGATCGGCGTGCGGGGTACGACCATCATCGGAGAAGTCCATCCCCGCATGGACATCATCGCATGCACCTACGGCCGGATCGTCGTCACGACACCGCAGGGGAGCGTCATCGTCAACGAAGGAGAGCGCACCGTCGTAGCGCATGCGAAAGCACCCGCAGCGGCACAGAGAGTCAATCGCATCATACTCCGACAGCTCGACCGCAAGAGTGACCCCACCGCATCGACACCATCCGATGCCTCCGCAGAGAAACTCCCGGTCAAACAGACGCATGCCAAAAAGATCGAAGATGCGGACGAAAAGAAAAAAGAGGAGACCAAACGCGACCGACTCGAACAGGGAACCCGGCAGGCAGCTCACACCCTCGACGATATCCGGGAAGTGACAGGCACCCAAACCCCACGCTACGAGGGGCGTGTCACAGAGGGCACGACATCCTACGGGACGATCCGTCAGGACAGCACCAACGAAGTGAAGCTCGGATTCGATCTCGGCGCAGGCACGATGCAAGGGGATATGCGATTCTCCGATCCCGTGCAGCAGTACGACATCGAAGTCGGAGGCAGCGTCAAAGAGGACGGCAGCTTCGACTTCAACTCACAAAACGGCTACGACGGCGGCGGAAATGGCAAAATCAGCGGCGAAAAATACGAGCATGCCAACGGCCGATTCGACTTTCAGGAGCACGACCTCTTCGGCCAACACACCAA
>CAYLLC010000175.1:0-2710 GCA_964384355.1 uncultured Sulfurospirillum sp. | reverse complement strand
GGAACAGAAACTTCGGCAACACCGCCGACTACAATCCTCTGAACGAGACTTATGTGACGGCGGGTGTGCGGGCGTGGTTCTGATCCGGGTCGGGCACGGTGCGCAGCGTAATCGTGAAAAGCGCACCCTCCGATTCGTTGATGACGCTGAGCGTGCCGTCGAGATACTCTTCGACGATCTTCTTGCTCATGTAGAGCCCTATACCGGTGCCGTTTTTGGCCATCTTGGTCGAAAAGTAGGGATCGAACACCCGCTCGATGATCGCCTCGGGGATACCGCCTCCGTTGTCGGCGATCCTGATGGTGACGGCATGCTCCAGGCATATCGTCTCGATCATGATCCGCTTGTCCGCACGCGTACTCTCTGCGAGTGCATCTCTGGCGTTGTTGAGGATATTGATGATCACCTGTTTGAGTTCACTCGCATAGAGATAGAGCGTGACATCCCCGCATGACTGTGTCGAAATCCCGATACCCTCCTTCTCCATCGCCGGGGCGATGATCCCGATCGACTCCGCGATCACCGCATCGAGCCGGCATTCGCTCTTCTCTCTGCTCGGTTTGAAAAAATCACGAAAATCATCGATCGTCCCCGACATGAAGTCGATCTGTTTTTTGGACTCCGCTCTCAGTTTGCGCACGGTCGCGTCGTCGAGTTTGCCCATCTGATGCTTGAGCAGAAAGGTCTGAAACATGAGGGAGAGATTGTTGAGCGGCTGACGCCACTGATGGGCGATCATGCTGATCATCTCTCCCATCTGCGCCAGTCTGTTCTGCTGAATCATGACAAACTGCTGATGGAGATTCTTTTCGACCTCTTCATCGACCTTCTGCCGAAGTGTTGCGTTGAGCTCCTGCAGTGCCTTTTCCGCCTTTTTGACTCTCGTGAGGTCGATGACGGAGACAATCGTACTGGATTGAAACGCATCGAGCGAGGAGAACTTGACATGCGCGGGGAAAACAGTGCCGTCTGCGCTTTTGAGCTCCACTTCCGCAATCTCACCGTCCGGCACCACTTCCCCGCCGTAGAACGCCTCTATCGGTTTGCCTTTGATCTCCTCGAAGTGCCTATATCCAAAGAGCCGCAGCGCGGGCCTGTTCGCAGCCGTAACCAGACCATCCTTGAAGAGGATCACCCCTTCGATCGAGGCGTTGAGGAGGTTTTTGAGTTTTTGGTTGTTCCTTCGCGAGACAAAAAGCAGCAGCGCAAGCAGCCCAAAAAGGAGCAGCGCTATCCAGACGAACCGAAGCACCGTATCGTATGCGATCCCCTTCTGGATATGCACCCAGCGATCGAGGATATCGAGCCTCTCCCGCTCACTGATACGCGTAATCGCACTGTTGAGCCGCGCGTAGAGCTCCGGATGCTGCTTGTTCACGAACATCGAGAGCGGAATGTCACCGGGCATGTAGCCGCCGATCTTGATGTCGTTGAAGCCGTTGATCTGTATCGTGTAGGCAATCGTAGGGAGGATATTGACAAATGCCGTAATCGACTTGGACGAGAGCGCCTTCAGACCTGCTTCGGTATCTTTGAACTCCACGACCTCGATACCTTTGTAGTGCTTCAGCAGGAAGTTTTTCGCCGGAGCACCGAAGACCACGCCTACCCGTTTGCCGTAGTTGAGCAGATGCGAAAAATCGACCGACCACGGCGTATCGGTGTGGGTCGCATAGGCTCGGGGAAAGGTCGCATACGGATGGGTGATCAGATAGCGTTTGCTGTTGGTATCGTCCTTCACATCCGCCAGAGAGAGATCGCACTTCCCCTCCAGGACATAGCGTTTGTTCTCTTTGTAATCCTTCGTATAGACATGGGTGAACCTGAGTCCCGATTTTTCGGAGATCAGCTTCTCGTAATCGGCCAGTATACCGTCGAACCGCCCCTGCCTGTTCAGAAACGAAAAAGGCTCCCAGATCGGCGTGATGCAGAGCTTGTAGGTGTCGGGGGAGGGTTTTCGGGCTGCAGCGGGATCGGCGAGGAGCGGGATCGTGAAGAGTACTGACAAAAACAGACGAATCATGTACCCTATCCTCTCTGATATCATTTAAACAACTGGGAGTGCGTGCCTATACGCAGGAGCTCCAGAGTCTTCTCTTCTATCCTGTACATGACCAGCAGATCGCCGCTGATGTGAAACTCCCTGATATCTTTGTAATTGCCCGTGAGATCATGATCCTTTGCCTCGGCAGGCAGTTCGTCACGATTGAGGAGCAAAGAGATATAAATGAAGAGTTTTGCCGTATTTGTCGGGTTCAGTTGCGCTTTTTTGAGATCTTTTGCAAAAACTTTATGTATGGCGATATCAAGCACCCGCTTCCTTTTTCAGATCCTCCAACGAAACTTTCGTCATATTTTTCCCCTCTCTGGCTTCCTGAATGACCTGCGCCGTCTCGTCATTGGGTATCTTGATCTGAAACGGTATCCCTTTCTCCATGACGGCCTGAGAGAGAAAGATATTGAAAGCATCGCTCAGACCCATCCCATACTGCTTAAAAATCTCCTGAGCCTTCTGCTTCATGTCGGTATCGAGATATACATTGGTTCTTGTCTTGCCATTTTTTGTTGCCGTCATATCGCATCCTCATTTCAATATTATTACCGCACTCATTATAACACACATTGTGCGCCTTGTCAAAACTTCCCGTTTACAACTTCACACGCTTGAGCCGCAGTGAATTGGAGATGACCGATACCGAGCTGAAGCTCA
>CAYLLC010000174.1:0-2747 GCA_964384355.1 uncultured Sulfurospirillum sp. | reverse complement strand
GGTTTTTGAAGTGATGCAGTATCCGCCCGCCGGTACACATGCCGCTGCCGGCGATGATGATACAGCCATCCTCCTCGTTGATCGCTTTCGATTCATCGGGTGTCAGCGTATAGTGGACATAGGGAAACTCAAATATCGATCCGTCACGCTTGAGGTAGTCGTTGCAACATTTGCTCAGCTCTTCATGATAGCTGTCGTAGAGGCGTGTCGCCCGGATCGCCATCGGGGAGTCGAGATAGATTTTGCAGGGTGGCAGCACTTTGTTGTCGTACATCTGCTTGAGGATACAGAGTATCTCCTGTGTACGCTCGATGGCGAACGACGGGATAATCACATTGCCCTGACTGAGCAGCGTATCTTTGATGATCTCCCTGAACTCCTCCTCGCTCTCTTTGATTCCCTCGTGATTTCGGTCCCCGTAGGTCGATTCGATATAGAGGGTATCGGTCTCTTTGACGACATCGGGGACGGGCATGACCATATCGTTGTGATTACCCAGATCACCGCTGAATACGATCGTCCTGATCTCGCCCTGCTCTTTGTAGCGGATCGTGATGATCGCCGAATCGAGGATATGACCGGCATTGTGAAAGGTCGCGGTGACATCTTTGGCGATCGTGATCTCCTCCTCGTAGCGAGCGTAGACCATCGGAAGGTTGTAGACGGCATAGACATCGTCGACCGTATAGAGCGGCGGCTTGACTTTGTCCTCTTCGCCTCTGCGCTGTGCTTTTCTGAGGCGTGTGCGATGATCCTCATCCATCAGATGCGCACTGTCCAGCATGACCACCTCCGCCAGATCGAGCGTCGAATGCAGGGTGATGATCCGCCCTTCGAATCCCTCTTTGACCAGCTTGGGGATACGCCCCACATGATCGAGGTGCGCATGCGTCACGAGCAGCACATCCACCTCTTTGGGGTCGAAGCCGAAAGGCTGAAAGTTTTTGTGTTCGACATGCCCCTGAAACATCCCGCAATCGACCATGATCTTCAGACCGGAGTCCAGTTGCAGCAGATGACATGAGCCGGTCACGACCTCAGCCGCGCCAAATGATTGTACCAGTGCCATTTTTATCCTTTGTTTGATTGATTTGTCATATCCATAGTGCCCAGACGATCGTCCCGGCACCGAGCGCCATCACCGCCAGAGCGGATCGGTAGCTGCGCCGGTATCCACCGAACCAGAGCGCATAGAGTCCTTTGAGCAGGTTGTTGCTGCCTGCAGCGATCATGATCGCCGATACGATCTGCATCTGTGTGACGCTGTATTTGCCCGTCAGCAGCGAGAGGATGAAGGGGTCGATATCGGTCAATCCCGTCACAAACGAGAGTATCTGCAATCCATGCAGCCCGTACATTTTGGTGACATAGGTCGTCAGGACCATCATCACCACGAAAAGCATCGCAAACAAAAAGGCCGTCCCCAGCTCCAGCGGGTTTCGGTCCACGAAGGCTGTGACACCGCTCTTGTCATGCTCGCGCCGCAGAAAGAGCAGCGAAACGACGAAACCGAGCAGTGCGAAGAGCAAAAAGGGCAGCAGAATATCCCGCGCGATCGTCAGATTGAAGACCGCCGCGACGACGATCAGCCGCAGATACATCATCGCCGTCGCCGCGACGATACCGCCCTCTACGACATCTCTGTTTTCTGCAGCGATCTTTTTGGCCAGTACCACCGTCGTCGCCGTAGAAGAGTAGAGCCCTCCGACCAGCCCTGTGAGGTAGTATCCTCTGTTGGGGAAGAGGTACTTCTGGAGGATATATCCCGCATAGGAGATACCCGAGATGATCACGACCGCCATCCAGATCTTGAACGGTGAGAGCGGGACAAAGCTGCTGACGGGATGGTCGGGCAGCAGCGGCAGTATCACGCCCGAGAGGAGCACCATCTTGCCCATCGTCTCAAACTCCGTCGTATCGGTACTCTCGCTGAATCGCTGGATGGCGCCTTTGGCATTGAGTACAAAGATGATCACCACAAACAGCAGCGCCGCCATCCACGGCGGGAAAAGCACCAGCAGCGGCCCGAAACAGTAGACCAGCAGTGCCACCAGATAGAGCAGGACACTGCTGCGCCCCTCTGCGACCCTGTGCCGGTAGAAGAGCGCATAGAGCACCGTATACCCGACCAGCGCCGCGATAAAGAGCGTCAGATGCTGCGGATCGATCAGATAGGTGACATACCCCAGTACACCCGTAAAGGTGATCGTACGGGTCGTACCGAAAAAGTCATGTGCCTTTTTCCCCGCCCGGTGCGCTCTGTAAGTCTTGACCTCCAGCCCGATCAGAAACGAAAAGACGACCGTCAGCCCGAACTGAATCAGATGCGCATCGAAATTCATCTATACACCCCGATCTACGGCATATGCGGATGGAGCATGAACATCCCCATAAATCCATCGAAAAAGATACCCAGCAGGGCAAAGACGAAATAGATCACGACCATCGCAGGGATAGAGGCGAACGCCAGCTTGACCATCAGGACCACCAGATCCATAAAAGGGATATCCAATCCCGTGATTTTGACTCTTCCATCATCCATGTTTGACTCCTTCTGTTTTCATTTTTGATACGCGTTTTGGGCAAAGCCCAAAATCGCTACGCTAACGCTGTGTTCTCCTCGGCGGAGTGCCCACGCACAGATGAACCGTGCTCTCGTTTTCTATTCGCACTGGCAAAGCCCAAAATCGCTACATCATCCCCCGCATCAGCAGGTTGAAATATGCCCATGGCATGAAGTAGCGCTG
>CAYLLC010000173.1:0-2771 GCA_964384355.1 uncultured Sulfurospirillum sp. | reverse complement strand
CAGCAGATCAAAGCGCTGCAGAAGCGGGTCGATGCCCTCGCTGTACAGAGTGCCGCGACACCCAACAAGAGTGCGAGCTTTTCGCAGACGGCGTATCTGCCGGACATCGCACTGATTCTCAATATGTCCGCCCTCAGCCGCGATATCGACAACAGCACCTACGAAGGCTTCGCGGTGCCGGGCTTCATCGATGCCGGCGAAGCGGAGCTGCCCTTCAATAAAAACCGGGGCTTCAACCTCAACTACGCGGAGGTGGCGATGCGCTCCAGCGTCGATCCTTACTTCGATGCGTTCGCGATCTTTCACCTGCATCCGGACGAATTCGAGATCGAGGAGGCGTATGTCCAGACGACTTCGCTCCCCTATGCCCTCAGGATCAAGGCGGGTAAATTCCGCAGCGCCTTCGGCCGGATCAACGAAAAGCATCAGCATGCGTGGCATTTCGACAATCAGCCGCTGGTCTACAAGGCGATGTTCGGTCCCGACGGTATCGGCGATCCGGGCATACAGCTGCAGTGGGTCGCTCCGACCGATACCTACCTGATGATAGGTGCCGAAGCGATGCAGGGCACCAACGACCGAAGCTTCGGCGATGCGGAGGCGAACAACCTCTATATCGGCTACCTCAAATCGAGCGTCGATCTGACCGACGCCCTCTCCGTGCTGGGTGGTGTGAGCCTCGCACACGGCAAAAACGACACGACCCACAGCACCGATCTCTACGGTGTCGATCTGACGCTCAGACAGCAGCTGGGCAGCTACAGCGCCTTGATCTGGCAGAGCGAATACCTCCACCGCAAAAAGGATCTGGGTGCTCGCACCGACACGCAGGCGGGCTACTACAGTGAGCTGGTCTATCAGTACAACAACAACTACTCCGCAGGCATACGCTACGATGCGATCGCCAAAAACGACACCGATCTCTCCGCGTACGCGGGTGTGGATACGGGCGATCTGCACAGCATCACCACGATGGTCGAATACAAGCCCTTCCCGATGTCCAGACTGCGACTCTCATGGATTCATGACCGCAGCAAAGTGATCGACGGACGCAGAAGAGGGGACGATACCGTCATGCTCACGCTCAATATCGCAGCCGGTGCACACGGCGCGCACAACTATTAAGGATTCACAGATGAAACGCATACTGCTTTTGACACTGCTCTTGACCCACGCACTCTTCGCGACGGTGCAGATCGACGCGACCTACGCTACGCTCGGCGCCATCGCCAAAAAGATCGGCGGCGATGCGGTGCATGTCGATGTGCTGGGCTCGCCCAAATACGATCCGCACTTTATCGTGCCCAAACCCTCCCTGCTGGCCAAACTCCGCCGCGCCGATCTGCTGATCATCAACGGCGGCGGTCTGGAGCTGGGGTGGCTGCCGCCGCTGCTGCGCAATGCCAACAATGCCAAAATCCAAAACGGCGCGGCGGGATTTCTCGATATCTCGCACTTCATCCCGATGATCGATGTCCCCGCCAGCGTCTCCCGTGCGTACGGGGATGTGCATGCACAGGGCAATCCCCACTACACCACCGATCCCCATATGGTGCCCCTCATCGCCAAAGCGATCATGCAGAAGCTGACAGAGATCGATCCTGCACACGCCGCACAGTATCGCCAAAACTACGACGCCTTCACCCGATCATGGCAGGCATGGCTGCAGCGATACGACGCACGCATGGCAGCATGCAAGGGCAAAAAGGTGGTCCAGTATCATGAGCTCTTCAACTACTTTCTCAAGCGCTACCATATCGAGAGCTACGGCACGATCGAGCCGCTGCCGGGGATCGCGCCCAGCTCCCGGCACACTGCCGAGCTGATCTCCGTCATGCGCCAAAACGGCGTCAAAACGATCCTCCAGGATGTCTATCATGAGAAGAAAACCGCCCGCTTCATCGCCTCCAAAACCGGTGCACGGGTCGCGGTGATTCCGCACGATCTGGGGGCGGACGGCAGCAAAACGCTCGAACAGTTCTACGAACATATCGCATCGCAGCTATGCAGATAGTCACGCTCTTCTGGCCGGCCTTCGTGCTGGCGATCGCGCTGGTCTTCATCCATACGGTGTTCGGCCTGGAGATCATCCGCAGGGGTGTGATCTTCACCGATCTGGCGATCGGACAGATCGCCGCCATCGGTATGGCGATCAGCGTGGCGTTTATGGGGGCGCGCTATCAGACCCCCATGACCTTCGCTTTCGCGCTGCTGGCGGCGCTGCTCATCACATGGGCGAGCAAAAAGGTAGAGAAGATCGAAGCCTTCATCGGGCTGCTCTATGCGCTGGGGATCTCCTCGATCATGCTGATCCTCGCGCAGAGCACCGAGGGGACGGAGCTCTTCTCCAAACTGAGCGCGGCGGATATTCTCTTCACCTCCGAAGAGACGCTCTGGCGGAGTCTGGCCCTCTACGGCGCCGTCGCTGCGGTGATGTTCGGGATCTATCCCCGCCTGCGCGGCACGCCCAAAGAGGCACTCTTTTTCACGATGCTCGCCGTCACCGTCACCTCCTCGGTCCAATCCGCCGGCGTGCTCGTCGTCTTCGCCCTGCTGATCGCCCCCTCCTACGCCGGACTCGCCCAAAAACGCTTCGCCCCCTTCGGCTTCGCGGTACTCTACGGCTCCGGCGCGATCCTCGCGGCGATGATCGGCTCCTATCTGCTCGATCTGCCTACGGGATACGCGATCATCTTCGTCAGCGTACTCGGTGCACTGAGTGTGGTCGTGTGGCAGAGCCGGTGAGTGTCAGGCAGCTGACAGACGATCGC
>CAYLLC010000172.1:0-2776 GCA_964384355.1 uncultured Sulfurospirillum sp. | reverse complement strand
AGTCGTCGAGATCTCCAACGGCATGCACAGCATTCAGACGCGTATAGCGCTCGATCCGCAGATCGCAGGAGAGATCGGTTATCTGCCGACGTTCGACAAGGCGTTGGAGGCGGCACCTCTGTTTGGTGAGGGGTATCGATTTGCCAAAGTATCAATTAAAAAGGTGAACAGATGAGTGGATATATTGTAGAGACCATTATCAAGATTGTCGTGATCTTGCTGATCTTTTCGGCACTGGCAGGTTTTACGACCTATATCGAGCGGAAAGTGCTCGCCTTCATGCAGCGCAGGCTCGGACCGATGCATGTAGGTCCGTACGGAATCTTGCAGGTGCTCGCCGACGGTATCAAACTCTTTACCAAAGAGGATATCGTGCCGCAGAACGCCGTCAAGCCGATCTTCAAGATCGCGCCCGTATTCGCTGCGGCGACCGCTTTCATAGCGATGTCCGCGATACCGTTTTTCCCAGAATTCACGATACCGGGTACCGACTACGTGGTACATCCGATCGTATCGGATATGAATGTCGGCCTGCTCTTCGTTCTGGGTGTGATGGCGGTGGGTATGTACGCACCGCTACTGGCGGGTATGGCTTCCGCCAACAAATGGTCTCTCCTCGGTGCGGCAAGGACGGTCATTCAGCTGCTCTCTTTCGAAGTGGTGACCGGCCTTTCGGTGATCGCGCCTCTGATGATGGTAGGGTCGCTCTCTCTGATCGACATCAACAACTATCAAGAGGGGGGCTTCACCCACTGGATCGTCTGGAGCCAACCGGTCGCGTTCATCCTCTTTCTGATCGCTGGATATGCGGAGACCAACCGAACGCCGTTTGATCTGCTCGAACACGAGGCGGAGATCGTATCCGGTTACGCGACGGAGTATTCGGGAATGCGCTGGGGGCTCTTCTTCATCGGGGAGTATGCCAATATGTTCACCGTCGCCTTTTTGGCAAGCTTAATATTTTTGGGTGGATTCAATAGTTGGGGATTTCTTCCGGGAGGAATCGCTATACTGTTGAAAGTGTCGTTTCTGATCTTCCTCTTTTTGTGGGTGCGTGCGGCTTGGCCTCATGTCAGGCCCGATCAGCTGATGTGGTTGTGTTGGAAAGTGCTGATGCCGATTGCGGCGATCAATATTGTGATTACCGGTATGGTATTGATATAGGAGCGGGTGATGATAGATTTGAAACATTATAACAATCGGGACGTATCGAACGACTACTTCATGGTCCAGACCGATCCCAAACCGCGTACATGGCAAGAGAAGTTTTCTCAGGTGGTGCGCAGAACCTTCAAAGGGGAACTCTTCGTGGGACTCTGGATCGTATTGCGGGAGATGTTGAAATTCAACATCCACACGATCCAATATCCGTTGGAAAAGTTACCGATCAGTCCTAGATATCGAGCCCTCCACCGTATCAACAGACTGCTTGGCAGTGGCAATCAAGCCTGTATCGGTTGTGGTCTGTGCGAAAAGATCTGTATCGCCAACTGCATCCGGATCGATACCTCCTACGGCGCGAAAGGGCGAAAGGTGATCAAGGAGTACACGATCAATCTTGGGCGCTGCATCTACTGCGGCTACTGTGCGGAGGTCTGCCCGGAGCTTGCGATCGTACACGGGCAGGAGTACGAGCATGTGAGTGAACAGCGTGCACAATATGCGGCGATGAACGATCTGGTTACGCCGATGGATATCTTCAAGGCCGGCAAACAGAAGCCCTATCCGGGATTCGGCGCGCTCTCACCGAACGCTGACGAGAATGTCAAAAAAACGCCACTGGCGTACTAAGGGTCTATGATGTATGAAACTATACCGTTTTATCTCTTTTCGATTTTGACGATCGGTCTGTTTTCGGTCGTGGTGTTCAGCAAGAACGCACTCTACTCCATGAGTGCGCTTGCAGGTGGCATGATCGCGATATCGGGCTTCTTCTTTCTGTTGGACGCCGATTTTCTCGGTGGCCTCCGGATCATTATCTATACAAGGGCGGAGATGGCACTCTATGCCTTCGGTATGATGTTTTTCGATACGACGCGCGAAGTGAAGGAGAAGATCGACCATCGCAAGATCATCTACACACTTGGCATCGCGAGCGGCGTCTTGATCCTCTTCATCCTGGGGGCGCCGTTCATCTCGGATAAGTTGATGCTGGATGCTTCGCTGATGGATTATCATGTACACGGTGCGAACAATCCGCAAGCCGTGGGTATTTTCCTCTTCACCAAATATCTGGTGCCGTTCGAATTGGCGGCGGTGATGCTACTGGTCGCGATGATCGCAGGTATCATCCTTGTGAGCAAAAAGATGGACGTCAGTATCACGCTGAGCGAAGAGATCGATCGGCAGATCGAACTTGAAGAGTTCAGCAGCGACGTCACTAAGGAGCAGAAATGATTACACTCAACCACTATCTCATCTTAAGCGGTATTCTCTTTACGATCGGTCTTGTCGGCGTGATCCGAAGGAAGAATCTGTTGATGCTCTTTTTCTCTACCGAAATTTTGCTCAATGCGGTCAACGTAGGATTCGCGGCGATTTCCAAATATTATCATGATCTCACGGGTCAGATGTTCGCCTTTTTCATCATCGCTGTCGCAGCCAGTGAAGTGGCGGTGGGATTGGGGCTGCTGGTCCTGTGGTACAAGAGAAACAATACGATCGATCTTGACTCTATGCAAGAGATGAAGGGGTAACGATGGAGAAATATCTGTATATAGCACTTTTCGCACCGCTGGCCGGTTCGCTGTTTGCAGCGCTCTTCGGGGAGAGACCG
>CAYLLC010000171.1:0-2896 GCA_964384355.1 uncultured Sulfurospirillum sp. | reverse complement strand
TTTCAAAAGAGCTCCTCGAATTTGAAAAAGATTATAACAAAAATTATTTAACCGAGTACATTAATTCGAAAATTATAGGTATAGATTATAACTATTATTATAACATTTTCGCATATTTTTTATAAGGAGACTATTTTTATGAAACATCTTAAATCGGTGGTCGCGCTCTCCGTGATCGGCTGCAGTACACTCCTCTTTGCGACGAACGGAGATTATCTGATCGGTCTGGGGCCAAAATCGAGAGCCCTCGGCGGTGCGGGTATCGCCTACTCTCTCGGTGCGGAATCGGCACTGGTCAACCCTTCGCTCATCGAGGGCAAACGGGTGATGTTCGGCGGCAGCTACTTCGCACCGAGCGTCAAATTCAAAAGCAGCGTCGATACGACGGCGATCGGCGGGGCGAACTCCATGCCCGATTTCGAAGAGAGTGACAAACTCTCCTCTCTGATCCCCGAAGTGGCGATCTCCTATCAGATCGACAAAAACACGGCCTGGGGTATCGGGATGTTCGGTATCGCGGGCATGGGTGTCGATTATCACAAAGACCATCCGTTTTACGGGAATCCTTTCGCCGGGCACAGACCGAGCCCCGTCTCGCCGCAGAATGAGTATATCGGGACCAAAAACGGCACCAATCAGCTGACGACCAGTCTGCAGATCATGTCGTTTGCGATTCCCTACGCCAAACGGATCAACGAGAAGCTGCGTATCGGTATCGTACCGGTGCTGCAGTACGGGGCACTCTCGATGTCGTTCAACAGCGGCGCCTACCAATCCAACGGTGACGGCACCTACCACAATGTCAGTACCGGTACGGGTGCCTCGGAAGATCTGGGGATCGGGTTTCAGCTGGGGCTGGGATACGATGTGCCCGATTTCGAGATCGAAAAGGTCCGGGTGAAGCATCTGGCACTCGGTATGGTGCTCAAGACACCCATCCGCATGAAGTACGACCATCAGCTCTCGGCCGCGACGCAGGCATTCGGACTCAGAGGCTTCGGCGACAAGCTCTCTCAGCCGGGCGAGATCGGTGTAGGTATGGCTTACAAACTGGCCAAAGACAAGACGATTCTCTTCGACTACAAATATATTCTCTGGGGAGAAGCGGACGGATACAAAGATTTCGGATGGAAAAATCAGAATGTATTTGCACTCGGATATGAGAAAAAAGGGTGGCAGTGGACCTGGCGATTCGGATACAACTACGCCAAATCTCCGATCAGAGAGCTATCGACGGGGCCGGCATTCGATCAGAACGGCTTCAACTACAAAAACTATAAAAACGCCGTCCTCAACTACTTCAATCTGGCAGGATTCCCCGCGACGCCGGAGCATCACTTCACCTTCGGCGGCGGCAAGCGAATCAATCAGCACACATCGTTCGATTTCGCGGTCGTCTACGCACCGAGAATCAGCAGAAAATTCGACACTTCGGCACTGGCACAGGCGCAGACGGCCAATATGGCTGGCGGCAGGAGTATGCCGGCGGCAGTCGCCCAAAATCTGGGCAGAGTCACCAGCGAATCGGCTGTCGAGCATAATCAGATCAGTATCACGGCGGGTCTGAATATCAAGTACTATTGATGCAGCCGACTCCCCTCGGATTTCAGAATGACATAAAAATTGTATTTAAACTAAGTTTTGGGTAAAATCGTATAAGTACATTTGAGGGGATAGGATGAGTATTCATACGCCGAAGATCGAAAAGAAGATCACCGTTTCGACGATACGCAGCATGAAGGGCAAAGAGCCCATTACGATGGTGACTGCCTACGATGCGCTCTTTGCGAGGCTCTTCGACGGCTATGTCGAGATGCTGCTGGTGGGAGACAGCCTCAACATGAGCTTCATGGGCAGGCCCGATACGCTCTCTGCGGATATGGAGATGATGCTCTACCACACCAAGGCGGTCTGCAACGGTGCGAAACTGCCTCTGATCGTCTTCGATATGCCGTTTGGATCCTACACGACGGCGGAGCAGGCGCTCGAAAACGCCGTCAGGGTCTATCGAGAGACCGATGCGCAGGCGGTCAAGATCGAGGGAGGACGCGAGCGAGCCGATATCGTGCGGACCCTGACCGAAAATTCGGTAGCGGTCGTGGGGCATATCGGTCTGATGCCGCAGTTTGTCAGGAGCGAAGGGGGCTATCGCGTCAGAGGCAAGGACGATGCCGATATCGCCTCGCTCGTCGAAGATGCCAGAGCGATCGAAGCGGCAGGTGCCTTCGCGCTGGTGGTGGAAGGCGTGAAAAGCGAAGCCGCCAGGGCGATCACCCAAGCCGTATCGATTCCGACGATCGGGATCGGTGCGGGCGTGGAGACGGACGGTCAGGTACTGGTCTGGAGCGATATGTTCGGATTTTTCGAAGCATTCAAGCCGAAATTCGTCAAGCGCTATCTCGATGGTGCCGGTATGGTACGCGAGGCGCTGGAGCAGTATGTCGACGAAGTCAGGCAGCGCGCATTTCCCGACGAGGAGCACACCTACTGATGGAACGGATCGTAGAAGTCGAAAAACTCGATCTCGAGAGCGACTATGAAGTGAGTCTGCGTCCCACGACATGGGAAGAGTATATCGGACAGGATAAGATCAAAAAGAATCTGCAGGTCTTCATCAAAGCGGCGCAGAAGCGGGGTGAAGCACTCGATCATGTGCTCTTCTTCGGGCCTCCGGGGCTGGGCAAGACGACACTGGCCAATATCATCGCGGCACAGATGCATGCCAACATCAAGACGACCGCGGCGCCGATGATCGAAAAGAGCGGCGATCTGGCGGCGATTCTGACCAATCTGGAGGAGGGGGATATCCTCTTCATCGACGAGATTCACAGACTCTCGCCCGCGATCGAAGAGATCCTCTATCCGGCGATGGAGGATTTCAGGCTCGATATCATCA
>CAYLLC010000170.1:0-2945 GCA_964384355.1 uncultured Sulfurospirillum sp. | reverse complement strand
ACTGATCACTTGCCCGCAAAGCGGTGCGGTCTGGCCTTTTTGACGGAGCGGATCCAGAGGTAGTTGACACCGCCTGCGATGAGTGCGGCGACGAGCGTCGAGTAGGGTATGGTGCCGACATAGAGCGGTACGAGGATATCGTCCCAGTGATTCTGAAACCATGCCAGCGTCAGCTCGATATCGGGCAGAGGGGTGCTGCCCAGCAGCCAGGCCCCCGTCTTGTACTCCATATAGTACATCAGCGGCATCGTCACGGGATTGCTGAGCCAGACCATCGAGATCGCGACAGGGACATTGAATCGTACAAAGGGTGTCGTCGCCAGTACGGCGAGCATCTGCATCGGCATCGGGATGAAACCCCAGAAGAGCCCGATGAAGATTCCTCTGGTCACCGACCTGCGATTGATCGCGAGATATTCGCGGGGGATCCTGTACTTCTGGATGAATGCATCGATTTTACCGCTTCTGGCGGTCGATTTGAATGTTTTTCTTATCATAATCTTTTATTTTATATCTAAATAGTCATTCTCAAAATATTACTGTGATATAATATCTCAAACTTACTTCAGGAGTCTGCATGCATGATCCATTGGTACCCGATTTGCCGATAAACGGGGATAGAGAGAGCCTCGCCAGGAGTCTCGAGACGATCATCGAACGCACCTACGATCTCGAAAAAGAGTACAAACTCCTGCAGAAAAGTATGGTCGGATTTCAGGATCTCGTCCGTCAGGTGATCGAATCGCAGCCCAGTGCGATGTGGATCGTAGACAAGTGTGACAAAATGCATATCTTTTTCCAAAACAGCGCTTCCCGCCGGCTCGACGATCTGCTGGCGCGCATCGATCCGCAAAGATCGGGACAGGAGATCGAGCTGGAGGGGCGTATCTTTCTGATCCATATCAGCGATGTCGGCGGAGAGGAGGAGAAGCAGATCATCATGGCGACCGATATCACGGAGCAGAAGCGGAGCGAACGCCTCGCCTCGATGGGGCAGATCGCCGCCCACCTCGCACATGAGATCAGAAACCCGATCGGCTCTATCTCGCTGCTGGCATCGATCCTCTCCGGTGCGGTAGACGCACGGCAGAAACCGCTGGTCGAAGAGATCCAGAGCGCCATCGCCAGAGTCGAGCGCATCATCAAGTCGACGCTCCTCTTCACCAGAGGGATCGGCATCGCCCGGGAGAGATTTCCGATAGCCAGACTCCGGGAGGAGATCGAAGAGAATTTCGAGAGCTACCCCTTCACCAAAGCGATCGATCTGGAGATCGCGTTCGACGATACCGAGATCACGGGGGATCCGGATCTGCTGGGTATCGTACTGCAAAACTTCCTCTACAACGCGATCGACGCGATCGAAGAGGATGGCGAAGCGGACGGGAGGATACGATTCACCCTCGACAAAGCGGGCGAAGAGATCGTCATCACGATCACCGACAGCGGCGTACCGATCGAAAACGAGCAGATTCTCTACGAACCCTTCAAGACGACCAAGACCAAAGGACATGGCCTCGGGCTGGCACTCTCGCTGGAGATTATCAAGGCGCACAATGGTAGAATAGCCCTTTTAAAAGAGCCGAAAGGTTTTCAGATCTATCTGCCTATGCTCTGAAACCTTCTGCGCCACGAGGGGTAATGTGTGCAAAAAGCGATCATCTTTCTCAATATGGGTGCGCCCAGAAATCCGGATGAAGTGGAAGTCTTTCTCTACCATATGTTCAACGACAGAAACATCATCACCGTCAAGAGCAATCTGCTGCGCAGCTATATCGCCGCTTCGATCATACGCAACCGCAGGGAAGAGGCACGAAGCAACTACCAAAAGCTCGGCGGTGCCTCTCCGATGGTCGAAAATACGGAAAAACTGCTCGAAAAGATCCGCGAAGCCTACCCCGACCGACATGTCGTCAATATCATGCGCTATACGGAGCCCTTCGCGTTCGAGGAGCTCAAATGGCTGCAGCTCAAAGGGGTCGAAGCGATCACCGTCATCCCCCTCTACCCCCACTACTCCACCACGACGACCAAATCCTCGCTCGAAGACCTCTACCTCAATCTCGACAAAGCGCGCTTCGCTCCCGAGATGCACATCGTCACCCGCTTCTACCGAAACGAACGCTACAACCGTGCACTCATCGCGCGTATCCGCGAGCAGTTGGGCGAGGATCGGGCGGAGGATTTCGATCTGATCTTCTCTGCCCATTCGCTGCCGCAGAAGATCATCGACAACGGCGATCCCTACCAGAAAGAGATCGAAGCGCATGTGGCACTGCTGAAAGAGATGCTGCAGCAGGAGGGGATACGCTTCCGTGATGTGCATCTTGCCTACCAGTCGAAGCTGGGGCCCGTCAAATGGCTCGAACCCTCGCTTGAAGAGAAGCTGCACAGCCTCCGCAACAGACGCGTGATCGTCTCACCGATCTCTTTTACACTGGACAATTCGGAGACCGATTTCGAGCTCGATATCGAATACAGGGAGGTCGCGGAGGCGCTGGGGTACGAGGCCTATCGCGTGGCAAAATGCCCCAACGATATGCCCCTCTTTGTCGAAGCGTTGCGAGAGATGATAGATCGCTGCTGATCTATCGGAGTCTCGACTCTCTTTTGAGGTTTTTGGCCAGCATGTAGTAGAAGGTGGCGCGATATTTGTTTTTGACCCCTTTGAGCTTCTCACACACCTCCTGTACGGCAGCATCGAGTGCGGCTTTATCTTTTTTGTTCATTTTGAGTTTGCGTACGAGGAAGTTGTTTTTGACGGTGTCGAGCTCTTTCTTGTCGCTGCATGAGACCAGCTCCGCATCTTTGCGATAGATCGAAGGGCCGAGGTTTTTGACGACGATCTCCAGAAAATGGTCGTCCACTTCACCCAGATGCTTCATGATGTCGTCATGATAGAGTTTGAGCTTCTGCTCGCGCTTGGAGGGCGCTTTCGCCGTCTCCTT
>CAYLLC010000169.1:0-2959 GCA_964384355.1 uncultured Sulfurospirillum sp. | reverse complement strand
TGCAGATTTTTTGTCGAACATATCGTTGCCATTGAGATCGGTCGCCTCATAGTACAGTTTCGCCTGTGCATAAGGTTTGACAGTGACACTGCTCAGATCCATCGCCATCGCGCTACTTGCAAATCCTGCTACAGCCAAAGCAGCCATGCTAAGTTTAGTGAATTTCATTCCAACTCCTTTAATTTAATTACAAGTGAAATTGTAGCACACTTTTCTTAATAATTTTTAAAGTTGATTTACTATTTGTTTACTTTGGTATGATCTATTTAGTCATTTTTATTTATTCTAGTATAAGTTATCATTTAATTTAATATAATACGCCCCTATCGATTCATCAATATAAAACATTAATATATAGCCATCTCTTGATCTGGATCAAGAGTGGAACTGTTTATCGACTTTGTATTACAATATCTGCTACCATCGGGAGGAAAACCTATGAATCAGAACACCATCACCTGTCCAAACTGCGGTACGACCATCGATATCAACCAGAGTATCTATACCAAACTGGAGCTCGAACTCAAAAAAAAGCTCGAAAGCGAAGTCAACGAACACCGCAAAAAATACAAAGCTGCGATGGATCAGCTCAAAGAGAAAGAGGAGAAGATCAAAGCACAGGAGGCGAGAATCGCCGAAGAGGTGGCCGCACAGACCAAAGCGAAACTGCAGGAAGAGGCACAGAAACTGCGTCTACAGCTCAAAGAGGAGCTCGACAAAGAGCAGCATGCACAGATGCAGCTATTGCGAAAAGAGCTGGATGAAAAGTCCCAAAAAGTGCGCGAACTCAACGAAACCAAAGCCCGAATCCTCAAGCTCGAACGCGAAAAAGAGGAGCTCGCCTCCGCCATCAAGCTCGAAGCCGAGCAGCAGATGCATGCCAGACTCAAAGAGGAGAAGGAGCGCATCGCCAAAGCGGCCGCAGAAGAGCATGAGCTCAAACTCAAAGAGAAAGATGAGCAGATGCAGCAGATCAAGCGCCAGCTCGAAGAGATGAAACGCAAAGCCGAACAGGGTTCCCAGCAGATGCAGGGCGAAGTACAGGAGCTCGCCATCGAAGCATGGCTGAAGAGCTACTACCCTCTCGATACGATCGACGAGATCAAAAAGGGCGCACGCGGCGCCGACTGTCTGCAGGTCGTCAATACCCGCGAAGTCCACAACTGCGGAACGATCTACTACGAGAGCAAACGCACCAGAGATTTTCAGCCGGCGTGGATCGAGAAGTTTAAAGCCGATATCCGCGAAAAAGGCGCCGACATCGGCGTGCTCGTCACCAATACCCTGCCCAAAGATATGGAACGCATGGGGCAGAAGGAGGGCATCTGGATCTGCACCTTCGAAGAGTTCAAAGCCCTCAGCGCAATCCTCAGAGAGCAGATCATCCGCGTCTCACAGGTGCTCAAGAGTCAGGAGAACCGCAGCGACAAGATGGGCCTGCTCTACAACTACCTCACCGGCAACGAATTCAGAATGCAGCTGGAGGCGATCGTCGAGGGATTCACCCAGATGCAGGCGGATCTGCAAAAAGAGAAAAACGCCATGGCCCGCATCTGGAAACAGCGAGAAAAGCAGATCATGAAGGTGCTCGAAAACACCACCGGCATGTATGGGTCGATACGCGGGATCGCCGGCAATGCGATCGGCCATATCGATGCGCTCGAGCTACCTTATCATGATGCGGAGGATTTATAGTATAATATAGGAAAAAGTTATGCGAGGAGGATATCATGAAAACGATCAAAGGGTTGATATTCGATATCGGCGGCGTGCTCTATGTCGGGGAGCATCCGATCGACGGTGCGGCGCAGACGATTGCGATGCTCCAGCAGCGCTACCCGCTGCGCTTCGTGACCAACACGACCCGACGCACACCCGATACGATCCTGCAAAAACTGCACAAGATGGGATTCCCCGTCAAAGCGGAGGAGCTCTTCACCGCGCTGGATGCCACCAGAGACTATGTCCGCGCACGCAACGGCAGCGTCTACACCGTCATGACGGATGAAGCGGACCGCTACTTCGACGCACTCAAATCGGACAATCCCGACTTCGTCGTCGTAGGCGACGCCTGGCTCAATTTCGACTACCCCCGACTCAACGGCGCTTTTCGCGCCCTGCAAAAAGGTGCGAAACTGATCGCAGCGGCCAAAAACCGCTATTTTCGCGATGAGGACGGAGCACTCTCGATGGATGCGGGCGGTTTCATCGCCGCACTGGAGTTCGCCGCCGATACCGAAGCCAGACTGATCGGCAAGCCAAGCCGGGAGTTTTTCCACCTCGCCGTCGAATCGATGAATCTGCAGCCCGACGAAGTGCTCATGATCGGAGACGACATCGAATCGGACATAGGTGGCGCACAGGATGCCGGGCTGAGGACCGCACTGGTCAAAACAGGCAAATTCCAGCCAGACGATCTCGACAGAGATATCCGACCGGATGTCGTGTTACCGGATGTGACGGCGCTGCCTTCGATGTTGCTGTAGGATTGTATATTCTCTGGAGTTATAGTTTTAAAAAGTTCAGAAAGAGATTGGTTGCGGGAGACGGATTTGAACCGCCGACCTTCGGGTTATGAGTTTTTGGTCACACAACTTTTGAAGCATAAATAAGTATATAGCCGCTAAGTTAATAAGGCTCGGTCTAAATTGGTAGTGAGATGCTAAACCGCTTCCGTATCTATTTAATCCGCCCTTGCTTTTGCTAGTCTCCAGAGCGATAGCACATTTAACAATTATGCCAATATCAAACAAATCTCAATTTCTCCATCAAAAGGCAATGAGCTAGAGCCTAAACAGCAAAATAGGCAGTGGCAACGGGTTAGCGTTGCCACTCCCCGACTGAGCCGACGACGACCGGCTTTGCAAGCCGGCGCGCGGTTACGGGCGGGGAGCTTTTAAGCCCGCAAGGGCTTAAAAGGGCTCTGCCCCCTTGGCTATCTATTAAAAGCTTTCGGCGC
>CAYLLC010000168.1:0-2974 GCA_964384355.1 uncultured Sulfurospirillum sp. | reverse complement strand
GCCTCTTTGAGACCGAGACCTGTCAGTGCACGTACCGCTTTGATCACGTTGATCTTCTTCGCACCCGCATCTTTGAGTACGACATCGAACTCAGTCTTCTCTTCAGCTGCCGCACCGCCTGCTGCTGCGCCGCCGGCTACAACAGTCGGCTGTGCAGATACGCCGAATTTCTCTTCAAACTCTTTTACCAACTCTGAAAGCTCCAGTACGGAGAGACCAGAAATGTATTCTAAAACGTCTTCTTTCGTAATTGCCATTTCAATTCCTTTTCTATATTTTTATCAATCTAAGAAACTGTCGTTTCGACAGACCTTACATGCTTATGCCGACTCTTCTTCGCGTTTGGTCTTCAGATTGTCCAGACCGGTGACAAGGTTTCTGAGCGGTGCTGTCCATACAGAGAGGAGCATACCGATAAGCTCTTCTTTGGACGGCAACTTGGCGATCGCGGCGATCTGGTTCAGATCGGCAGGTTCGCCTTCGAAGAGACCGGACTTGATTACGAACTTCTCATTGAAATCTGTCGCAGCTTTATCGGCTACTTTACAGACAGAGATCTGATCGTCGCCCCAGACCATGATATTGGCCTCTTTGAGCTCAAGCGGCTGCAAACCGGCATTTTTCAGTGCGATCGTAGCCAGCGTGTTCTTGACCACATGCACTTTCGTATCCGCTTCGTTTGCCAGCTCTCTCGCCGTCTCGATCTGAGCGACCGTCAGGCCGTTGAAACCGCAGACGAGAATCGCTTTTGCCTCTTTGAACTCATCCGTCAAAAACGCAACTACTTCTTCTTTATGCTGTCGTGTCATCTTTCCTCCTTTCTGATCAATCGGCAGGGCACCCGCATCGCGGGAGAGGGATTCCGGAGGAGATCCGCTGTTTAAGCATGCTGCCCCTGCTGTCTTCGATCAAAGATAAAGCGTCTCTGTCACGCTTATTTTATTTCGAGCAGTTCCAATGCATCGAGATTGATGGCAGGGCTCATCGTCAGAGAGAGCGCGCCATGCTTGATATAGCGACCTTTTGCCGCAGCAGGCTTCTGTTTGTTGATTGCCTGCAAAAATGCATTGAAGTTGCTTTTGAGATCATCTTCGCTGAAGCTTACTTTGCCGATACCGGCATGAATATTACCGTGCTTGTCGACTCTGAAGTTGACCTGACCGCCTTTGGCGTTTTTGACCGCTTGCGCGACATCCATCGTCACGGTTCCGGTCTTGGGGTTTGGCATCAGGCCTTTTGGCCCCAGTACACGACCGACTTTACCGACCATACCCATCATATCGGGTGTCGCGATCAGTACGTCGAAGTCCATCTTGCCGGCCTGGATATCTTCGATAATCTCGGCACCGCCGGCGATGTCCGCACCTGCAGCTTTCGCTTCGTCCGCTTTCGCCTCTTTGGCGATGACTGCGACTCTGACCGTTTTACCCGTACCGGCAGGCAGTACGACCGATCCGCGAATCATCTGATCCGCATGACGGGGATCGACATTGAGTTTGAGTGCGATTTCGACCGTCTCGTCGAATTTCGCAGATTTCAAATCTTTGACTGTTTTGATCGCTTCATCGACACCGTACTCTTTTTCTCTGTCTATTTTTTTCAATAGTTCCTGAAATCTTTTTGATACTTTCTTTGACATTTAACTCTCCGCATTTTTTGCTTCCACATTCTCCCTGTGGTCGGGTTTTTTATATTAGTCTTCTACTTCGACGCCCATACTTCTGGCTGAACCGGCGATAATCTTCGCTGCCTGCTCTCTGTCTTTGGTGTTGAGATCTTCGATCTTCTTCTCGACGATATCCATCAGTTGGTCGCGTGTCAGCTTCGCAACTTTGTTTTTGAGCGGGTTGTCGCTGCCCTTTTTGATACCTGCCGCTTTTTTGATCAAGTCGGACGCAGGCGGCTGCTTGGTGATGAATGTGAAACTTCTGTCCGCATAGACGGTGATCACGACAGGGATGTTGAATCCGGCCATCGCCTTCGTCTTCTCGTTGAATGCTTTACAAAACTCCATGATATTCACACCCTGCTGACCCAGTGCAGGACCAACCGGTGGTGACGGGTTGGCTTGACCAGCGGGGATCTGCAATTTGATCTGACCAGTAACTTTTTTTGCCATTATCGTTCCTTTTTAAATTTGGTTTTTTACATGAAAGCGTAAAACGCTCTCTTTTTGACTATATGATCTTTTCGACTTGCGAGTAGAGAATCTCGACGGGGGTACTTCTGCCGAAGATCGAGACATTCAGTTTCAGTGTACCGTGTACCATGTCGTACTCTTCTACCACACCCGTAAAGTTGGCGAACGGCCCTTCCGTGATACGCACACTCTCACCCACATCGAATGAGATTTTCGGCTTCGGAGCGCCCTTCTGCTCTGTTTTCGCAATAATCAGATTGATATCTTTCTCTGTCAGAGGTGTCGGTTTTTTCGCTTCACCGATGAATCTGCTCACTTTCGGCAGTGACTGGATTCTGTGCCATGTATCCGTATCGAGGTCTACATTCGCGAATACATATCCCGGGTAGAGCGATCTTTCGGTAATCTTCTTTTCACCGTTTTTTACTTCGATGACATCTTCTGTAGGTACAAGTATATCTTTTAGCTTCTCTTCAATTCCCAGCTGTCGGAAAATCGTCTCAATCGCATTTTTTACGCTCTTTTCACTACCTGCGTAGGTCTGAATAGCATACCATTTATGTGACATTCGAATCTCCTATAATACAGTGGAAAGTGAGAGCGACATGATCGCATCGATCAGTGCCAGGAATAAAGATATAACTGTCACCACAATAAAAACAGATACAAATGCATTTCTAATCTGCTCTTTCGTAGGAAAGATAACCTTAGCGAGTTCCACACGTGAATCTCTAACGTATTGTAAAATCTTTTGCATCTGTTACCTCTGAACTTCAGTGTTTATGGCAGGGCAAGAGGGACTCGAACCCCCAACCATCGGATTTGGAATCCGGC
>CAYLLC010000167.1:0-3008 GCA_964384355.1 uncultured Sulfurospirillum sp. | reverse complement strand
AAAGTCTCTGACGGCTCAGTCGTAGACGAGCACACCTCCGAGTCGGCGGAAACGAGCTACACCGTCCCTGCTGGTCTGCTCTCACCTGGGACAGAGTATCGCTTCGAGGTGATCTACTACTCGGCGAGCTATCAGAGCCAGCCCGGCTCAACGACTGCGACGACTAAAGCCAGCTTCGGGACAGTGTTTGACATCTTTGGAGACGGTAGCCGCCAAATGCTATTGCAGTTTAATGGTGACGGCAGCGACCTGGGCGGGGTACATAATGCGACGTTAGTCGATGTTAGTTTTGTCGCATCAAACGAGGGTCAAGCTGCGAGTACAAACGGATCATCGTCGAAAATTGTGACAGACAACACGCTGTTTGACGACTGGTTCGGCAACGGCAGGGCAATCACTTTTGCATTTCGCGGCGGCTCGGCTCTTATGTCTGCGTCTCCTGATCTATCTAACGCTGTAAATGTAAATCAAACGCAAATAATCGGACGTGGAGATTATGTGTCGGGCCCCGGGCTACAGGGGTTTATCATCGGGCTTAAAGAGGGAAAAATTGCCATTGCATCTGGTCGTGACGCATACCCCGGAAACGCTGATGTTTGCAGCACAGCAATGGCAGCGAATCAGTGGCATTTTGTTTGCATCAACAAAACAGCAGCGGATGTGTATGAGGTTATCGTCGACGGTACCGTGCAAACGATCAGCAAGGTAACATCTAGCGGAAGCAACTTTGCAAACTCCGCGGCCGGGAGGAACCTCACTATTGCATATTTTGAACCCGCGACATACGGGGGCAATGCACGATACATCGCTCTTGACATAGATGCCGTTAGCGGGTTTAGCCGCACAATTACAATGGATGAATACAATCAACTCAAAGCGGAGGCGGGACTATGATATACAGAGCAATAGATACAAAACTCTACGGCCCGATCAATATTGGGGCAGCGACAGAAGAGGAGTTTTTGCGAAGAAACAAAGGGTATATTGCCGTTGAAAAAGATGAGTTGCCTGGATATCCAAGCTGGCTCCCGCACGGGTATTATATGCTCGATGGGGACAAGATCGTACTCGATGCCGAGCGTATGCAGCAGCTTATCGTCGACACTGCAAAGCGCACGGTTGAGCATCATATCTACGCAAGCTATCCACAGCAGAAACAGACTCAGGATCAATCCTGGAAGAGTTACGCCGAGGCGGCAATCGTTGCTATTGCCGCTCAGATGGGCCAGCCCATCACGATTGATCAGCTCGGGATCGAGATCACCGGGACTGTGCTCGCTGTCATGGCCGGGAATACGACGATTGCCGACTATGTAGCTTCCAAGCCCGAGCCGATGCGGGAGCACTATGAAAAGCTCTTAAGAGTTGGCATCCGGCTCAAATGGGCGAAAAACTGTATCGATGAAATGAAGGCTGCACTTGCAGAAAATCGGGCTCCTGACTATCCTGCATATCCGGCGGAGATCCTTGTATGAGAGCTTTTGCATTATTCGTAGTTGCCTGGGTGCTGACATCTACTCTGAGCCCCGTAGTCGCTATTGCAAGATGGATCATCAAACGAGATAGCGGGGTGTTTTACACCGCCGCCGTCGGCTTTGACCAGGCTGGGGGAAGCGTGCTATACGGCCAGGAAGATTGGACTATCTCCAGCTGGACGCATCGACTCTGTGCCGAGGATGGTCGATTATGCTGGCTCGAAAAAGCTATCGACATGATCTTTTGGGCGGGTCATTGCAGAAAGTCATACGAGACCGAGATGATGGAGATGGAGGAGTGGGCCGATGACCACAACTGCTGACGCTATCGCTGCTTCCGGGGCGACAATGGCGATTCTTAGCTTAGGTCAAGGATATTGGGCGATGGCGGTTGCAGGTGCGATTGTCGGTCTGATCGCATGGTTCTACGGCTATGAGCATAGTGATCCCCGCTGGAGCCGAGGCGAGGCCACGAGTGCCGGGCTCCAATATGTGCTTTTCGGGTTTATCACTTTTCCCGCCGCCATTGCCGCTTCGGAAGTGCTACTCCCGAAATGGGGCATCGACGCCCCGGCGGTCAAGATCATGGTCGGGGCGATCTCGGCGTTTGGAATCACCGAGGTTTACCCGGCCATAATCGCCGCAGTGCGGGCGTTTGTTAGAGCTATTGGGGGAGGCAGAAAAGATGTTTGAAATGGTCTATATCTATGCAGCTACCGCTATTTTTGTCCTAAATATGCTGATAAAAATGTGGCGGCACAGTGTTTCGACGATGCTCTTCTCCGCCGCCGCTCTTTGGTGCGCTACGACGGCACAGGCCGACGGAGTGACAGAGGATGTGCGCTGGGCAGGCGTGCTGGTGATACTCGTAGCCGCCGAGGTGCGTGCGGTGATGAAAAGTGCTGATGACAGGGTAATCCCCCATGCTTAGCGCGATCCTCGGTTATTGGAGGCTGGCTGTTGGGGGTGTGATCATCGCCGTAATTCTGGGCGTGTGGCTATATATCGGCCATCTACGGTCATCCATCGAGCGAGAAAACACCGAAAAAAAAGAGCTTGAGCGCCGGCTTGATAACTGTAAATTCCGGGCCGGCATTTTTCAGCAGGCACTGGAGGCAGAGCATGAGATCGATGATAACTCTACTATCAGCGTTGCTCCTGGCTCTTACAGCCTGTAGCAAGCCGGTGCAGCTTGAGTGTCCCAAGTTGATCACGATCAAGCAAGTGCCGCCGATCAGGATCACCGTTGCGGACGACGGAAGGATCGATGCCAACTCGACCGCCGCTGTCTTCAGGGGGATCAGGGGGCTCCGGGCTTCAGAGCGGTTTTACCTGATGCAGATCAAAAAATACAATGAGAGGTATGCGCGGTGAAAAAGATAATGCGTAACGGTAGGACGTTTTTCGTCAGAGAGCACTACCAGGCTGGGTGAGCGTCGGAGAGGCGATCGACGGAGAGCTGCGTTGGAATCACGTCATCGATGAAGAGGAGGCGCGCCGCTGGATCTGGATCAAACTCGGAAGCGCGGGGAA
>CAYLLC010000166.1:0-3055 GCA_964384355.1 uncultured Sulfurospirillum sp. | reverse complement strand
ACGACGCCTACTACAAAAAGGTCCTCAAAGGAGGTCTCGAAGCGGTCAAGGATACGCTCAAGCGTATGGTCGATGCCGGTATCTGGGTCGAGGTGACGACGCTGCTGATCGAGGGTGAAAACGACAGCAACGAAGATCTCGAAGCGATGGCGCGCTTCATCGCCGACGAGCTGGGCCGCCATGTGCCGTGGCATCTGAGCGCCTTTCATCCCGACTACAAGATGAAAGACCATCAGTGGACCGGTATCGAGACACTCAAACGCGCGCAGAAGATTGCCAAAGAGGCGGGACTCTACTATGTCTATCTCGGCAATGTCCCCGTACACGGCGATACCTTCTGTCCCGACTGCGGCGAGCTGCTGATCGACCGCACCGGCTATACCGTCACCGTCAACAAGATGCATGACGGCCACTGTCCCAAATGCAACCGTGCCATAGAGGGCATCTGGGAATCGGGAAGCTACATTCCCGCCAAAAAAGAGGCGCAGACCGCGCTGCAAGGAGCGTAACATGACAATCAGAAAAGATGCAGTCGCAGGGCAGTTTTACCCTGCCTCATCCGCCGATATCGAGGGGATGATCGAACACTACAACAAAATACTGGACGAGCATATCAAGGACAAGACGCTGCTCACCAGAGAGCCGAGAGCGATCATCGTGCCGCATGCGGGGTATGTCTACTCCGCGTTCACGGCCAATTTCGCCTACCGTCTGCTGGCCAACACCCACGCCAGGAGGGTCGTGGTGATCGGTCCCAGCCATCGCGTCTATCTCAGAGGTACGAGCGTGAGCGACTACGACACCTACGAGACCCCCTACGGCGATCTGCCGATCGACAAAGCGCTCGTAGCCGATCTCGAGGCGCGCTTCGGGCTGATATTCGCACCCGAAGCACATCATGAGCACAGCACCGAAGTGCAGATGCCCTTCATCAAGCGCTACGATCCGGACGCCAAAGTGGTCGAGCTGGTATACGGAGAAGAGGATCCGCGCAGGCTGGCGGAGGTGATCGACTATCTGCTGGAGGATCCCGATACCGTCGTCGTGATCAGTACCGACCTGAGCCACTACTACGACATCGACAAAGCCAACCGCCTCGACAGCATCTGCATGCAGGCAGTCGCCGACCTCGACCCCGCCAAACTGCACGAGGGGTGCGAAGCATGCGGCAAGATCGGCGTCGAAGCGATGCTCATCGCCGCACGCAAACGCGGCCTCAAACCGCTGCTGCTCGATTATCGCACCAGCGCCGACGCCAGCGGCGACGAGAATCAGGTGGTCGGATACATGAGCGCGGCATTCGTGGAGTGAGATATGGTGGCAGATTATACGACACATGCGGAGCAGCTCATGCAGGAGTTCGCGATCCGCACGCATCTCATCGGCGGCGGAGAACCCGTGCGCTACCTCTGGACGGATGCCTTCGCGGTCTGCAACTTTCTGGGGCTCTACGAGCATCAGAAAGATCCGCGCTATCTCGATCTGGCCAGGAAGCTGGTCGATCAGGTACATGCCACACTGGGACGCTACCGCGACGACGATCCGCGCACGGGATGGCTCAGCGGATTGCCCGACGAAGAGGCGAAGAGACACCCAACCATCGGAGGTCTTCGCATCGGCAAATCGCTGCCCGAGCGCCGGCCGCAGGAGCCCTTCGATGAAAATCTGGAGTGGGAGCGCGACGGTCAGTACTTTCACTATCTGACCAAATGGATGCATGCCCTCAACCGCATGACGGAGATGACCGGAGCGTACCGTTACAACATCTGGGCGATAGAGCTGGCCAAAACGGCTTTTGCGAAGTTCAGCTATCCGGAGCCAAACAGCGGACAGCGGCTGATGTACTGGAAGATGAGCACCGATCTGAGCCGCCCGCTGGTCAGCTCGATGGGGCAGCACGATGCACTTGACGGTTGGGTCACCTACCGACAGCTGCAAAAAGTGGCCGGGACCAATCCCGACCACGATCCGAAGCTCGATCTGAGCGACGAAATCGCCGAACTCGAAAAGATGACGGCCGTCACGCAGCTTGCCACGGCGGATGCGCTGGGCATCGGCGGGCTCCTGAGCGATCTCTGGTTTCTCATACGCATCGCACCGTCCGATCACAAGACGATGCTCGAAAGGCTGCTGGTAGCCTCGCTTCAGAGCCTGCAGGCCTACAAGGCACACGACAAGAGCCTCTCCTACCCCGCCGATTATCGGCTGGCATTTCGCGAACTGGGGCTTGCCATCGGTCTGGAAGCGGTCGCGAAGCTGCCCGGAAAACTGAAAGAGCCGTTTGCAGCCTATCTGCCGATAGCGGAGGAGATCGTCGCCTTCTGGAGCGATACGAAGCATCAGGAGAGCCATACATGGCAAGAACACGAAAATATCAATGCCGTCATGCTGGCGACCGCGCTGGCACCGGACGGCTATCTGGGAGGATAAAAATATGAAGAGCAACCAAGCACTGATCGCCTCGATGATCGCAAGCGGCGCACTCAAATCGCCGCAGATCATCGAAGCGTTCGAAACCATAGACAGAAAGCATTTCATTCCCGAAGATTTCCGGGAGCATATCTACATCGACAGACCGCTGCCGATCGGCAAGGATCAGACGATCTCGCAACCCTCGACCGTCGCCTTTATGCTGGAGCATCTGGAGCCGCAAAAGGGAGACAAGATACTCGACATCGGATCGGGATCGGGCTGGACCACCGCCCTGCTCTGCCACATCGTCGGAAAAGAGGGCAGCGTCATCGGACTCGAGCGACATGATGCGCTGGTCGAGCGAGGCCGCCAAAATCTCGCCAGACTCGACCTCCCAGAGCACTGCCGCATCGAAAAAGCGGGCGAAGCACTGGGCAAACCCGGCGAACAGTTCGACAAAATCCTCGTCTCGGCCAGCGCAGAAGAGATCCCCGAAGAACTCTTCGCACAGCTGAAAGTCGGAGGAATCATGGTCATCCCGGTGCAAAATTCGATCTACCGGTTCAAAAAGCTCTCCGACACCAAAGTCGAAGCGCAGGAGTATCCGGGATTCGTCTTCGTACCGCTGGTACGGGAGCAGGCG
>CAYLLC010000165.1:0-3147 GCA_964384355.1 uncultured Sulfurospirillum sp. | reverse complement strand
ACCCCTACATGTACCACTGCCACTTTCTCGAGCATGAAGACGCGGGCATGATGGGGCAGTTTGTCGTAGTATAAGAAATTACGATAAAAATATGTTATAATATCGGTATGAAAACGAATCGGCTTGTCGCACTGCTGCTGTTGCTCGCACTCAGCGTATCGATCGTGCATGAGTATGCCATCGCATGGCATGACAGTGCACATGATCATTGCAGTGTGACCTCCTATATCGCCGAGTTTTCCCAGCCGGATCTGCATGCGCACGACGCGGATGCACTCTGCAGCGGTCACTACATCTACCACATCGCATGCATCATCACGGAGCCACTGCGCCTCTATCCGGACAGACGCGTAGATATGGCACCCTACAGCCTGTCGTCGATCTATCCCAGACAGATACCCTTCACATCTATCAAACCGCCCATACGCCACTCATAACCCCTTACCCATACCCCTGCCCGATTTTTCAATTTTGACACCGGAGTGACACAGCTCCGCGCAAGGAGATATACAATGCACAAGATCTATATACCTATGCTGCTGCTGACCTGCACCCTCTATGCGGATCGGTTTACCCGTTTTCTCGATCTGGCGCTGCAGAACAGTCCCGAGCTCCAGGCCGCAGATACCCGGATCGCACAGTCGGCATGGCTGACACGCAAAGAGACTCGACTCCAGAATCCCCGGATCGAAGGCGGAGTCGCCGGATATGACCAAAAGCGCGGATACGCCCTGGGATTGTCACAGGAGATCCCGCTCCCGCAGAGACAAAAAGAGCTCAGAGCACTGGGCGACAAACGCAAAAGCTAGGCACGCCTCAAACGCCGGCTGCTGCACGCCCGCATCGTCAGTGCCTTGTCGCAAAAATATCTCACCTATCGGCAAAAATACGCCTTCTGGCGACTCTCCCTCGAAGAGAAGAAACTGGCCAAAAAGATCTTCGACATCGCGGCATCGCGCTACCATGCCGGTACGATCGCCAAGCGAGAGTATCTCAGGGCCCGACTCGCCTATCACAGAAGCGAGCAGCAAACCGCCGCGACGGCGCTGCAAAAGGAGCAAGCCTACTACACACTGCTCGCCGAGGCGGGCATCACCGAAGAGATAGCCTTGACAGGAACACATCGATTCACACTGCAGCACACCGCCCGGAGCGAAAACCCCGAGCTCGCACTGCTGCATGCAGGTATCGATGTAGCCCGATACAAAGCACGCGTCGACAGCAGAAAAGTCACATCCTTTTCGCTCTTTACGGAGTATGAGAAAGAGCCCGATCAGGATATCGTCCGTGCGGGGATTCGGCTGCCCGTCGCACTCTTCAACCGAGGCGAAGCGGAGCGAAAAATCGCCTCGCTCTCGATCAGGCAGCGCACCTACGCCATCGAGCGATACAAAGCCAAAAACGCCATCTTGCAAAAACGCCTCCGACGCGAACGCACCCTGCTGCTCAGACTGCGCGACGACACACGGCAGCTGCTGCGCGAACAACGCAGCATGCTGAAGATGCTCGAAGAGGGCTACAAAATAGCCAATGTCAACCTGCTCGAACTGCAGGAGGTCAAAAACAGCATGATACAGACCCGAAAACGATCGATCGAGATCGCGACCAAACTCGATCTCAACACCATCCGACAAAACTATCTCAACGGAGTTTACAATGATTAAAACAGTCACCACACTCATCATCGCTGCCACACTCTATGCGACGGATATCCCCATCGACCGGGTGCAGAAGCATCGCTTCTCCCAGACGATCGATATCAATGCCCGGATCATCCAGCTATCCAACGCCAGACAATCGGTCATGTCCCTGCTCGACGGACATATCGAACGCTACTTCGTCAAAGCCGGAGAGCGGATCGCAAAGGGCCGGCCCATCGCCTCGATAGATTCGATCACACTCTCCCGGATGACTTCGGAGTACCTCTCACTCAAAAAGCAGTACGACGCCGCCAGACGCAACTACGAAGCGACCCGTAAGCTCTACAAACGAGGATTGACCTCGCTCCAGAAACTGAACGAACAGAGCATCTCGCAAAATGCGCTGCGCTCCAGACTCGATACCCTCACGGCACAGCTGCATACACTCGGTATCGATACGAAAAGCCTCAAGAGACCGACATCCCGCTATATCCTGCGCGCCCACAGCGACGGTATCGTCTCACAGATTCTGCAACCGCTGCATGCCGTCATCACCGAAAACTCCAGAATCGTCGAAATCGTCAAAGAGCGCTCCTTCTATCTTAAATCGTTCGTACCGCTCAAATATGCCGATACGATCCGAAACGCCCGCAAAGCCACCATGCACTATCTGGGCAGAGACATCCCCACCCGTATCACACAGATCCTGCCGCGCGTCGATCCCCGCACACAGCGTATCGTAGCGCTCTCGGCGATCGACGCCAATGTCAGCGATCTCTTCGTCGATGCCTATGTCCCGGCCACGATCTATATCGCTCCGCACTTCGAGCGCCTCGCAGTCAAAAAAACGGCACTCTCCTTCTTCGACAACGAATGGGTCGTCTTCGTCCCCGAAAAGGAGACCTACCGACCGAAGGTAGTCAAAATCGTCGCCGAAGATGAGCGCTATGCCGCCGTCGAAGGGCTCAAAGAGGGCGAACCCTATGTCAGCGACCGATGCTACTATGTCAAATCCCGACTCCTGAAATCGGAGCTGGGTGACGGAGATTGATATGCTGAACCGACTCATAGAAATCTCACTCAAATACAAGCTGCTGAGCATCGCGCTCTTCATCGCCATAGCGGTCATGGGGTACAAGACCTATCGGGAGATTCCTATCGATGCATTTCCCGATATCACCCCCAAACAGGTCGTCATCTATACCGAGAGCCCCGGAAACTCCGCAGAGGATATCGAAAAGCTGATCACCTACCCGATCGAATCGGTCCTCTCCGGTATCGCCGGCGTCAAGACGATCATGTCCAACTCGATCTTCGGGCTCTCCTATATCTCGGTCTTTTTCGACGACAAATACGACACCTACTTTCTCAGGCAGCTGGTCTCGGAGCGGTTGCAAAACGCCGATATCCCTGAAGGCTGGGGCAAACCGACACTCGGCCCCAATACCACGGGACTGGGGCAGGTCTTCTGGTATCAGATCCGAGACACCGCCCACCGCTACTCGCT
>CAYLLC010000164.1:0-3234 GCA_964384355.1 uncultured Sulfurospirillum sp. | reverse complement strand
ATACCACAAACGCTGAGCACCCTGTAAGAGAAGCTATGCTAAAGTAGACGACATGAAACCTCTCTTTTACGAAGTCGCCACACTCGATCGCAAATGTTACGACCGCTACGGCTTGAGCGAAGATCTCCTGATGGAGCATGCTGCGATGGCGCTGAGAGAGGCGATCCCCGAGGAAGCCCGTTCGATTCTGATCGTCAGCGGACCCGGCAACAACGGCGCGGACGGTATCGCGCTGGCGCGCATGTGCGAAGGACACTACGACGAAGTCACCCTCTGCCTCCCCTACGGTGCGAAATCGGCTATGGCGAAGCTGCAGCTGCAGCGGGCTGAGAAGGTCTGCGTCAATATCGTCGACGACCCGGACGATGCCGATGTGATCGTCGATGCGCTCTTTGGGTCGGGGCTCAGCAAACCGCTCGAGCGACGCGCGCAGAGTATCGTCGAGACACTCAATGCCTTCGAGGGCTACAAGATCGCATGCGATATCCCTACCGGCATCGATGCAAAAGGGAATGTCGCCAATGTCGCTTTCGAAGCCGATCTCACCGTCACGATGGGCGCACGCAAAACGGCGCTCTACAACGATGTCGCAAAAGATTTCGTCGGAGAGATCGTCTGCGCCGATCTGGGTGTCTCCCCCGCACTCTACGAAGAAGAGAGCGACACATGGCTGCTGGAGCGGAGCGATCTCAAGCTCCCCCTGCGCCACCACAAAAACTGCCACAAAGGCAACTTCGGGCATCTCAATGTCGTCGCCGGCAAAAAGGCGGGAGCGGGAATCATCGCCGCGGAAGCCGCCTATGCCTTCGGCGTGGGGCTGGTCACCGTCGTCGAAAACGAACCCTACACCGTCCCCTATGAGCTGATGAGCTCCACGACCCTGACCGACAATGTGACGGCCATCTGCATCGGCATGGGGTTGGGCAATCAGTTTGACAACGCCTATCTCTCGAAGTTTCTGCTCGATCACGACCTGCCGGTGCTGATCGACGCCGATCTCTTCTATCATGAGATTCTCAGAGAGGTCCTCGCCAAAAAGCGCAACCTCGTCCTCACGCCCCACCCCAAAGAGTTCGCCGCGCTGCTCGCGACCACGGGCATCGCGGATGCCACCGTAGCGCAGATCCAGGCGGACCGCTTCGGCTATGCGGAGCGCTTCGGACGACACTATCCCGATCTGGTACTGGTCCTCAAAGGCGCCAACACCCTCATCGTCCATCAGGGCAAAATCTATGTCCAGCCCTTCGGCAGCAATGTCCTCAGCAAAGGAGGCAGCGGCGATGTGCTGGGCGGCTTGATCGCGTCGCTGCTGGCACAGGGATACACACTGCTCGATGCGGCGATCAGCGGCTCGATCGCCCACGCACTCAGCGCCCGCCACTTCGACAAAAACAACTACGCCCTGCGCCCGCATGATCTGATCGAAGGGGTCAAGTGTCTCTGAAAAAGATCGCGATTCTCTTCAGCGGCGAGGGGAGCAATCTCGAAGCGCTCATCCGCGCACTCCATCGCAAATCCTTCGGCGATACGACGATCGAAGTCGCACTCACACTGACCAACAACCCGCATGCCAACGGCATCATGCGCGCCCGAAAGTATGGCCTCGAACCGGTCATCCTCGATCATACGCAGTTTGGAAGCAGAGAGGCTTTCGACACCGCTCTGGTGGAAATCATCGCATCGCATGGTGTCGATCTGACGGTACTGGCGGGATTTATGCGTATTCTCACCCCGGTTTTCACCGACCGGATTCGCGCGATCAATATCCACCCCTCTCTCCTGCCCCTTTTCAAAGGCGCCAATGCTTTGCAGCGCAGCTTCGCGTCGGATATGAAGGTCGCCGGCGTGACGACCCACATGGTCACCTCCGAGCTCGACAGCGGCGAAATCGTCGATCAGGCATGCTTTGGGTGTGACGGTTTGGACTTTGAGCAATTTAAAGCTAAAATTGCACAAACGGAACACGCACTCTATCCCGAGTCCGTCAAGAAAGTTCTGTTAACCTAAAATTAATATTAATAGGATAGAATTACTCTTATTAAAACCTGGAGAAATGCATGACCGACCAACCACTCAAAATAGGCAAATACAGCTTCGAAAGCCGTCTGATTGTCGGAAGCGGAAAATATCCCGACTTCAAAACCACCCGCGATGCGACACTCGCCAGCGGATCCAATCTCATCACCGTCGCCGTGCGCCGTGTCAATATCACCAGCCCCGACGAAGAGAACCTGATGGACTACTTCCGAGACACCGATGTCCAGATACTGCCAAACTCCGCGGGATGCACCACGGCCGATGAGGCGATCACCCTCTTTCGCATGGTACGCGAAGCGACCGGTATCGACATCATCAAGATGGAGGTGATCGGAGATACCGCCAAGACGCTCTACCCCGATGTGATCGACACGATCAAAGCGACCGAAGTGCTGGCAAAAGAGGGCTTCACCGTCATGGCCTATACCAACGACGACCCCATCATCGCCAAACGCCTCGAAAACGCCGGTGCCGCAGCCGTCATGCCTCTGGCTGCACCCATCGGCAGCGGACTGGGTATCCAGAACCGCTACAATGTCCTCTTCGTCAAAGAGGCGGTCAATGTACCGGTCATCGTCGATGCGGGTATCGGGTGCGCCAGCGATGCCGCGATCGCGATGGAGATCGGTGCCGACGGCGTCCTGACCAATACCGCCATCGCACAGGCCAAAGATCCCGTCATGATGGCCGAAGCGATGAAGCTCTCCGTCAAGGCGGGCCGTATCAGCTATCTGGCGGGCCGAATACCCAAAAAGCCCTTCGCCACGGCAAGCTCCCCGACGGAAGGCCTGATCGAATTCGAACAGAAAGCGTAAAAGAATAAATCATTTGTGATTTTGATACAATTTTCGATAATTGTGTCAAAATCGCTTGACATCTTAGGAATTTTACAGTAAAATCTCACACTCAAAACGACAGAGTTTTGAATCCGGAGTGTAGCGCAGCCTGGTTAGCGCACTTGGTTTGGGACCAAGGGGTCGAAGGTTCGAATCCTTTCACTCCGACCATCATACAACAAAATGGTGGGTGTAGCTCAGTTGGTTAGAGCACCAGATTGTGGTTCTGGGGGTCGTGGGTTCGAGACCCATCATCCACCCCATTTTTTGTGCAGATTTGAGCGCTCGTAGCTCAATTGGATAGAGCAACAGACTTCGGATCTGTAGGTTATAGGTTCGACTCCTATCGAGCGTGCCACTT
>CAYLLC010000163.1:2089-3264 GCA_964384355.1 uncultured Sulfurospirillum sp. | reverse complement strand
AAAGCGATTTCACTTTTCTTTCACCTTTTTGTTTTACAATAGCCCCGTTCGTACAGAACAGAGGAGCCGACCGATGAACAGAGCAAGACGAAATTTTATCCGCTATGTTTCCGTGATGGGAATCATCAGCATCAGCGGTCTGTCCCTGCATGCTATGGACTTCGATGAAGGCGTCTATGTCGATCACAGCCTCCTTGACGACGACGCCTTCGACCCCGACGGCTGGTTGTAAAACCGCCGGAGATCAAGCCAAAAGGATGGTTCTGCCTCCTCCATCCTTTTGGCTCTTTCACTATTCATCGCTTTTTGACAGATATCAGACGAATTTCGCCCCTATGCGCATAGTGGTTTCATCTTTTTTGTTGAAGAGATAGACCATTTCGATTCTTCGGCCGTCGAGATTCAGCCTCTTTTCGTCGGTTTTGAGGGTGTAGGCTGCGCCGGGTTCGCATTTGAAGCGTTCATCTTTTTTGGTGACGATCAGAGAGATGCCTCCCTCCGAGATGTCGTAGACATAGCAGTCGATCAGTGCTTTGCCGTTGCTGACATGTACGACGATCGGCGGTACGATCAGTTTGCGCACGCTGGAGCGTTTGTCGACCATCACATCGAACTGATCGGAGACCTGCTGCAGATGGGCACTCATCTCGGTGATCGCATTGATCGACTCCTCCACGACTTCGGAGTTGCCGCCCAGCAGTTCGGAGCTCTGATAGACGCTGCTCAGATCCTCCTGTACGCTTTTGAGCTGCTGCTCCTGCTCGATAAAATCCTCTCCGAAGCTCTTGAGCGTATGGCCGGTATCCTGTATCACACTGTCGATAATCGAGAAGTTGCGATGCAGCACTTCGGAGCTTTCGTTGAGGGACTCGATGATATCGTTGGTATGGTAGGCGCTTTTGGAGACACTCTCGATATTGGACTGGATCGAGCCGATCACTTTGTTGATTTCGGCTGCGTTCTGCAGCGAGATATCCGCCAGTTCACGGATCTTCTCCGCGACGACGGCGAATCCGCGCCCATGCTCTCCCGCACGCGCCGCTTCGATGGCGGCATTGAGCGAGATCAGGTTGGTTTCGTTGGCGATGTCACTGATTCTGGAGAGGGTCGTGGAGATCTCACCGGCGAACTCCCGCAGCTCCTCCACCAGCCTGATCGTCTGCTGCATCGATCGC
>CAYLLC010000163.1:0-1989 GCA_964384355.1 uncultured Sulfurospirillum sp. | reverse complement strand
CGATCGCGACACCCTCTCCTACCGTGTTCATCGACTTTTCCGCCTTCTCGAGCAATTCATGTAGATTCTGCTCCAGTCTGCTGCTCATCTGCATGATCGCCGATATGCGGCTGTTGGACATCTCCACCGCTTCGTTCTGTCTGCGGATCAGAGAGACATTGTCTTTGACTTTGCCCTAGCCGTAGAGCGATTCAAATACCACCTCTTTGCTGTTTTTGATCACATCTTCGAGGACCGGTTTGAGACTCTGCGTCATGCGATAGAGGCTCAGATAGATCTGATCGATCTCGTTGTGACTCTGAGGACGCAATCTGGCAGCGTCGAAGATCTCTTCATCGATGAAATTCCCCTTCGAGACATTGTCGATGACGCCCAGTATCTCCTGTATACGGTTGACGATCAGACGCTTGAAGAGGAAGTTGATCATCGTCAGGAGTATCGTGATATTGAGCAGCCAGAGCAGCAGCGAGCTGACGATCAGATTGTGCAGCGCCGTATGATATGCGTCGAGCGAGAGGGAGACATAGGCGATCTTGCCATCATCTCTTCTGACCGCGCGAATATAGTGCGACTCAGTCCGCATCGTCACTGCTGCAGCACCCTCCCCGGCTATCTGCCTGGCGATCCGCGCCTCCGTAGTGCCGGCAGGTCGGGTAGCGGGATCGATGATACGATAGGAGACATCTTTGCTCCGGATGTTGTCACTGGCAGCCGATTTCTCCGATTTGACGAGATCGAGGACCATCTGGGCTTTGGAGGCGAGCTCCTGATCGAGAATCGCCTTGCTCTGATAATATTTCACACTCTGGATCGCCGATGAGACGACGAATGCGATCATCAGAATCAGGATCGAAAACATTTTGGCAAGGGGAAGCGCGTCGAACTTTTTCATCGTTGTGCCTTTATGCATGTAGTCTTTCAGACTATATCGGCGAAAACGATTTTTTTGTTATTCTTATGATATGTATAATCTCAGTAGCGTTTCCAGAAATCACGCGAGAGCAGTATCATCACCGTATAGAACTCCAGTCTGCCGATGATCATCGCGATCGCGAGCACGACCTTTTGTGTATCGCTGAAGAGATGGTAGTTCTGCGCCGGTCCGGTAGCGCCGAATCCCGGGCCGATGTTGCCCACGCATGCCACGGCGGTGCTGATCGAGGTCATCGGATCGTATCCGCTGATATAGAGATAGAGTGTGACGATCGTATTGGTCATGACAAAGAGGAGAAAAAACCCGCTCACGCTCCCCAGAATCTTGCTGCCGATGCGCCCCTGATCGATGAAGATCCCCGAGACAGCATTGGGGTGGAGGATCGCACGCATCTGCAGAAACATATTTTTAAAAAGCACGATATAGCGGATCACTTTGACGCCGCCGGCGGTCGAACCGGCGTTGCCGCCGACAAACATCGCGACAAAGACGATCGCTATCGCCGCACTGCCCCACCGCTCATAATCGAGCGAAGCGAACCCCGTCGTCGTCAACACCGACGATATCGTCAGAAATGCATGTGTCGCGCTGTATCCTATACCGTCATGCGAGCCGAGCGCATGCACCAGCGTCAGAAGCAGCGAAAGCACCACGAAAATAATCAGATACCAGCGTACCTCTTCGCTCCTGTAACCGCTCAGATCGCCGCCCCACAGGCGCAGATGCGCCAGGAAGTTGATCCCAGAGAGTGTCATGAAGATCGTCGTCACCCAGAGGATGTAATCGTTGCCGCCCCAGTAGCCGAGCGAAGCGTTTTTGGTGGAGAAGCCGCCCGTGGAGATGGTCGAAAAGGCGTGATTGACGGCATCGAAGAGTGACATGCCTCCCAGCTTCAGAAGCAGCGCATCCAGAAATGTCAGAAAGAGATAGATCAGCCAGAGCCGCAGTGCCGTATCTTTGATCTTGGGTGTGATCTTCTCCATCCGGATGCCCGTCGATTCGGCTTTGAACATCGTCAGCGAGCCGGTCGGATTGATCAGGGAGAAGAGCCCCAC
>CAYLLC010000162.1:0-3268 GCA_964384355.1 uncultured Sulfurospirillum sp. | reverse complement strand
ATACGCCGGTGCTGATGCTCTCATCCAAATCCGAAGCGGTCGAAAAAGCCGAGGCGCTCGACGGGGGAGCGGACGACTACATGCAAAAGCCCTTCTCGCATATCGAGCTGCTCGCCCGGGTGCGTGCGCTGCTGCGGCGTGAAGGGGTGCAAAAAAGCAGTATCGCGGATATCGGAAATCTCAGCGTAGATTTTGCCGCGCGCCGTGTCTGTGTAGATGGCGAAGCGATCCATCTCTCCAGAAAGGAGTTCGAACTGCTGGAGCTTCTGGTCCAAAACCGCGGCATCGTCCTGACGCGCTATCAGATCGAAGCGCATCTCAATCGGGAATTCAACGCGCTCAAAACCAGCAATATCGTCGATGCACATATCAAAAACCTGCGAAAAAAGCTCGGCAGTGCCGCCAGGCTCATCACCACCGTACGAGGTGTGGGCTTCACGATCGCCAGGGATTGATACGCGCAGTCACAGACTTCTGAAATCGAAGATCGCCGTGACGCCTTTGCCGACTCCTGCACTCTCTATCGTGATCTTTCCGCCGAGCAGACGGGCGACCTTCTGGCTCAGTGCCAGCCCCAGCCCGCTGCTCTGTCTGAATGTATCGAGGTTCGCGTGTGCCTGATAGAATGGAGTGAAGAGATGCCGCAGGCGCGCTCTGTCGATACCGATGCCGCTGTCTTCGACAGTGAGACGATAGCGGTTGTGCTGGTTGGTGAGAGTGAGGCCGATCTCTCCTTTGTCGGTGAATTTGATGGCATTGGAGAGGAGGTTGATGATGACCTGTTTGAGGAGGTTGGCATCGGTCGTGATCGTGGAGGGATGAATATCGATGCGGGGGCTGAAGGCGATCCCCTTTTCGAGCATGAGCGGCTCCGTGATCTCGATAATCTCTGCGATAATCCCCTCCAGATCGACCCGCTCTTTGTGTACGATGATCTCTCTGGCCTCGAGTCTGGAGAGCTGGAGGATGTTGTTGATCATCGCCAGCAGATGTGTCGCGGCGGTCTCTATGCCTGTGAGCATCTTGAGGTTTTTGGGCTGTTTGTTGGTGAGCATGAGGTGCTGCGTGAGGTTGAGGATCGAGCCCAGAGGCGTGCGCAGCTCATGCGAGATGGTGGAGAGAAAGGTACTCTTGGCTTCGAGGGATTGTTGCGACTCTCTGAGCAGGTGTATCAGGGGCAGTGTCATCCATCTGGAGAGGATCCACAGCAGCAGTGCGAGTATCACCGATGAGAAGAGAAAGGTGTAAAACTGTATCTCTTCGATCTCATGCAGTGTCGAGAGGGCCCGCTCTTTGCGGTAGGAGAGGTGGATCGTCCAGCCTTTGAGTATCTGATCGAGTCGCTTCGAGACGACCAGGCTCTCGTGCGTATCGGGTACGGGGAAGTGCGGCGTATGGCCGGGAGGCTGAAGCCAGATCTTTTTGGCGGGATTTTCGGTATGAAGGTTGCGGAGATTGCGATAGGGATAGAGCAGCCACAGGGTACCGATGCGCTTCCTGTCAGATGGTGAAAATGAGGTAAAAAGCGGCGCCTGCAGTCTGAGATAACTGCTGCGGAAGGCATCGATCGGAAGCCCGAGGTAGCCTTTGGGGGCGATGATGACTTTGCCTTGGGGATCGGTGATCAGCAGCAGAATACCCTCTGCCAGATCGGATGATTTCTGCTCCAGCAGCGTCAGGATACGCTGATCTATATCTTTGGCGAGGATATCGTCCATCACCTCCAGCTTCGAGAGAAAGATAGTCTCCTTTTGCAGATGGCTCAGGTGGTCGGTGACTCTTTCGGAGTAGGCGTCGAGCTCTTTTTCGAGTCTTTTGTGCGCTTGCTGCAGGAGCAGTGACGATTCATGCTGGCGGACAAAAAGCGTGGCGACCGTTTCGACCAGCAGCAGCAGTATGATAAAAAGCGCGAAAAGTTTGAAACCGACAGGAAGCGTTTTGCCCAGCTGTTTCATCTGCAGTCGGTTTCGTGGAGTCTCTGTACCCATACCGGGAGTGTCGTGTTGGCATCGACATAGCCGATTGCTCCGGGGACTTCGCGCAGATATGCGAGCAGCGCTTCGCTGCTCTTGACCACTTTGGGCGGGCGATGCCCGTTGTAGTGTGCCTTGAGCCAATATCTTCTCAGACTCTGTCTGCTCTTTTTGAGTATCGTTCTTTCCAGGCATTGGCGGCTCGGATCTTCCGGCGGATAGTTGATCGGCAGCACTCTGGTATCTGCAATCCATCTCTTTTGGGCCAGAAATATCGCACGAACCTGTGCGGCGGAGAGTCGGCGGGCGGGAAAGTCGGAGGAGGAGATAATACAGATAGTGCCTGATTCGAGCCATAAGGTCGTAAACATGAGCAGCAGCAGAATCTTTTTCATCTTAAAAGAGCACCGATAGAGAGAATACAAAGCGGTTCTCCGGGAGTCTGGTGTGGTGCAGATACTCTGCTTTGAGCGTGAACGAACCCGACGGACGGTATGTGAGTCCTATCAGCATGATCCCTTCGGTGACATCTGCCGAATCATCTCTGTAATACTCTCCCCGAAGGATACTGTCGACCGTATCGGTGATATGTGTGACAAGCTGGAGATAGCCGTCGTAAGGGGTATCGTCTCCTTTTCGGCTCTGTTTGTGAAAGAGTTCGGAGTCTATACGCCACATCTCTTTTTCGATACGCATGCCTGCACCTGCATACCATGCATGGGTATGGTCTTTTTTACGGTATTGACCGGCATTGAGCCGCCATGTCAGATACTCCGTGTAGGCGCTGTATCCTATGGCATAGTGACGATCGATGCGCATGTTGTTGTAGCGGTTGTCGATGGCTTCGTTGTGCTGGAGTGTGAGGGAGAGTGTACGGTCGGTATCGTCGAAACGGTGTCTGTAGAGGAGTCCTGTGGTCAGCTCCGGGAAGATATGCTCGAGTATATGGGGTGCAGTGGTGGTATCTGTGAGGATGGAGATGCGTGCGAGATTCCAGAATCCTATATCGGAATTGAATTTGCCTATCGTGACGGTATCGTCGCTATCCAGATCGTAGGCTAACTGTAAGCGCTCCAGGAGCAGCGGTGCGGTGCCGAGATCGGGCTTTCTGACCGATAGATCGGAAATTTCGGCTTCGGAGAGCAGATGATAGCGCCCCCGGTTGGCATAGAGCAACAGCGCGATATCGTCAAATCCGGGATCTGTCTGCTCTTTGCTGTCGTATCCGGCACTGAGGTAGCCGCTGATACAGACCGGGGTATCGGGTACGAACCAGCCATAGCCATCCGAATCGT
>CAYLLC010000161.1:0-3339 GCA_964384355.1 uncultured Sulfurospirillum sp. | reverse complement strand
TAATTATAGCATATCTCAAAATCCGGGGTCGAATCCGCCGCCGAACATGTCGTCGCCTCCGCCGCCAAACGAAGGGTCGCTGTAGCCGTACTGCGTACTCTGGCTGCGCAGCATCATGATATCCATCTTCGGGTCGATTCCCTGGGGGCATACGGCGGTACATTCGCCGCACAGGGTACATTCCCACACACCCTTCTCCTGAACGGCGTCGATGCGTGTTTTGGGATCGCTGCAGCGCACATCGCTGGTGTATCGGTAGGCTCTGGTGAGCGCGAAAGGTCCCAGAAATGCCTGATCCACCTCCAGCACAGGGCATGCGCTGAAGCAGCTGGAGCAGAGGATACAGTCGGTCTGTTTTTCGATACGCTTCTCCTCTTCGGGCAGCATTTTCTCTGTATCGGCGGGTCGATCGAGCCAGCTTTTGACGCGTTTTAGCGTATTTTGTGCGGGCATGTGATCGACGACGAGATCTTTGATCCGCGGCATTTTGGTCAGCGGCTCGATAGTGTCACCATCCTGTGGCTTGTAGCCGCATGCGAGTACTTCTCTGCCGTTGACACGCATCGCGCAGCTGCCGCACACTTCACTTCGGCATCCGCTGCTGAAGGTGAGGGTAGGATCGATTTTGGTTTTGATATAGGTGAGGGCTTCCAGCAGCGTACAGTTTGCAAGCGGTATTTCATAGCTCTGTGTGACGCTGTTTGGCTCTCGGTGGATACAGAAGCGCTCGATATGCAGTTTCATGAGGCAACCTTTTGGAATTGGGTCCTGATTTCGCCTTTTTCGAGGGTGGTGAGGCTCTCTTTTTCGTATTTGGGATCCGGTTCGGGATAATCCTCCCGGAAGTGTGCCCCGCGACTCTCCTGCCGCAGCAGTGCCGCATGCAGTATCGCCTCTGCAAGCAATAGCGAATTTTCGAATTTGAGGCGCTCGATCAGGTTGGTATTGTAGATTTTGCCATGGTCGGTGATTCCCATATCGGGCAACTGCCGCTGCACCTCCCGGACATGCGAGAGTGCCTCCTGAAGTTGGTCTCCGTTGCGTACGATCCCCGCTTGTGTGTAGAAGCGTCGGCCGAGCTGCTCTCTCTGGGCATAGAAGTCGATTTTATCGGGTGCATGCATGATGTGCTCTATGCGTTTTTGCGGGTGTGGTCGATTTTGTATGCCGTCTGTGCGGGTGTGTGCGAAGCGTGTCGCCTCTTTAGCCGTTTTTCTCCCCATCGATACGATCTCCAGCAATGAATTTCCGCCCAGTCGGTTGGCGCCGTGAATATGGGCATTGGCGCACTCCCCGACTGCAAAAAGGCCGCTGATACTGCTCATCATGCGCTTATCGACATCGATACCTCCCATGCTGTAGTGTGCCACTGGCGCTATGGGGATGCGTGTATGTACCGGGTCGATTCCGGCGTAGGTGATACAGAGCTTGCGCTCCTGCGGGATGTTTTCGTCTATGAATGCTTCACCCAGATGTCGGATATCGAGAAAGACTTCCCTGCCTTTGCTGATTTCGTTCCAGATCGCTCTGCTGACGACATCACGCGGCTTGAGTTCGTCGACGAATCGCTCTCCGCTTTCCGTGACGAGGATGCCGCCGGCACCGCGGGCGCTTTCGGAGATGAGTACGCCGGAGCCTTTGAGTGCCGTAGGGTGAAACTGGACGAATTCCATATTGGACAGGGCAGCACCGGCACGCAGCGCCGCAGCGACACCGTCGCCGGTCGACTGGTAAGTGTTGGTGGTGTTGCCGTAGTAGATACCGCTGTATCCGCCGGTGGCGACGATGACGCTTTTGGCATCTATCGTGACGATGTCTCCGGTGCGGATGTTGTAAAAGGCGGCACCGGTGATCTTCCCGTCGTCGAGGCAAAAGTCAAGCAGATGGTGTTCATGGAGAAATTCGATATCCTCTTTGAGGGATTGGTCGTAGAGTGTATGGAGGATTTTGAGTCCCGTATAATCCTGCGAGTAGCATGCGCGTTTGCTCGATGCACCGCCCAGAGAGCGTTGGGCGATCTTCCCTTCTGCGGTACGGCTGAAAGGCACGCCGATCTTTTCCAGCCATGCTACGGTGGCGGGTGCATCTTCGCAGAGGGCTTGAACCATCCCCTGTGAAGCGAGTCTGCCGGAGGCTCTGATCGTATCCTCTATATGCATTTCGGGGTTGTCCGGTTCACTGTTTCCCAATGCTGCGTTGATACCGCCCTGTGCCATACATGTCTGGCTGCGGGTGGGGTAGCCCTCGCTTGCGACCAGGATATTGGCTCCGGATTCCTTTGCGGCGAGAGCCGCACTGAGAGCCGCACCGCCACTGCCGATTATCAAAATATCATATACCATCTATCTCCCCTCTATGTTGGGACTATTTTAGCAAAAGAGGGTTAGAAACTGCAACAAAGAGCGTTATTGCCGATTTATGCAGTATGTGGAAGATATGGACGGTAACACTTATAGCATGCAGCCTGCTTGCGTTGGATATACAGAGACCGCAGACATTCAGAGATCAGAATATCTCCGGCTGGGTCATGAGTGAAAAACTAGACGGCGTGCGGGGATATTGGGATGGGAAAAAGCTGATGACCAAGCAGGGTTACAGGATAGCTGCACCGGACTATTTTATTCATAACTTTCCACCGTTTCCGCTCGATGGTGAGCTGTGGATCGCAAGGAGCGCATTCGAAGCGGTACAGTCGATTGTCCTGGATAGCACACCCTCTGATAGATGGAAAACGGTTACATATAATATATTTGAGGTGCCCTACGCCGAGGGGAGATTTCTCGATCGATTAAACAAGGCGAAAAAGTGGTTCCAAAAGCATCGAAACAGATATGTTCATATCATCAGACAGAGGGTATGTCATGACAGAAAAGAGCTCAATACATTTTTACACTCCGTAGAAGCGAAAGGCGGAGAAGGCGTTGTGATCAAAAACCCGCAAGTCAGATATGTGACGGGACGCAGTGATCAGGTTCTCAAAGTCAAAAGTTTTCAGGATGCAGAGGGTGTTGTTCTGGCTATCAATCCCGGCAAGGGGAGAAACAGCGGCAAGATGGGAAGCTTGACACTGCGACTGGATAACGGCAAAACATTCAGGCTTGGGAATGGCTTTAGCGCAGAAGAGAGAATGCATGCACCGAAGATCGGATCGATTGTGACTTTTAAATATTATGGATTGACGAAAAACGGTTTGCCGAAGTTTGCATCATACATGAGAACAAGAAGCGAAAAAACTGCAACGATAAACGACCGGTGATGTGAAAATTAATGCTAATCCTGTTCTATAATCTACAATACAATAAAAAGTATATCTAAAGCAAATTCCCCCAATAACTAAGC
>CAYLLC010000160.1:463-3379 GCA_964384355.1 uncultured Sulfurospirillum sp. | reverse complement strand
GAATTGGTCAAATGGTTACAAAACCATATGGGTACAGCCTATGAAGTGACCTATCAAGGGCGTACCAAACCACTGCTTGAGTGGGCGAAGAACAGGGATGTACGAGAGCTTGCCGGGCTCTCCGCACAAGAGACGATCAACTTTAGAGACTTGATCAACACGATTTCCGCGATATGTCTCGAGAGCCATTTCGAGGAGTTGGCGCCGGAATACCCCAGATTTACCGTCAAGATCACGCGCAACAACCGTACTCAGGCAGCACAGGATGCATTGCGTGCCATCGCCGGGCAGACCCGTACCAAACAGGCATCAGCCGTTTTGGATGCGCTTGAACTGCTCGATGGTGAGAGACTTGAACCGTATCGTTCCAAATATGCGCGACATATTTTGGACCTTTTAAATAGCAAAGGTCACGGACAAGTCGTCAATCGCCACGAGATCCTTCAGGATGATCACGGGCTGGAGTATATGAACCCCGCATCGATGCGACTGGAGCCTGAATGGACTGTCGTGGTACTGGCAGCATTGGTCTATTCGGGCGATATCGTTTTGGCGATTACCGGCAACAAATTCGATGCGACCACACTGAAAAATCTGGCGGCGACGAGTATGGACGAACTGGTGAATTTCAAGCATCTCGAGCAGCCCAAAGAGTGGAACCTGCCTGCGATCAAAGCGCTTTTTGAGGTTTTGGGTCTTCCTCCGGGCAACGCGCAGCTTATCACACAGGGGAAAGATGAACCTGTCCAGACACTCCAGCAAGCCATCGGCGCTATCGTCAAAAGAGTGGTAATGGCACAGCAGACACTCCAGCAGGGATTGCATTTCTGGAGCAGAGATCTCATCGCCGCCAGCGAACTCGCTGATGCCGCAGGTCCGATGGAAGATGCCAAACGCTTTTTCGAATCGCTTCAAGTCTATACGACTCCGGGCAAACTGAAAAACTTCAAACTTTCTGCCGATGAGATCCGTCGTCACACCGATGCGATCAAGCAGCTTGAACTCCTCGATGTGCTCAAGGAGTTTGTCTCTACCCATACACAAACCGTTTCCTGGCTTGTTGCAGCAGAAAGCAATCTGCCGCAGCAGGATGAATGGAGCGAACAGTATCACGCAACCAAAGCCGATATACTTGAAATGCTCCAAACGATCGATCCGCAAACACTCAAAGCGACATCTCGAGAGATAACCAGTGGGCTGGAAGGACTTAAAAAAACATATATCACACGCTATATCTCTTTGCATACACGCGCAAGACTCAATGCCGATGAAGATAAAAGAAAAGCCCGTCTGATGTCAGATCACAGGCTGCATACCTTACAGCTTCTTGCCAATATCGATCTGATGCCAAGGCAGCAGCTCACCGACCTGCAAGAGCAACTCTCCGGTATCAGAAGCTGCTTTTCTCTGACAGAGCAGGAATTGAGCGACAATCCCATCTGCCCGCACTGTAATTTCAGACCGGCATTGGAACCTTTCAGCGGGTCTGCAGCACAACTTTTAGACAAGATCGACCAAACGCTCGATGCGATGCTTGAGCAATGGACGGAGACGATCGTCAACAACCTCGAAGATCCCGTCACACAGTCCAACATCGAACTTCTGCCGGAAAAAGAGAAAGATATGCTCCGGGTATTTTTGGCAGAAAGGCAGCTGCCGGCATCGATCGATGCAGATTTCGTCAAGGCAGTGCAGGAGGTGCTCTCCGGGCTTGTCAAAATACCGGTCAGCGCCGATGCGCTCAAAAAGGCCGTTCAGGCTGGAGGCAGCGCTGCGACACCCGAAGAGCTCAAGAAGCGATTCAATGATTATATCGACGACTTGACCAGGGGGCAGGATCCCAGCAAAGTGAGATTGGTGATAGAGTAGATAATGACAAAAGAAAAACTGCTTGAACTCATCGAAAAATACGAATGGACCGACTTCGAATGCAAAAAAGCGAGTCGAGGCGTCCCCGATGATGCCTACAAAACGGTCAGTGCCTTTGCCAATACTTCGGGAGGATGGCTGGTATTTGGCGTCAAGGACAGCAGTGGTGAGCTTGAAGTGGTTGGTGTGGAAGCGATAGACAAAGTACAAAATGATTTTCTCTCGACACTGCGCAGCGGAAAAAAACTCAATCGTATCATTACGGTCAAAGAAGAGAGCATCGAACACGACGGCAAGACATTGCTGGTCTTTTTCGTACCGGAGTCTCCCCGTGCAGAAAAACCGGTCTATCTCAAAGGAGACATTCGACAAAGCTACATACGCAAAGGCTCCGGAGATGAGCAATGCACGCAGACCGAGATCGAGCGATTCTTGCGAGATAGTGCGGAGATCCGTTTTGACAGTGAAGTGGTCGCAGATATTCCGGCAGAGAATTTTTTCGACGAAGGGACCCTGCGCTGGTACCGGCGCAGATTTGAAGAGGTCCGGCCCGGCAGTCACGAGTCTCTCAGCGATCTTGAATTCCTCATCGAATGGAACTATGTGGTGGAAAAAGAGGAGAGATTGCTGCCCACGCGCGCTGCCGTGCTGCTTTTTGGGAAAAGTCGCTTCGTAAGGCTCCTCGTCCCCAGACCGATTCTGGACTACCAGCGTATCGATGTCGCGTTCGATCAATATGACAGCAGCAGACGATGGGACGACCGTATCGTTTTCGAAGAGAATATCTTTCAGACCTGGTTCGGGCTGGTCGAGAAATATATGCGTCTGGCGGAGCACCCTTTCAAGGTCGATCCCAAAACCCTCAGAAGAGACGATGATCCACCGGACTACATCGCTTTTCGCGAGGCTGCGATCAACCTGCTGATCCATCAGGATTATGGAGACCACACCCGCAAAGCGACGATAAAGTTCTATCTCGACCGTACGATCTTCTGGAATCCCGGAGATGCGTTTGCCACCGATGCCGAATTGCTGGAACCTACGGAA
>CAYLLC010000160.1:0-453 GCA_964384355.1 uncultured Sulfurospirillum sp. | reverse complement strand
AAAGAGTTGCGCAACCCAATGATCGTAGCGGCCTTCCGTCGCATAGGGATGAGTGATCAGGCCGGAAGCGGTATTCGCGCCATTTTCAAAAACTGGCACGAACTGGGCAATGTGCCTCCCATACTGCACAACGACAAAGCAGGCAAAGATTTTGAATTGATTTTGCTCAAAGAGCCACTGCTGAGTGATAAACAAAAGCGCTTTCAGCAGGAAGTCGGCGTGCATCTTGCTTCACCCGAAGCAGACCTGTTTGCCTATGCCTGCGAAAAAGGTGAAGTGACGCTGCTCGATGTCCGAAAACTGACAGCATCGACACAAGCGCAGGCAAGAGCGATCCTTGAGCGGTTGGTCGTGCAGGGGTTACTGGAACCTGTGGACAACCATCTCTACAAACTCAGCGAAGCGATGCGAAAACGCTACGGGCATTTTGTGGAAGATGACATTGATGTAGAT
>CAYLLC010000159.1:0-3438 GCA_964384355.1 uncultured Sulfurospirillum sp. | reverse complement strand
CCAGCGAAGTCTGCGCATCGGCATTGCCCTCCCATGCGAGTCGCTCGTAGGCGACGAACGCCTCTTCATATTTTTTTTCGTTATAGAGTTTGTGTGCTTGCTGAAGTTGTTCTTTTTTCATAGTTAATTCTCTTTTTTGATCTCTTTGATCAGCGATATCAGTTCTTTCCCAAAGTTCAGTGAAACGGAGGGGATGTTTTTTTCGTCGCTCTGCCGATGGTTGCCCAGCATAAACCGCATCAGCGCAAGCGTAAGAATGGTCGGCACCATAATGAGCGTTACGGTAATGACGGTATTTGTTGCAGGGACAGGTGATGTCGTATTCAGCATCAGGCAAGTTACCACGCCGGCAAAAATATACAAAACCGCAAGGAGAAACAAGAGTGCTTCGAAGAGAAAACGGCTGTTTCTGACATTGTCGCGCTTCCCTTCGAGCTCTATCTGTGCGATATCCTCTTCGTACGGGGTGATATTGTCGACGGAGAGATCGTCCTGCATCAGCTTATCCATCCGAGATTTTTCAGGCGGTACTGCATAGCGAGCTGGGAGACATCGAAGCGTTTGGCAAGCTCGGAAATAGAGGTGATATTTTTTTCATAAATCAAATATTTCAGTTTCTCCTCGGGCATGAGAAGTTTTGCCGCTATTTTGTTTGCTTCTACCTCTTTGATATCGTAATTGTGTTGTGAATAGCTCTGGTTGCTGTCGCGAAAAACAGGGTTTTCGTCAATATGGCCTGCCAGAAAATGTCCGAGCTCATGTGCAATCGTAAAGCGCTGACGCAAATGGGGTTCGGCGCTGTTGTATCGGATGGTAATATCATCCTGCTCTTTTTGTATCATACCGCTGATTCCATCAGGCAGAGCTTCTTTGAGGAGCTTGATGCCGTATCTGTCCGCAAGCTGTTTCAGATCGGTTGCATAGGCTGACATGACGATATAATCCTTTTTTATATTTGTATACTATTATCGTCAATATATAGCAAATAGTATTAATCGGAGCTAAAAATGTAACATTATGTAACACTATATTTTCACATGATTCCGATAAGGTAACACAATACAAAAACAAAAATTAAGTTTTATTTAATAGGTATTAAATAGAATATAAGTGTATGCAATGCATATAATATCTAAATCTAAAGGAGTACCATGCGAAAAGTTCTTGTACTGTCAACACTGTTAGGTTTTGCTGCTCTGCTCAATGCTTCCATGCTCGACAGCGTGACCCAGAAGGCTACCGAAACGGTTCAGAAAAAAGCGACCGAGAAGGTGACGGATATGGCCAAAGAGCATGCCAAAAAAGAGGCGAAAAAAGCGCTGACGGATGGCTCTTTGAAAGATAAAGCGATCGAAAAAGCCAAAGAGGTTGCCGACAAGCATACCGACGGGAAAGCTTCCAAAGCGATCGATACCGCCAAATCTCTGATGAAATAAGTTTTTCATTCTGCCACCGGGTCATGGCAAGCTCATGACCCCTTTCTGATCTTCTCCAGCCACTCGTCGAGCCTCTTTTCGAATCCCATCTTTTTCGATCTGTAAAACTGCAGTGCCTTCGTCAGATAGCGCTGCCGGACCCAGCCGCCGTGGTCATGCGGGTAGAGGTATCCTTGGGGCGAGGGGCTTTTGAGGTGGTCGGGTACGGGCAGGGGATCATGCTCGCGGACATATTTCAGCGCGTCGTTGATGGCGGTGTAGGCGGCGTTGGATTTGGGGGAGGAGGCGAGATAGATCGCACACTGCGAGAGGATGATCCGGCTCTCGGGGTAGCCGATCTTCGAGACGGCCTGCATCGTCGAGACGGCGAGGTTGAGGGCGTTGGGGTTGGCGTTGCCGATATCTTCGCTGGCGAAAATCACCATGCGTCTGGCGATGAATTCGGGGTTTTCCGCACCGTCGATCAGTCTGGCGAGGTAGTAGAGTGCGGCATCCACATCGCTGCCGCGCATGCTTTTGATCAGTGCGCTGGCGAGATTGTAGTGGGTGTCGTCGCTGCTGACGCCGTCTTTGAGCATCGTGGGGCGGAGGGACTTGAGGGTGTCGAGGGTGATGTGGCTGTCGACTTTGATCGCGAACTCCAGCAGATTGAGGAGTGCGCGGCTGTCCCCTGCCGAAGATGCGATGAGGTAGGCTCTGGCATCGTCGTCGATCGTGAATGGGACCTCTTTACCTACGCGATCGAGCAGCTCCGAGAGATCGGCATGTGTCAGGGGCTTGAATTCGAAGAGCATCGAGCGCGAACGGATCCCGGCGGTGAGGCTGAAGTAGGGATTTTCGGTCGATGCGCCGATGACGATGGCGATATTCTCCTCCATCGGAATCAGCAGCACCTCCTGCTGCGTCTTGCTCAGGCGGTGCACCTCGTCGACGAAGATGACGGGCTTGACGAGGGTCCCTTTGTACTGGTTGAAGATCTTGCGAAACTGCTCCACCTTCAGGCTGGTGGCGTCGAGCTCGTAAAAGGGTGCATCGAGGGTGGCGGCGACGATCTTGGCCATCGTCGTCTTGCCGCAGCCCGGAGGCCCGAAAAAGAAGGCGTGGGGGATGTTCCCCGATTGGAGCAGCTTGTAAAAAGCGCTCTGCGGAGAGACGAGGTGCTTCTGCCCGACGACATCTTCTATCTTTTTGGGACGGAAAAGTTTGGCGAAATCAGTCACGACTCTTTTTGAGCCCCTGGAGATAGGTGTGCAGCGAGTGGTACTCCGTCTTGGTCAGAAAGCGGCTCTTGCCGGGTGGAATATCGAGGCTGATACCGCCGAATTCGACCCGTTTGAGGTCCATCACATCGGCGTCGAAATATCCGAAGAAGCGCCGTAGCTCGCGGTTTTTGCCTTCGTTGATGGCGACTTTGAGTTTGGTGTATCCGCCGCTCTCTTTCTGGACCTTGTACCAGAGAAAGGGGGCGAAATCCATCGAGACGATGTCGCTTTTGGCATGCGCGCCTTTGGTGGCGACATCGGCATGCAGCCCCCGCTTCATCGCCTCTTCCATCGCTTCGGTGACGCTGCCTCTGATCTTGAGGTAGTAGACGCGCTCGAGATTGCTGGTCATCAGCGCCGTCGCGACATCGGGTGCGTCGGTCAGCAGTACCAGCCCCTCGCTGGCATAGTCGAGCCGTCCGACGGGGATGTAGTGGTGGTAGCGTCTGGAGAGGCTGTCGTAGATCGTCTTGCGCCCGCGGTCATCCTTTTTGGTGACGAGTTCCCCTTTCTGCTTGTTGTAGACCAGTACGGTAAATTCGTTTTTGGGATGTACGAAGCGTCCCTTGAGGTAGACTTTGTCCCCTTTGTGCACGCGGGTGGCGAGGTCGGTGACCACTTTGCCTTTGATCTTGACATGGCCGTTTTTGATCAGCTCATCCGCTTCACGGCGGGAGTATTTGGTGTTGTGCGAGAGGTATTTGTTGAGGCGTATGCCTTCGTCGGTCGGTTGTTTCATT
>CAYLLC010000158.1:0-3444 GCA_964384355.1 uncultured Sulfurospirillum sp. | reverse complement strand
TATGTGTAAAGATTGCGGTTGCAGTATCACAGGAGACGAGCATACGCACGATCATGAACACCATCATGACCATAGCCACGAACACCAGAAGGCACACGAGCATCTGCATCACAATCCGCAGCTCAACGATGCCAAGACGATTTCGGTGATTCAGAAGATTCTGGACAAGAACGATCATGAAGCCGACCACAACCGTGCCCATCTCGAAAAGGCGGGTGTGCTGGGGATCAATCTGATGAGCTCTCCGGGCAGCGGCAAGACGACGCTGCTGGAGTATCTGGCGGATGTGGCGGATTTCAGATTCGGTGTGGTCGAGGGGGATCTGGAGACCAACAAAGATGCCGATCGTCTCAAAGCCAAAGGGATCGTCGCGCAGCAGATTCAGACCGGCAGTGCGTGTCATCTGGATGCCTTCATGGTGCACAAGGGACTGCATGATATACCGTTGGACGATATAGATGTGCTCTTCGTCGAGAATGTCGGCAATCTCGTCTGCCCCGCCAGCTACGATGTCGGCACGCATCTCAATATCGTGCTGGTGTCGGTACCCGAAGGTGAGGACAAGATCGCCAAATATCCGGTGATGTTTCGTCAGGCCGATCTGGTGCTGATCACCAAGACCGATCTGCTGCCCTATTTCAGATACGACATCGCAGCCGAAAAAGCCCAGGCCCGCCGCATCAAGCCCAATGTCGATATCCTGGAGGTCAATATCAACGATATCGAGTCGATCAAGCGGGTCGCCGACTGGATCAAATTCAAGATGGAGATGCGCTGATGTGCCTCTCTATCCCCAGCAAAGTGGTCAGGATCAGCGAAGACAAGACGATGTGCACCGTCGATACGATGGGCGTGCAGCGCGATGCGAACCTCATGATGATGGCGGATGACGAGGTGCAGGTGGGGGATTATGTGCTGCTGCATATCGGATTCGTGATGAACAGAATCGACGAAGCGGAGGCGCTCAAGTCGATCGAGACCTATCGGGAGATTCTGGAGACGATGGACGAGGAGGAGCGGCGGCGGACGATCCTCGAAGATGACAATTGCGAAAACCGGACCCCCTGATGGCGCTGCAGCTCAAAAACCTCTACGACGATTTCCGAGACGGTGAGACGATCAAAGCCTATGCCCGTATCATCGCCGAAGATGCCGCGAAGCTCGACCATCCGATCAACATCATGGAGGTGTGCGGCGGCCATACCCACACGATCATGAAGTACGGCCTACCGCAGCTGCTGCCTGATAATATCCGCTTCATACACGGCCCGGGATGCCCTGTCTGTATCATGCCAAAGGAGCGGATCGACCATGCCTATGTGCTGGCGATGCAGGAGGATGTGATTCTCGTGACGCTGGGGGATATGATCAAAGTCCCCGGCAGCAACGGCAGCCTGCAGGATGCCCGCGCCAAGGGGGCGGATGTGCGGTTTGTCTATTCGCCGATGGAGTGTCAGAAGATCGCGGCGGAGCATCCCGACAAAAAGGTGATCTTTTTCGCGATCGGGTTCGAGACGACGACGCCGATGACCGCGGTGCTGCTCGATCAGGTGATCCAAAAGGGTATCGACAATATCCTCTTTCATATCAATCATGTCACCGTACCTGAGGTGATGCAGGAGCTGATCGACAGCCGCGACGAGCATGTCGACAGCTACAACAACAAGATAGATGCCTTTCTGGGCCCCTCGCATGTGAGCGTGATCGCCGGGGCGAAGATCTACGCACCCTTTCCCCGAAAGTACCGCCGTCCCGTCGTCGTGAGCGGCTTCGAGCCGGTGGATGTGATGGAGGGGATCGGCATGATCGTCCGGCAGTTCGTCGAGAAGCGCTGCGAACTGGAGATACAGTACAAGCGCGCCGTGACGATGGAGGGCAATCGCAACGCGCAGCGGATGATCGACACATATTTTGAGAAGGTCGATCTCTTTCGCTGGCGAGGGCTTGGCAATGTCCCCGAAAGCGGCCTGAAACTCCGTGATGCCTACGCCCGCTACGATGCCGAGAAGATCTATCATGAGATCCTCCCGATCGCCGAGATCGAAGACCACAAGCTCTGCATCTGCGGCGACATCCTGCGGGGGATGGCCAAACCGCCCGAATGTACGATCTTCGGCACGGCGTGCAAACCTACCTCTCCGATAGGCTCCTGTATGGTGAGCAGCGAGGGGGCATGCGCAGCGTACTACAAGTATGGGAATCTCTTAAAATGAACAAAACGATCACCATCGCCCACGGAAACGGCGGCCAGGAGAACGGCGAACTGATAAGCAGGATATTTTACAAACATTTTCACAACGATATCCTGGCACGCAGTGAAGATGCTGCGGTCATCGATGAGGGCAGACTCGCCTTCACCACCGACAGCTTTACCGTGAGTCCGCTCTTTTTCCCCGGCGGGGATATCGGGAAGCTCGCCGTTTGCGGGACCTGCAACGATCTGGCTATGATGGGCGCGAAGCCGAAGTATCTGACGTGCTCGGTCATCATCGAAGAGGGATTTGGCACAAGAGAGCTTGAAAAGATCGTAAGAAGCATGAAAAAAGAGCTGGAGATCAACGGTGCGCAGATCGTCAGCGGCGATACGAAAGTGGTCCCCAAAGGGAGCGTCGATCGGCTCTTTATCAACACGACGGGCATCGGCGAGATTCAGAAGCGGGGCATCTCCGCAAGCGCGCTCGAAGAGGGGATGGCGATCCTCGTCAGCCGCGATGTAGGGGCACACGGTGCGACGATCTTCGCCGCGAGAGAGGGGATAGCGCTCTCCTCAAGTCTCCGGACCGACTGCGAATCGCTCTATCCGCAGGTCCAGGCCCTCGTCGATGCAGGTATCGACATCGTCGCGCTCCGGGACGCGACCCGCGGCGGCGTGGCGGCCGTGCTCAACGAATGGGCCAAATCGAGCGAAGTCTGCATCGAGATCGAAGAGCAGAGCATCCCCGTACAGGAGGAGGTGCAGGGAATCTGCGAGATGCTGGGATTTGAAGCGGTGACCCTGGCCAACGAAGGCACCTATCTGCTGGCACTGCCGCAGATGCATGCACAATCTGCACTGGAGATCATGAGAGGCTATCATGAGAATGCGACGATCATCGGGCGCGTGACGATGGATCATGTCAGGAAAGTAGTGCTGAATTCTTCATGGGGAACGAAGCGGTTTTTGGATCTGCCGAGCGGGGAGCTGTTGCCGAGGATCTGTTGAGTTGCAGGGTCTCAAAATCTTCGCAGAGATAGGGTATGGAAACGATACATTCTGCTCCACAGAGATCGAAAAAGCAGACCGTGAACACCGCATCAAAGGTTTTGTCATGCCACCAAAAATCAAAGGAGTTTACCTTCGGTTTTGGATAGGCAAAAAAGTGCTAGTGCTTTCTACAAAAAATGGTATATCACTTTCTAAAAAAGATAGAGTCAAATTAAAACTATTGTTTGGTGTGGAGGGGA
>CAYLLC010000157.1:0-3470 GCA_964384355.1 uncultured Sulfurospirillum sp. | reverse complement strand
CTGCTTTCAATGCTTCTTAATCGATCTTCATATAAAATAATTTTATAAATTATCCCTAATTGCATCCCCAAAAGGAGACCCCATGGCAAAACTGACCAGAAGAGCCTTTCTCAAAAGTGCAGCAGCACTCTCCACCCTCCCCCTCGTCGGCGAGGCGGCGACGCAGAAGCAGCCCAAAAGCATCCGCTTCATGCATGTCACCGATTCGCATATGGATCTGGGCAACGAAGAGAGCGTCGAAGCGATGGAGCTGATGGTGCAGCATGTGAACAAGCACTACAAAGATCTCGACTTCGTCCTCTTCGGCGGCGACAACTTCAACAACAACGCCCCCGGTGAGAAAGATGCCCTCACCTTCAAAAAGATCATCGACAAGCTCCACTGCCCCAGCTATCTCGTACGCGGCAACAAAGAGTCCTCACCCAAACCCGAAAACGACCCGATCGATCTCGCCGGCTTCGAGAGGCTCTTCGTCACCGATCCTGCACTCATACGCCACGGCAAAGACTGGGCACTGGAGAAAAACGGCTACCTGATACTCGGCCTCGACAGCAATATCGAACACCAGAACAACGGCGTCTACACCAAAGAGACGCTCGATTTCGCCGAAAGCATGCTCAGGAAGAAGATGCCGACGATCATCCTCAACCACCACCCCTACCTCAACTACTGGGGCGAAAAAGATCCCAAGCTGATCCACAAATATGTCCTCAACAACAGCGAAGAGGCGCAGAAGCGGCTGTTTGGCTATCCCAACCTCATCCTGACCCTCTCGGGCCACAAACATATCGATCATGTGAGTGAGATACAGGGGACCAAAGTGATCGCGACACGCGGCTTCGTGCGGCCGCTCGATCTGGATATGTATCCGATGCGCTATGTCGAGATCAGCGACGGCAAAATCGCCGAAAAGCTGGTCTACACCTCCTGAGTCGTCTGCCCGGAGATACGATCCAGCGCCTTGCGGTAGTACTCCGGGCTCACTTCACACCCGACGAACCGACGCCCCGTATTACGGCATGCAAGTGCCGTCGTACCCGACCCCAGAAAGCAATCGAGCACCAGATCGCCCCGATTGGAGTGCTTTTCGATCAGCGCCTCGAAGAGCCTGACGGGCTTTTGTGTCGGATGGCAGCGATCTTTGCCCTGATAGATCGGATACTCGTAGATACCGTTGTCATATTCGGAGTGAAAGGTGGGTTTGTTGCCTTTGATCGCACTGATCGCGATCTCACGGCCGTTGGTGAGGTAGTTGACTTTGGAGTTGAGGGGGACGGGATTGGTCTTGATCCACTCCAGAAACCGGAGCTGGCGGAATCGGCTCTTTTCGAGCATCTGCGCCAGAAAAGTGATCTTCCACAGATCGTAGAAGATGATCGCCGTGCCGCCCTTTTTCAACACGCGGTAAAATTCGCGCACCGCCATATCGAGCCCCTCGAAGGCGTAATCCCACTCGCCGAAATCCATCGAGATCTTGAAGCGATCCACACCGTTGACCACCGCCTCGAATCCGGTCTCGCGCGATATCTCGTAGGGAGGGTCGACGAGAATGAGATCGACACTCTCATCCTCCACCGTCGCCAGAAATTCGAAACAGTCCTGATGCAGTATCTCTATCTGTTGCATGGGTACATTATAGCAGGTTGCATCTTGCAAACATGCAGCTTGCGTTCATCTCTTTTTATGGCGAATTAACATTCATTTTTATTGACTTTTTGCGTCATAATAGTTATAATACGCGATAATTAACAAAATGGAGTTTGCTTATGAAAAAAGTACTGATACTCGGCGGCGGATTTGCAGGCGTGGAAGCAGCGATCTTCCTCAAAAAAGAGGGAGATTTCGATGTGACGCTGGTGAGCGATCGCGACTACTTCTACATCTACCCCACCTCGATCTGGATACCCACGGGTGAAGCGACCTTCGAGTCGCAGTGTATCCCGCTGGCCGATCTCAAGAAGGCGCACGGATTCGATGTCGTCATCGACGAAGTGCAGGAGATCCGATCCAAAGAGAAGCGCGTCGTCTGCAAAGGTCGCACCTTCGACGAGTTCGACTATCTGATCGTCGCGATGGGCAGCGGCAAAGTCCAGCACAAAGGGAGCGAGCACTTCCTCTCCATCTGCGGCAAACCCGAAGAGGCGATCAAGATCAAAGAGCGCATCGACGCACTCATCGAACAGGGCAGCGGCAAGATCGCGATGGGATTCGGCGGCAACCCCAAAGACCCCAGCAATGTCCGCGGCGGCCCGGCATTTGAAGTGCTCTTCAATGTCCATCATAAGCTCAAAAAGCTGGGCATCCGCGACAAATTCGAGCTCACCTTCTTCGCACCGATGGAGAAGCCGGGTGCGAGAATGGGGCCGCAGGCACTGAAGATGATGGATCTCTTCTTCAACAAACTCGACATCAAAAAGCAGGTCGGCAAAAAGATCAAGGCGTTCACCGCCGAAGGCGTCGTGCTGGAGGACGACAGCCTGATCGAGAGCGATTTCACGATGTTTATCCCCGCGGGAAGCGGCCATCCCGTCTTCAAAAACTCCGATCTGCCGCTGAACGAAGCGGGTCTCGTGAAGATCAACGACTACTGCGAAGTGGCCTACGGCGACGACAGCGAACCCCCCTGCCCCGTCTTCGCGATCGGGGACAGTGCCGAGCTCGAAGGCCCGGACTGGCGCGCCAAGCAGGGCCATATCGCCGAAGTGATGGCGCGCAACACCGCCTACAATATCGCGCAGATGGAGCAGGGAAGCAGTGCGCGCAAAGGGTACAAAGACCATATCAACATCCTCTGCGTGATGGACAGCGGTGACGGTGCGGCATTCGTCTACCGCAGCGACAAAGGGGGCAAGATGATCCCGATGCCTTTCGTCGGACACCTGCTCAAAAAGGGGTGGGGCTGGTACTGCCGCAACTCCAAGCTGGGCCGCATCCCCCGCATCCCGGGTATGTAGCCGATGGCCAAGCTCTTCCTCTCGATCGGCCTGCTTTTTATCCTGATCGGCGGGCTGATCATGCTCGCTCAGCACTTTCATATCCCCTTCGGCAGGCTGCCCGGAGATATCGTGATCGAGCGGGAGAACTTCACCTTCTACTTCCCGATCACGACGATGATACTGCTGAGCATCCTGCTCTCGCTCATCTTCAACCTCTTTCAGCGATGAAAACGCTGCTGCCGCTGCTACTGCTCGCGCTGCTGACAGGGTGCGAAACCAAAAAGCCGGTCACCCGCCTCATCGACAAAGACGCAGCCGCCCATATCCGATGCCTCCGGCTCGATATCTCCCCGCCCAATCCCGCATGGCGCAAGCGTCTGGAGCGCCTCTACCCCTTCGATCCCGCATGCCGCACCACCCTGCGCATCACCACCAAAGATGCGATCGTCTGCAACAGCAACCAAAACGCCCCGCGCAAAGCGCTCACCGCCTTTCCCGACAGCTACCTGCGTATGGAGGTGGAGGATCGCATGC
>CAYLLC010000156.1:0-3479 GCA_964384355.1 uncultured Sulfurospirillum sp. | reverse complement strand
TGTCGCAGTTGGGGATGCAGATCATCGCATCGAGCTTGTGTGCGTTCATGACCGTCTCGATCGAGTTGGCGATGATTTCACGGCTCGGCAGCGAGTAGAGCATACCGTCATGCCCCATCGCGATCCCGTCGTCTACGCCGATCGTGTTGAACTCAAACGGCACGCAGCCGCACTTTCGGATCTCCTCTTTGATGATCGCGGCATATTTATTGAGAAAAAAATGCCCCGGAATGATCTCGATAAAAGAGTTCGCTACGCCGATAAACGGCTTGTCGAAATCCTCGTCTCTGAGGCCCGTCGCACGAAACAGGCTTCGGTGCGGTGCTCTCTCGTACCCTTTTTTGACTATATCACTTCGCATGATACTCCTTATGATTTGACGAAGGCATCTTTTCCATCCCAATGATAAAAACAGGCTTTCGTGCAGAATTTGCGCGTATTATAGCGAAGTTTGTTGCAAAGTAGTTTTAGAAAATCCCCGATTTTCCGATAATAGTGATAACCGAATCTACAAAGGGGAAAAGCGTGTCCGCAGAAATCATACTCGACAAAATAGAAGCGTTGCCGACTCTGAGTGAAAATGTCAATACCATACTCGATATCTGCGACGATCCCGACAGCTCCCTCAACGACCTGATCGAAGCGGTCAAAAAGGATCCGCTCATCTGTGCCAACATCCTCAAAGCCGCCAATGCCCCCGAATATGGCTACAAAGAGGAGATCCGCGACATCGCCAAAGCCGTCACGCTTTTCGGTATGGTCTCGATCAAAGGGTTCGTGATGGCATCGTTCGTCCAGGATCTGGGCGACATCGACCTCTCACCCTACAATCTCGACGGCGACAGTTTCATCGATCTGATCCAGAAGCAAAACGCCTTCGTCACCCAGTGGTACAAAGATGACCAGAAGCTCCTCGAGACACTCTCTCTGACCTCCCATCTGATGGAGACCGGCAAAATCATCCTGGCAGGCATCGTCATCGACACCTCTTCACAGAAGCTCTTCGCGCACCATATCGCACGGACCGCCACCCTCACGCAGATGTGCCGTATGGAGAAGGAGATCTTCGACCTCAATCATGAAGAAGTTTCGGGCATGCTGATGAAGAAGTGGGGCTTCTCCCCCGAGATCTATCAGACACTCAGACATATCAGCACGCCGCAGCTCGCTCCGGCGGAGTACAAAAAACAGACCTATATCCTGCACATCGCCAAGACACTCATCAATGCGCACGATTTCGACCGCAGGAAGAGCCTCGCGACGGCGATCGCCATCGTCAAAAAATACCACCTCAAACCGGAGCAGTTCGTCGCGACCTACAAATCCTTTCTCGAGCAGCAGATTCTCACCCCGGCATAACCTCTCTCAGCATGCCTCTCTGAACCACGAGAGGATACCGTTGCACCGCTCCCTGCCGAACCGCACATAAAAGAGTTCGTAGTAGTTGTTGAGGATGTAGGCGAGATCCTCTTCGCTCTCGTCGTTGCAGACCACCAGCAGCGCATCGCCGATCTGCAGCGCGAAGTCGTCTTCGGGCATCAGAAAGTACTCCTCGCCGCGCTTGACCAGCAGAAAGAGCAGTGCATTGGGCCTGGTGTAGTCGTCTCTGCAGCGTTTCAGCACACCCAGCCGTACCGTTTCACCCGCTTTGAGTTCGTTATAGAGCGCATAGGCTTCGTCCCGGGTGATCGTCATCTCGCTCAGATGCGCTTTTTCATCCATCTTTTCACGGATGCGAGCGACGATCCGCGCACCCCATGCTTCGTCTTTGCCACTCAGATGCCGGATAAAGGCATTGGCCAGCGGCATCGCCAGATAGTTGTAGGCTTTGTTGGAGATGATCTCTTCAAGGATATAGATCCGGTCGATCTTCGCCGCTTTGAAGACGCTCAGATCCGCCATCGAATTTTCTCTGGCGATCGTATAGATATCGGGATTGTGTTTGCGTGCGAGCATGATGACCGCCAGATTGACCATATCGTTTCTCGTGCCGGCGATGATGACCGATGCCTTGTCGATGCCCGCTTCGATCAGGCTCTGCTCCAGTCGCTCCTCGCTGAATACCTTCTGCACATTTTCGTCGCTGACGAAGAAGTTGTGCGCATCGATGAAGAGATAATCGACTCCCGCCTTTTTCAATCCCCGCTCCAGCGCAGACCCCATGCGTCCATATCCGAAGATCACGAATCTTCCCTCGGGTACCCTCTCATGCTCCGCGATGGCCAGCGGATGGCCATGCACCCACATCTCCAGCATCCATAGGCTCGGTGCCGTCAGTGCCAGATAGAGCCTGCTGGAGATGATTTTGAAGGGATTCTCCACATACTCGATATCCATATGGTAGAGATAGTCGCTGTTTTGCATCGTATTGGAGCGTACGATCAGTGCGACATCGGGATTGAGATTCTTGCACATCATCGCCAGCTGGGTATTTTTGAACTCATGCTCGAAGAGTATCACCGCATGTGTGCAGTTGTGCTCCCGGATACCCGCCATCTCCAGCGTGGCGGTATCGAGCAGATCGCCGTGGTACGCAGGCACGGGAGGGTGGTAGTTTTCGAGTCGGAGCGCGTCGATCTTCGACTTCTCTTTGTCGATCACCACCATCCGCTTGTATCGCGCACTCAGGCGGGACATCAGCTGTCTGGTCACTTCGTTGTAGCCGAATATCAGGATGAAGGGCTCGTCGAGCTCGCGCACCTCCTTGACGAACTTCGCCCGCTCGATCTCGTCGGCGAGCACCTTGTCCTGAATCAGCGCCACGATCGTACCGATCCCGTAAAACCACCCGATCACCGTCAGATAGATCGTGAACGACACCCAGAGCTTCTGCGGATAGGTGAAGGCGTAGGGAGACTCGCCGAATCCGATCGTCGACGCCATATAGCTGACGAAGTAGAAGGCATCGAAGAAGCTGAGATGGTAGATATTGCCCTGGTCGTCCCGTCCGGGGATCATCATCATCCCCAGAATCGATATCGCGAAGGTGACGATGATGATGATCAGCGGAATCCGCAGGCGCCGGATGATGATCCAGCTGGCATAGCTCTGCATCGTGCTATCGCTTGGATTTGAGGGTATCCCCTACAAATATCACGACCGAAGTGATATTTGCCAACAGCGCACCGCCGGAGAGGGAGATGATCGCCGTCGAAGATTCGATATCCAGACCGCCCATACCGTAGATCGCGATCGCCCAGACGGAGGCCGACGCGATCAGCTGGATATCGGCGACGAGGCTGGTCGCCAGCAGTACCGATCCCACCTGCGTCTTGTCGCCGAACTTCATGATCGTCGCGATCAGATTGACCACGATCGCGGCGAAGAGCTCGTACTTGCTGTGCTCGGCCAGCACCTCGGGATTGCCGTAGAAAAAACCGAAATTGAGTGTCATCGCAAAGATGAAAAAGAATCCGGAAATCACTTTGTAGAAATTCATATCGCGCTCCTTTGATCGCATGATACTCCAAAAGAGATGA
>CAYLLC010000155.1:0-3614 GCA_964384355.1 uncultured Sulfurospirillum sp. | reverse complement strand
CATCAATAAAAATTATGCTACAATCATGCATCAACCGATACGGGGAGGGTGTCATGATCTATCGTATAGTGCTTTTTTGGATGGCGTCACTGGGCGTGGCGTACGCTTCGGCCAACAGCTGTCTGGAGTGCCACAAAGGGATCGCCGATATTCGCGATCCGCACTCCAAAATGATGCGCAAGATCGACGAGATCGCTGCCAAGGCAGGTGCCAGGGGCAACGACTGTATCGTCTGCCACGGCGGCAATCCGCAGGCGAAGACCAAAGAGGAGGCGCACAAAGGCACCCTCGCCTACTTCAAGAGCCACAAAGGCCCCAAAGCCTTCTACCCCTCTCCGACCAGCCCCTGGATCAACGAGCACACCTGCGGTATGTGCCACGCAGAGCAGGTCAAAGCGCAGTGGAACAACCTCATGGCGACCGAAGGGGGCAAGATCCACGGTGCGATCTGGGGATTCGGCGCCAAAGAGGGCTACCGCCACACCTACGCCAACTTCGACATCAAAAACATCCACAAGCGCATCGGCACCGACACCTACGCCAGATACATGAAGACCCTCTCCGCCAAAGAGCCGCAGGGCTTCCCCAAAAAACAGATCGCCCTGCCGCCCGCACCCACCGCCGACGAAGTGGAAAAAGACCCCACCCTCTCGGTCTACACCTACCTCCGGCAGGAGTGCCTGCGCTGCCACACCGGCGGCAAGGGACGCTACCGCAGGGGTGATTATCGCGGTATCGGATGCGCGGCATGCCACATCCCCTACTCCAACGCCGGCCTCTACGAAGGCGACGACAAGAGCATCCCCAAAGACCAGCCCGGCCATCTGCTGGTACATAGCATCCAATCCTCCCGTGATGTCAATGTCACGGTACACGGCGTGCACTACTCCGGCATCCCCGTCGAGACCTGCACCACCTGCCACAACCGCGGCAAACGCATCGGCGTCAGCTATCAGGGGCTGATGGAGACCGCCTATCAGGCGACCTTCGACGACGAGGGCCATCCCCAGCCCAAGCTCCACACCAAGCGCTACCTCCACCTGCAGGAGGATATCCACTACACCAAAGGGATGCTCTGTCAGGATTGCCACACCTCCGGCGACATGCACGGCGACGGCTTCATCACGGGCGCCAACCTCGGCGCAGTCGAGATCGAGTGTCAGGATTGTCACGGCACCACCGACAAATACCCGTGGGAGCTGCCGCTGGGATACAGCGACGAGTTCGCCACCACACCCAGGACGGGCAAACCCAGAGGCACGGCCCAAACCCTCGCCGACTACCTCAAAAAGGGCTTCGTCCCCAAAGACAAGGGCGACGGCTTCCTGCTGAGTGCGCGCGGCAATCCGATGCCGCATGCCGTCCGCAAAGGCGACAAAGTGCTCATGTACCTCGCCTCGGGCAAAACGCTCACCCTCACCCCGCTCAAAGGGCTCAAAAAAGAGGGCAAAATCTCCACCGAAGGGCTCGTGGCGATGGATCAGATCAAAGCCCACACCGACAAACTGGAGTGCTACACCTGCCATGCGACATGGGCGCCGCAGTGCTACGGATGCCATGTCAAGATCGACTACTCCGGCGGCAAACAAAATCCCGACTACCTCGCCGCTTCGGCCCACCACCACAACGGCATCACAGGCGAAGTGACCAATCTCAAAGATTTTCTCGTAGACGGCAAAGTGACCGAAACCCGCTCCTATCTGAGATGGGAAAATCCCGCACTCGCCCAAAACGGTGAAGGGCGCATCTCACCCGTAATCCCCGGCTGTCAGGTGACACTCACCGTCATCGGCAAAAACGGCAAAGCGCTGCTGCAAAACCATATCTTCAAAATCCCCAATGTCGAGGGCGCGGGCAAAGAGGGGGTCAACTCGATCGTGATGTCCCCCGTCAATCCCCACACCATCACCAAGAAGGGGCGCAGTTGCGAAAGCTGTCATGACAGCACCAAAGCGCTCGGATACGGCATCGGCGGCGGCAAATATTTCGCCGATCAGACCAAGACGACCATCGTCGATCTCATGACCGCGGACAAAAAAGTTCTCCCGCACCGCATCGACGAACAGATCCCCGCCATCCCCAATCTCAAAGACGACTACTCCCGCTTCGTCGACGAAAACGGCACCCAGCTGCAGACCGTGGGCGACCACTGGAAGCTCTCGCAGGCGATGGACAACGCCACCCGCGCCAGAGTCGACCGCCGCGGCGTCTGCCTCAGCTGCCACAAAGAGATGCCCAAAAAAGACCTCGCCGTCTCGCTCATGGTCCACACCGCCCAAGTCGCCGGCATCGAGATCGACAACGACATGCACCACGCCATCCTCCACAAGACGCTGCTGCTGAGCGCATGGGTGCAGGTGCTCGGAGGCTTGCTGGTCGGACTGCTGATCGGATGGCTCATCTTCAGAAAGCTGCGCAGGAGGTAAGTACGCATGCCCGCTGAAACGCTCCGCATCACGATCCTCTTCGACAACTACGCCTATCTGCCCGACTTCCCCACACTCTGGGGATTTTCGGCATACATAGAGACTCAGGCGCACAATATCCTCTTCGACACCGGAAGCAACGGCCGCGTACTGCTGCACAACATGCAGCGTCTGGGCGTCGATCCCGGATCGATCGATACGCTCTTCCTCTCCCATCCGCACTGGGACCACATCGGAGGGCTCGATTCGATCCTCGAAGCCAATCCCCATCTCGACCTCTATCTCCCCTCCTCCCTCTCAAAACACCTGATCCGAGACCTCCAGGCACAAGCCGACAGCGTCACCGTCGTCGATCACAAGGGGCACATGCTCTGGCCCGGATGCTACACGACCGGCACGATGGGCGAGATCGGGGAGCAGTCCCTGATCATCGACAGACCCGAAGGCTCGGTCGTCGTCACCGGATGCGCCCATCCCGGCGTGGTCCACATCGCCGAGCGCGCCGTCGAGATGCTGCACAAACCGATCGCACTGCTGATGGGAGGATTTCACCTCATGTACAGCGACCGGACAGAGATCGCCTCGGTCATCGCCCGACTCCAGGCACTGGGCGTCGAACACGTCTGCCCCACCCACTGCAGCGGCGACCTCGCGATCGAGATGTTTCATGAAGCCTTCGGGGAGCGATACATCCGGGGCGGTACGGGAAGGGTGATCAGCTTCTGATTCACTTTCCATTCACACTCCATCGCTATACTTACTCCCCACAAAATCGAAAAAGGAGACTGAGATGAAAAGAAAAATCACACTGTTGCTCGCCGCTGCCTCACTCGCGTTCGCGACGCAGGGGATGCCTGCACAAGGTGCCATGATGGGCAAAAAGATGCACAAGATGCAAAAAGGTGCGATGAACAAACCGTTTCTGATTCTGGGCAAGATGCCGCACCTGACCAAGCTGGTGATGCGCCACTGGGACGACCTGAATCTAAGCGATACGCAAAAAGAGGCGTTGATCAAGATCAGAAAAGCGACGATGGGTGCGGTCATGCAGCTCAAGCCGCAGATCATGAAGCTTGAAAACGAAGTCGCCAAAGCGGCGATGGAGGGCGCGAAGCCGGAGAGCCTGAAAGCCAAAGTCGATCAGATCGCCCAGCTCAAAGCCAAAGCGACGATGGCACACCTCAAATG
>CAYLLC010000154.1:0-3682 GCA_964384355.1 uncultured Sulfurospirillum sp. | reverse complement strand
ATATCGGCAAATCGGAAATTATTTTAAGTACCCTCTCTTAAACTCTACACCATTATCAAAAACATGCTACACTTTACCGACTACCGTTTCAGACAGAGGAGTATACGATGCGATATATCTTGCTGACGGCGGCGCTGCTCTTTTTGACGGCATGTGCGCCCAGATACAGAACCACCTACCAATACCTCGAACCCAAAAATCCGGAAGCCGCGACATGTGTCCACCGCTGCAAAGAGGCGCTGTCGACCTGCCGCGAAGTGTGTCAGGCCAATTTCGAAATATGCAGCAAAAAAGCCGAAAAGATCGGCAAAGCCAACTACGACAAAAAACTGCAGCAATATTATCGGGAGCTGGAAGCCTACGCCAACCGCGTGCAGATGTACAATCTCGAACGCGACCTTTTCTATTACGACGACTTCTACTACGGCGGCAGATACGGCTTCTACGGCCCCTTCGGCGGTCGGCTGCTCTGGGGTCCCCCGCCGGTAGCCTACACGATCCAAAAACCCGTCAAACCGAGCCTGCAGCAGGAGATTCTCAAGGCACAGATGAAGCACTGCCGTATCGACTGCGGCTGCATGCAGAGCTACGACCGCTGCTTTGAAGGGTGCGGCGGCAAAATCGAGACGAAAAAGATCTGTATCCAGAACTGCCCGCGATGAATCCCAAAACAGTACTGATCACAGGCTGTTCCAGCGGTATCGGATACCACTGCGCCCATGCACTCCGCCAAGACGGCTACCGTGTGCTCGCCACCGCCAGAAAAGCGGCAGATGTCGATCGGCTGCGACGGGAAGGGCTGGAGTCGTTCCGACTCGATCTGGACGACTCCGATTCGATCCGGGAGGCGGTGGCCCAGATCGAATCCCGCACCGGCGGCAATCTCTACGCCCTATTCAACAACGGCGCCTACGGGCAACCCGGTGCCGTCGAGGACCTCAGCCGCGATGTGCTCCGGGCGCAGTTCGAGACCAATCTCTTCGGCACGCATGAGCTCACGAATGCCGTTTTGCCGCTGATGCGCCGTCAGGGATACGGCCGCATCATCCAGAACAGCTCGGTACTCGGGTTTATCGCGCTGCGTTTTCGGGGTGCCTACAACGCCAGCAAATATGCCCTCGAGGGGCTGAGCGACACCCTGCGGCTGGAGCTGACGGGGAGCGATATCCATATCTCCCTGATCGAGCCGGGGCCCATTCGCAGCCGTTTTCGCCAAAACGCCCTCGCCAGGTTTCTGGAAAATATCGATCGCGAACACTCCCCTTTTCGCACGGAGTATGTCACCAAGCTCGAAGCGCTGCGCAGCGAAGAGGATGCCCCCTTCACCCTCTCCGAAGAGGCGGTCTACCGCGCACTCCGGCATGCACTCGAAGCCAAAAAGCCCAGACCCCGCTACCGCGTGACGAAACCGACGACCTTTTTCTGGTATGGCAAGCGGCTGCTGCCGACACGCATGCTCGACAGGATACTGCGCAGGGTGGAGTGATCACATATCGTAGACGCCCCATCCGTGCATCTTCTGCGCACTGAGGACGAGGTAGTCGTCGAAGATATCGTCGATCGGGTTGATCGCGACGAAATTCCCCTCCTCCAGCAGCTGCTCCAACGACGCCGGATCCGCGCGATCTTTGGGTACGAAGAAGAGAATCTTCGCGGCATTTTTGGCGATGGCGTAGATCTTCTTCATGAAGAGCTTCGGCTTCTCGAGCGAGAGCGGATCGATCGCGATGTAGATATAGTCGTACTGCCTGGAGTGCTGGTTGTAACGCTGCTGCCGGTAGGTGATTTTGCGTGCTTTGGAGACCCCCGCGTGCTGCAGCGCCTCGACGAACGCTTCATCGGCCGATACCGGATGGTAGATATAGCCTCTCTCGTCGGCATACGCCTGCAGCATGCGGCAAAACCCGACCCCCTCATCCGCCATATGAAAGATCGCCGTACCCGGATAGGGCGGGATGAAGGATGTGAGTTTCTCCACCTCCTCCGCTCTGATATTCTGCATGGTTTCCCCCGTTTATGCTTTTTTGCTAAGATTATAGCAAAGCATGAGGAGGATTTCCGTATGAAATATAAAATAGTTTTATCGTTTGTTACCGCCTGTACCATCGCATCGGCGATGGAGCTGCGAATCGGCAGCGCCACCTTCAACTGGCAGATGGGTATGGGCTTCATGCAGAGTGATTTCGACCTCGACGCGCATGTTTGGTCCCTCGGCGAGCAGCACAACAGCTTCGGGGATTCGAGACTCTACTACTTCTACAATGCCGATCTCTACCAATCCGACTATGTCGACCGCCTCACCACCCTGATCACGACACCGCTGACATACGATTTCCCCGTTTTCGGCTCTTTCAACGACGCCGTCGCCGATCACACCTCCCTCCCCGTGCCCGCCGACTACAAGATCCGGGGCTTCGACCTCAATCTCGGTATCGGATACGATCTGCTCAAAAACGACCGGAGCTATCTCGGTATCGGCATCAACACCGGCCTCTCGATACCGGTCCTGAAGATGAAAAACCTCCGCAAGAGCGCCTCGGTCACCTACGACCTGCTCGACCATACCGACACCACGATCAAAACCTACAAGCTCGGACCAATCCTGCATGCCGGCTACCGTCCCGTATCCTCTCTGCTCCTCTACGCAAGCTTCGGTGCGGGGCTGCAGACCGGTACGATCGAAAACGGCTGGATCAAATCCTCGCTCAGCGTCGACGGCAGCTACAGCACGCTCGATCTGGGGCTGCGCTACACGCCCTGGCAGAGCACCCGCGATCTGGGATGGATACGCCTCGACCCCAAGCTCTTCCTCACCGCCGGATATACACGAAAAAGCTGGCGTATGGACGACGCAAAAATCAAAGCTTTCAATATCGCACAGTTTGACAGCGGCGGTCTCTTCACCGACAGTTTCGATGCGAACTACTGGTATCTGGGGATCGGTTACGACTTCTGAAACTAACTGAAATTTTTTACCATGATATGATAAAGAAGAGGATATAATCATCTACTTTATTCCGGGGAGAGCAGATGATCGAACGCAAGAAAATATACAATCCAAATTCCGAAGAGCATGTCAACGACAGAAAGATTTTCGGTGGAAATCCGACGGGTATTTTCGAACTGAACGACATCAAATATCAGTGGGCATACAACCTCTGGGACATGATGCTCAACAACACATGGTTTCCCAAAGAGGTCGATATGACCGCCGATGTGCGCGACTACAAGCAGCTGACCGAATCGGAGAAAAACGCCTACGACAAAGCCCTCTCGCAGCTGATCTTCATGGATTCGCTCCAGACCAACAACCTCATCGACAATGTCAATCCCTACATCACCTCACCCGAGATCAATCTGATCCTCGTGCGTCAGGCTTTCGAAGAGGCGCTCCACTCGCAGAGCTATGCGGTCATGGTCGACTCCATCTCCCAGAACACCGATGAGATCTACGACATGTGGCGTCAGGACGCGCAGCTCAAACACAAAAACGACAATATCGCAAAAGTCTACGAAGAGCTCTCGGAGAATCCCTCCGAGACGCAGATCGTCAAAGCGATGTTCGCCAATCAGATCCTCGAGGGGATCTACTTCTACAGCGGCTTCACCTTCTTCTACACCCTCGCGCGCAGCGGCAAGATGCTCGGATCGGCGCAGATGATCCGCTTCATCCAGCGCGACG
>CAYLLC010000153.1:0-3739 GCA_964384355.1 uncultured Sulfurospirillum sp. | reverse complement strand
CCTCCTGCCGGATACCCAGGCCGCTGGAGTAGTAGAGTTCGAGCCCCAGTGCATCGTGACCCAGCAGCGCGCCGGATGCGCCTGCACGCAGGGCGTAGCCCGTCTCGGTGCGGTTGTTGTAGAGCAGTGTCGCGGATGCGTAGGGGCGCAGTCGATGGTGAAACGCCTCCCGCATGCGTTCACCTGTCGAGAGACGGATGCCGCTCTGCCAGTAGTTGTCGGGGAGCCGTGCCGAGCGGTCGCTGAAGCGCTGCCAGCTGCCGAAGAGTTGCCAGAGCAGATCGGGGTAGCCGAGTCTCAGGTATCGCGTATAGTCGACCTGCAGGAGATCGGAGGCTCCCAGTGTGCCGTTTTCGTCGAAGTAGCGGTATCGGCTCCAGCCCATCGAGAGTGCACGGTGCGTATCGATATCGTAGCGCTCCCCTATCCGCATGCTGTCGTGGTAGCCATGCAGCAGCAGGTCGTTGGTGGTGTCGTCGTCGGCATGCAGCGTCGCCTCCGCCGTGAGGGTATGGCGGCCCCGGCGGTAGCTTCCCGAGAGGCTTGCGAAGCCGTGCGCCTGCGCTTTCTGGAGGATTCCCGCTTCCATCCCCAGATGCATGTTGCCCCACGCGCTTTCGGCCTGCAGAGCGGCGCTTTTCTGGAGGAAAATCTTGCTGTCGTGCCTGAGCGATTTTGTCTCGACGGTGAGTTGCGGAGTGCGCGGTGAGGCGGGATCGGGCCGAGCGGTGAGCTTGATCGTGCCTATATCGATCTTGCCGCGTCGTTCGCGTGCGGCGGTGAGGCTGTAGCGCGTGCGCTGCGTCACCATCTCGGTATAGGTGCGGAGGAGATCGCCGTTTTCGGGATTTTTCTGCATCGCGGCGAAGCAGAGCGACCGGGCACCGCGCAGATCGCCGGTTTTTTGCATTGCAGCGATTTTGTCGAGCGTCGGCAGCGGTTTGCCGCTCTCCAGCAGTTCGGAGAGCCTCTCCCGGTCATCCTGAAGCAGGGCCAGCCGGAGCGCTTTTGCGGGCGTGTGTGCTGCTTTTTGGCGCTGCAGCAGCATGACGATGCGGGAGCGCTCCATGATCGGATCGGCAGATGCGAGATAGAGATCGATCAGCTGTTTCCTCGATAAGTGCTTGCGTGCGATTTGCAGCCATCTGTCACGATGTATCGGATCGAAACGGAGTGCGAGGCGCAGATAGTCGTACCACCCGCTGCGATCCATCTGATGAGACCGTCCCGAGCGACTGGCGTGCCGTGCCAGCTGCCACGCTCGCCTGCGGTAGAAGCGCGCCTGCGTGCGGTCTCCCTTCTGTGCGAGCAGGTCGGCGTAGAGGAGGTTGTATTGCCAGTTGCGCGGGGCGGTTTGCACGAGCCGTCGGACGAAGGGCTCCGCTGCAGCGGAGTTTTCGAGCATCATATAGCCGAGTGCACGCGGCAGGGGCATCGCCGATCGGTCGTAGCGTCGCAGCTTTTGCAGCGTTTTTTGCAGGAGGTCGCTTCGGTGATAGTCGATCAGCGCCCAGAGATAGGCTTCGTAGAGCGACAGATTGTGCGGATCGAGGCGGATCGCTTTCTGATAACTTCCGATCACCTGCCGCGCTGCACCTTTTTCGCGATAGAGCCATGCCGCGATCTCGTAGTATCGGCTCTCCTGCATGAGTGCTTTTTTGATCGGCAGAGGCATCTTGTCGAGCACTTCGGCGAGCAGATCGGCCCGCTTGAGACGGGTCGCTTCGTAGGCGAAGGTGTAGAAGCGTCTGGCCGAGGGGGCTTCCAGATAGCGTCTGTGTGCGAATCGGAGTGCTCTTTGGGGCGCATATTTTTCGAGCAGCCGCAGGTAGTAGTGCGCCTCCTCGTCCGTGAGTGGAGCGAGGCGATGGATATGGTCGAGAATCGCATAGAGTGCATGGCTGTTGCCCAGCACGATAGCCAGATCGGCGTAGAGCTTCCAGAGTGCTCCGTCCGAAGCGTCGAACCGACTGTGGGCCGCGTCGAGCGTGATGAACGCCTCTCTGTAGGCTTTGCGGGCGAAGAGCAGCTTCGTGTATCGGTAGAGCAGATCTTTGTCGATGCCGTATTTTCGGCGAAAAGCGCGGTACTCCCGGGAGATCTTGGCAAAGGGGGCGTAGGCCGTCTCCAGCCGCAGTGCCGCTGCCGCAACCGCTCTGTCGGGATGGTCTCGGTAGAGCTTTTTGAAATAGGCCGCTCCCTCCTCCAGATATCCCATATCGTAGAAGGCCCGGTAGAGCTTCCCGACGAGCTCGGGCCGATAGCGGGTGTGCAGCTGCGCTTTGAGAAGTGCGATTTCGGTCTCTTTGTCGTGGGTCGCGGCGACGAGTCTGGAGAGATCCGATGCGATATTGGCCTCTCTGGTGATACGGTAGAGCTGCAGATAGTAGGCTTTCGCCAGATCGGTCTTGCCCAGCCAGAGCGCGATCTGCGCCGATTTGCCCAGCCACCATCGATCGGAGGGGTGGCGCGCGAGTCCCTTTTGCGCGATCTGCAGGGCATGGGGCAGGTCTCGGTTGTAGAGCATGACATCGAGGCTCAGTCGCAGCAGCTTCTCCGATTCGTCGCGCTGCGCAGCGGGTGCGCCAAAGAGTACGGTGCCAAGCAGCATGATTGTGACAACGGCACTTCTGATCACGGCAGCACCTTCTGCGATTTGAGCACCCTGAGGGTGAAGGCATGCGCCGCTTTGAGTGCGCCGTTGGCGAGGTAGAAGCGGATCAGCCGCTCTGAGAGCTGTCGGTCATGCAGCAGTGCCGCTTCGTGCCGTTGCAGCAGTGCGATCGCTCTCTTTTTCTCCTTGGCCCAGAGGTAGTTCTGTGCTGCATCGAAGAGGTAGTTTGGTTGCCCGCTGATCTCGTAGTATCGGGCGAGCAGCGCTGCCGCACGGTCGTAGCGCGCTTTGCCGTGATACCGGTCGACCAGCAGTTTGAGCGTGCGTGGGTCGGGGTCGCGTGCGAGTGCCGCTTCTGCGAGCGCCGTCGCCTCCGCTTCCCGATGGTTCGCCACGCCCAGCCAGAAGGCTTTTTCGACTTCGGAAGGGTCGATGACGGTAGCATGCAGCAGACGCTTGCGCCATGCGTCGAAGGCGAGATCGGGCATCTGCAGACGCTGTGCATCCTCCGCGACGCTGTACCAGAGGGCGGGATCGTCGCTCTCGAGCAGCGCTTTCATCCTTTCCCGCAGCATGCGGCGCATGCGCTTTTTCTCGCTGCCGCCGGCATGCAGGTATCGGTTCTTGAGCAGTCTGTAGGCGAGCTCGCGGGTCTGATCTGCCGTGATGGCATGCATGCGGCTCAGCTTGCCGAAGATCGCCTCTGCCTCCTCCGTCCTCCCCATCTTCAGCTGCGCATCGAGCAGCCGCAGCCAGTTGCGGGGATTGTCGGGATAGGCGGATGCGATGCTTTTGAGATAGATCAGGGTGAGGTCGTAGTTGCTCTTTTCGTTTTCGATCGCCTCTTCGATCATGTGGCGGGGGAAGAGCAGCCACATCAGCAGCATGATTGCGCCGGTCAGTACGATCAGTTCGCGGTATGTGACGACTGTCGGCTCGTGACGCTTATCTGGGTACAAAGGTGATCTCCAGCGCTTTTTCGGTGCTGTTGATGCGGCAGATACGGCGGCTGTCGCATTGTGCTTTCGGATGCGACCCGGCGATACGCCACCCCTTCGGCAGATAGAATCGGGCCTTTACTGCGACATGCGACTGCAGGCTGATCCGGATGCGCTTTTCGCGCTT
>CAYLLC010000152.1:0-3782 GCA_964384355.1 uncultured Sulfurospirillum sp. | reverse complement strand
AGCGGTTTTAGAAACAGTATGATACACGATTATATGGATTTTAACGAGGATATCTTAAAAAGTATCGTCAAAGAGAGATTCTATATGCAGATATACAGCTTTTTGGTAGAAGAGCCAAACTATACAAAAGTCCAGCTAAGCAGAATTGAAAACTATGCAGTTTGAGGGAAAATAGAAGAGACTACCGACAATAAAGAGAGAAAGAACCGACCACACTACACAAAAAGCAGCACTTCGGAGAAGCTCCATAACATTCCAAAATGTATCAGATAGATCAAAAAGAGCCATAACAACTCCGTAAACCTAAGATTGAAACACCATTTTCCGATATCCCAATATAGCACGACAGACCAAGGATCATCGGATGTATAAAATAGCTCTCTCACTACTCTTCTGGGCGGTAGCACTTGTCGGATCGGCCGATATGCCCATGACAAAGCTCCATACCATCTACGAAAAGGCGGACAAAAACGAAACCTGTGCCCTCACGACACAAAATATCCTGAAGCTTCTCTCGCCGCACAAGCGCCTCTATCTCATCTACGGGTGGCCCAATATGCTGCAGCCGATGATCGCAGACGAAGAGAATGGTACGCGTTATGCACTCATGACGATGCAGAGATTCGAGCAGAAGCTCGCTCCCTTCCTCGACGAGCACAATCAAAGCTATAGTGTCGTCAGCAAAGTGACGCTCAACGAAGCCGCCACTTCGCAAAAGAATTCGCTCTCTGCTTTCCTGCAATCGCGTGACTGGATCGGTACCCTGCTGCAGGTAGCGATGGTGGCGGTCTTGGTGCTCTATCTGCTCTATACGGCCAACTTTTTCTCCAAAAAGCTGGATATCTACAAACCCGACGAGATCAAGGGCTCCTTCGACGATATCATCGGACAGGATGAGATCAAAAAAGAGCTGCAGATCATCTCCGATATGATTCGCAATCGCAGACACTACCGGAGCTACGGTATCGAAGACGCGACCAATATCATCTTTTCGGGTCCTCCGGGTACGGGCAAAACCAAGATGGCCGGATACTTCGCCAAAGAGCTGGGCTTCTCACTCATCTATGCGAGTGCGTCGAATCTCGAAAACGGATTTATCGGCGGCGGATCACACGCGATCAAGCAGATCCACAAAGCCGCCCTCAAGGCGAAAAAGGCGGTCATCTTTCTCGACGAGGCGCAGACGCTTCTGATGAAGCGGGGCCAGTCGAGAGAGAAGTGGGCAGATGATACGACCAATACGCTTCTGACGGTACTCGACGGTATCGCTACCGATGACGGGCGTCAGATTTTGTGGATATTGGCAAGCAACTTCGACGATACCAATCTCCGGCTCGATCCTGCGCTGATGCGCAGATTTCAGAAGCAGATCAATTTCAGACTCCCCGACAAAGAGGAGCGCATCGAACTCTTCCGATACTATATCCACAAAGCCGAGTCCGACAAGATCGGAGAGATAGACTATGACGATCTGGCGACCATAGCCAACAATCTCTCTCCGGCCAAAATCGCCGCTATCGTCAAAGAAGCCGCCGCCAATGCTGCCGATCGGGGATGCAAGATAGAGACGACGCTCCTGCTGGAAGCCTATGAGAGAGATATCGTGGGCCTGACATCCAAAGCGATCCCCAAAGAGAGCCAAAACAGAGATGCACGCTACATAGCCACACATGAGCTGGGGCACTTCTACGCACACTATCACAGCATGCTCAAAGAGGTACTGACAGAGGAGGGGATCACCCTGCAGCAGTACACCACGCTCCCGGCCGAGGAGCGGCACTGGCTGCGTCTGCTGGCGAAAGAGCGGTGCGAAATCATCAAGATCTCGATCGTCGGTGCGCAGAAGTCGGAGGGCGGATCGCTCGGCTATGCGCTCTTCAGGCCCGATGAAGATCAGATTGTCACGCTCGAAGAGTACAAAAACAAAATCGTCGATCTATACGGTGGGCTGGCTGCCGAATGTGTGGTCTTCGGCGAGTCGCAGGTATCACTCGGTGCGATGGATGATCTCAGGCGCATCAAAGAGCTTGCGGCGAGACTCTACGACAGCGATTTTCAGCAGACGGGTCTGATAGAGCAGAGTCGCAAAGCGTTTCTCAAAGCGAGATACGGGGAGAGTATCGAAGCGATCACCTGGCACAAAAACGAGCTGCTCTCGGTCCGGCAGAGGTTGCTGGAGCATGCGAAGCTGACGATAGACGAGATCATCCCGGATCGCATGGAGAAGCAAAGGGAAGAGAGTCCGTCCGAAACGACACATTTTGACGCATAGTGTCGATATACTCACGGTACCAAACATCAACAGGAGGCAAATATGGCTTATATCAGAGACGATGTAGCAGGCGGCAGTGTAGATTCGGAGCTCACCGCTGCCGGTCTGGGGATAGTGATGCTGGAGTTGATCGCCAACTCCTTCGATATCGGGATGGATTACAGCGGTGCCGTGGGTGGTATCGTCTTTCTGGTGGGCTATCTGGGGCTGATGTACTCGAGTACCGCTGCGGTGATGATCCTGAGTGCTTTGCTGACGAGGACGATGATATTTCTCTATCAAGAGTTTTTTCACAAGAACGATTTCTGGACGATGGTCGTCTACATGCTGATCGCATTCGTGATACTGGGATTCAAGCATGTGGATGCGTACCGCTATCTGCATCCCGAGAGCGACGAGCGCTACTACGATGATATCGATTTCGTCGATGAGACGACTCCGCAGAGCGACCGGTGAGAGCTCGTGTGAATCTATTGGCGTGTTGTGCAATCGGGCTGCATAATTTTGGTATGATACTGAAAAAGGAGAAATGAAATGTTTAAAGATTTACTGGAGAATTCCTATACACAGTACGCTTTGATTATCTCAGGTATAGGCGGTCTGATTGCAGATCAGTTTGGGAGTGGGTATTATGTAGCTTTGGTCATGATGGTGCTCTTTTTTGTCTATGCCTATTTCGACGAGCGCAGACGCAGGAAGGTCTATACATCTCCCAATCTCCCTATCCCCGTAGTATTCAACATCTCCAACCCTGCAAGCTCCTCCAAAGCACTGGATGCACTCTATGCTGAGCTCTCGGAGCGATTTCCCGACCATGAGAAGAATCTGGAGAAATATTTCAACATCCTGCGAAGTGATCTGATCTTCAAATACGACGGCGATATCTTCGATGAGGAGCGGTTTATCGACTTTCTCAAAGTCACCAAGCATGACCTCAAAAAGCTCGATGCCCAGACGCCGCAGAATGTCCACTTCCATATCGTCTATATCGGTCCTATCGCCAATGCCATACTGGTAGGCACGATGCTCGGCACGGAGGGTGTCACGCTCTATCAGTACAGCAAATCGACCGATAGCTACACCGTCGCTCTCGAGATCGACAGCAGGGTCTACAAGGAGCATGTGGACGGTTTTCGTATCATCAAGAAGGAGGTGATCGGAGAGATCGGAGACCATGCCACCGTCGCTATCGATCTGGCATCGCACAAAGTCGCGCTCTCCAAGCTCGAAAAGCCGATCATCCACCTGGAGAGCAGCGTCGGAGCCACGCTGCACAAGGCGGAGGATTTCATCCGTGCCAATCAGGAGATCTACGCCGTCATCAACGAACTCCAGCAAAACTGCTCCCACATCAAGCTCGTCTATTCGATGCCTACTACCGTGGCGATCCTGCTGGGGATGAGCATACAGACCTACTGGGATATCGAGCTGACGCAGTTTGGAGATGGAGAGTACAAGAGCGTCATCAGGCATCTGAATCGGATCAAATACTACTTCTGATGTTGCATTT
>CAYLLC010000151.1:0-3865 GCA_964384355.1 uncultured Sulfurospirillum sp. | reverse complement strand
CCCGACAGCGTGCTGGGGACCCTGCAGGATGTGGTGGCGCTGGAGAAGCGGCTGGGCAGGAGCTGATGCATGCAGAGCAGATCGGTCTACCTCTACGCGCCGCAGTCCCGATCGGGCAGCCGCATCGTTGCGATGGGGCTGATGGAGATGCTCAAGACCGAAGTACAGGATGTCGCCTACTTCAAGCCGGTCATCGCCACCGATGCCGGGCATGACGAGGATATCGCCTTTTTCAAAGGCTACTTCCCGCTCAAGCAGCCGATAGAGAGTGCCTACGGCATCACCGCCGAAGCCCTGGCCAAAGCGATTGCCGACGATCAGCTGCACAACGCATGGGAACAGATTCTGGAGCGCTTCTCGCAGCTGGAGCGATCGTACGACTTCATCCTCTGTCAGGGGATCGGTGCGGAGATCGGGCAGCTGGCGGCGGAGCATGATCTCGATCTGGAGATCGCCGCCAACCTCTCCGTACCGCTGCTGCCGATTCTCAATGCCAGAGATATGCCCGATGCAGATACCATCGCGCGCCGGTCAGAGCTGCTGCTGCACTCCATCCAAAAAGCACACATCCCCGCAGTCGCGCTCTTCGTGACACGGGTCGCACCGGCACTGACGGCAGCACTGGAGCAATCACTCAAAAGCGATATCCCCTGTTTCTGCCTTCCCGAAGAGGCGGAGCTGGACCGGCCGACGATCGAAGAGATCGCGACGCAGACGGGAGCGAAGATCCTGACCAAAGAGGCGGCTATGCTCGACCGCAGCGTCATGCAGACCAAAGTGGCGGCGATGATGGTGGAGCACTACCTCGACTATCTGGAGGATGGCGATCTGATCATCGTACCCGGTGACCGCAACGACATCGCCGTGGCGACATTTCTGGCGAATCTCTCCAAAAACTACCCCTTCATCGCGGGACTGCTGCTCACCGGCGGCATGCAGCCGCCTCCAAATATCGTCTCGCTGATCGAGGGCGCCGATCTGCCGGTGCTGCCGATGATCGGCATCGATACCGATACCCAGAGTGCGGCGCTGATGGTGCAGCGTGTCACTCCGAAGATCACACTGGGCAGCAAACGCAAAATCTCGCTGGCGGTCGGCCTCTTCAACCGTCATGTCGACAAGAGCCTGCTCAAAGCACCGCTCTCCCTGCCGCGTGCGGAGCGGATGACACCGGTGCGCTTCGTCTATTCGCTCTACGAAAAGGCGCGCAGGTCGCATGCCGATATCCTGCTGCCCGAGAGCGAAGACGATCGGATCCTCCGCGCGGCGGAGATCGTCCTGCGCCGGGGACTGTGCGGGATCACACTGCTGGGAGAGCCGCGCAGAGTATCGCAGCGGGCCAGCATGCTGGGACTCGACCTCTCGAAAGCGAAGATCGTCGATCCGCAGCATTTTCCCGAAAAAGAGGCCTTTGCACGGAAGTTTTACGAGTTGCGCAAACACAAAGGGGTGATTCTGCCGATGGCACGCGAATACATGAGCCGTGTCAACTACTTTGCGACGATGATGCTCTACGAAGGGTATGTCGACGGTGTCGTCAGCGGTGCGACACACACGACGCGCGAGACGATCAAGCCGGCGTTCGAGATCATCAAGATGCGCGAAGGGGTCTCGCTGATCTCCAGTGTCTTTTTCATGCTGCTGCATGACCGCGTGCTGGTCTACGGTGACTGCGCCGTCAATCCCGATCCCGACGCTCAGGAGCTGGCGGAGATCGCGCTGTGCAGTGCGCGTACGGCGAAGCGGTTCGGGATAGAGCCGATCGTGGCGATGCTCTCCTACTCCAGCGGTGATTCGGGTGTAGGTGCCGATGTCGAAAAGGTACGCAAAGCGACGCAGATCGCCAAAGCAGCGGCACCCGATCTGCTGATCGAGGGGCCGATGCAGTACGATGCGGCGATCGATCCCGAAGTGGCGAAGCAGAAGATGCCCGGCTCGAAAGTGGCGGGGCGCGCGACGGTCTTTATCTTTCCCGATCTCAATACCGGCAACAACACCTACAAAGCGGTGCAGCGCAGTGCGGGTGCCGTGGCGATCGGCCCGATCCTGCAGGGGCTCAAAAAACCGGTCAACGATCTCAGTCGCGGCTGTCTGGTCGAAGATGTGGTCTACACGATCGCCATCACCGCGATTCAGGCGGCGAAGGAGGAGGCATTGAAAAAATGAAAAAGCTCTTCGTCCTCAACTGCGGCAGCTCCTCGATCAAGTACCGGCTCTTCGATACCGATGCGGGATTTCGACCGCTGGCGGAGGGGATCGTGGAGCGCATCGGCGAAGCGGTGGCGGACTACGATGCAGGATTTGCGATGATCGCCGATCGGCTGCGCGAAGCGGGGGTGCTGGAGGATTTCAGCGAGCTGGCTGCGGCGGGGCATCGTGTGGTGCATGGCGGAGAGCATCTGGTCGCAGCGACACGGATCGATGCTGCCGTCGAGGCGGAGATCGAGCGGCTCATCCCTCTCGCCCCGCTGCACAACCCCGCCAATCTGGAGGGGATCCGCGCACTCAGACGGGCGGCACCCCGATTGCCGCAGGTGGCGGTATTCGATACGGCATTTCACCGGAGCATGCCGCCCGAAGCCTATCGCTACGCCGTCCCCGGGAGATGGTATCGGGAGTACGGTATCAGACGATTTGGATTTCACGGTATTTCGCACCACTACATGCTGGAGGAGAGTGCGCACATACTGGGCCGCGCTCCCGATGCATGCAATCTCATCACCCTCCATCTGGGCAACGGCGCGAGTGTCACCGCGATCGAATCGGGCGAGAGCATCGAGACTTCGATGGGATATACGCCGATGGAGGGGCTGGTGATGGGCACTCGCTGCGGCGACATCGATGCGGGTATCCTGCTCTCGATGGCGCGGGAGCAGGGCATGGATGCCGCCCGTATCGACGAGATACTCAATCGCGAGAGCGGGCTCAAAGGGCTCTGCGGCAGCAACGATATGCGTGAGATTCTGCAGATGCGGGAGCGGGGCGATCGGGATGCGGCGCTTGCGGTGTCGCTCTTTTGCCGTCGTGCGCGAAAATATATCGGTGCCTATGCGATGCTGCTGGGGCGTGTGGATGCGATCGTCTTCGCAGGGGGTATCGGCACCCATGCCGCGCCGATCCGCCAGGAGATCTGCGAGGGGCTGGCCCCTCTGGGAATCCGCATCGACAGCGCAGAGAACGGCAAGCCGGTCGAGGCCGCCCGCATCGTCTCCGATCCCGCCAGCCGGAGCGCGGTGATCGCGATGCAGACCGACGAAGAGCTGCAGATCGCACGCCAGACACAACAACTGTTATGGGGAGAAACACAATGAAGATAGCATTTTTCGAGACCAAGCCGCTGCCAAACTGCCTGAAAATCGGCTGCGAACGAAACTATACCAATCCAAAGGATCAGAGATGAATAGACAACAATATCTGCCGGCCGATGTGCCGCTGGACAAGGAAGAGGTTTTTCTTGAGAATTTCGACAGGACGACGGGCGGAAGCGGGAGGCTGATGCTCTTCGCCGGTGATCAGAAGGTCGAACATCTCAACAATGACTTCTACGGCGAGGGGATTCCGCCCGAGGACAACGACCCGGAGCATCTCTTCAAAATCGCGTCGGCGGCGAAGATCGGGGTCTTTGCGACACAGTTCGGGCTGATCGCACGATACGGGCGTGACTATAGGGATATCCCCTATCTGGTCAAGCTCAACGCCAAGACCAATCTCATCCCCTACGAAGCGAAGGATCCCTATTCGCAGCAGTGGCTGGAGGTGGCTGATGTGGCGGCATTTGCGAAGCAGAGCGGGCTCGATATCCGAGGGGTGGGCTATACCGTCTATCTGGGGAGCGAGCATGAGCACAGCATGCTGCGTGAAGCGG
>CAYLLC010000150.1:0-3879 GCA_964384355.1 uncultured Sulfurospirillum sp. | reverse complement strand
TCGTCCGTATGCTCCATATCGTCGATGATGTCGCACATGGGATCGTCGGGATCGTTGCATAGCGGCGGCAGTCCGACATAGTTTAGGTGCTCTTTGTCCTCAAATATTTTCGATGCGTTCTCCCAGTTGGCGAGTTTCCAGAAGGTCTGGACATACTCCGCTCTGGCGTTGCGGTAGTCGATGTAGTAGGCGTGCTCCCATACATCGCATGTCAGCAGCGGCGTCTCATGGTGTTCGATCGGGGTGTGGGCGTTGGAGGTGGCTCTGATCTGCAGCTTCTCATGCTGATCGATCACCAGCCACGCCCAGCCTGAGCCAAAGAGTCCCACCGCCGCATCGCTGAACGCCTCCTGAAACTTCTCCATCGAGCCAAACTGCGCGTCGATCGCTTTTTGCAGTGCGGCAGAGGGCTTGGTCGGAGTGGGCGAGAGGCTGTTCCAGTAGAAGTTGTGGTTGAACGTCTGCGCGGCGTTGTTGAAGACCGCGCCGTCGCTCTGGTGGATGATCTGCTCCAGTGAGAGCTCTTCATATTCGGTCCCTTTGATCAGCGCATTGAGCTTGTTGACATATCCGGCGTGGTGTTTGCCGTGATGGTACTCCAGCGTCTCCGCCGAGATATGCGGCTCGAGCGCATCTTTTGGATAGGGTAGATCGGGCAGTTGATGGTGCATGGTTCCCTCCTCATAGTTTTGATAGTGTCATGATAGAGCGATTTGGTTTAATCCATCATAAAGAAATATAACTATCCATTATCTATATTTTGGCTATAATGTCTCCAGAAAGGAGTCTGCATGCTGATAAGAAAAGTGACCTGGACACTGCTGTGTGCCGTTTCGATGCTCGCGGCGTCAGAGGTGCGCAGCTGGGATTTTGAAGATGTCGCAGTGGGCGCACTGCCCAAAGGCTGGATCATCGACGCGACCCATCCGCCCAAAACACCCGCCAGATGGGAGGTGCTGGAGGATCGCACTGCCCCTTCGGGGAGCCACATCCTCGATCTGCACGAGATTCACAACCGATACGGCGGCACCTTCAACCTCTGCTACACCCGGGATGTCGCCTTCCGTGACGGGACGATCTCGGTCAGCTTCCGTGCCAACCGCGGCCGTATCGATCAGGGCGGCGGGATCATGTGGCGGGTCCAAAACCGCGATAACTACTTCGTCGCCCGATTCAATCCGCTGGAGGATAATTTCCGATTCTATATCCTCGAAAAGGGCGTACGCAAAGAGCTCGCATCGGCGGATCTGCATCTGGGCAAGGGATGGCATACGATGCGTATCGTGATGCACGGTGATCGTTTCGAAGGGTATATCGACGGCAAAAAGCTGCTCGACACCCGCGATGCCAGACTCGCCAAAAGCGGCGGCGTGGGCCTCTGGACCAAAGCGGACGCGGCGACGAGCTTCGATGATTTTGTCGTGAAGGCGGAGTGATGCGCATCTTCGTCCTGTTTCTGATCCTGCTCTTTTGGGGCGGCTGCTCTTCGCATGAGGAGGGGCGCAGCGTCACCGTCTATGTCTCCGAAGATCAGGTCTTTTCCGAGCCGATTCTGCGCGATTTCGAGCGGGAGACGGGGATCCGTGTCGACGCGCTCTACGATACCGAAGAGTCCAAGAGCACGGGCGTGATGAACCGCCTGATCGCCGAAAAGCGCAACCCCAGAGCCGATGTCTACTGGGCGAACGAGCCGATCCGCGCGGAGGTGCTGCGCCAGAAGGGGATCCTCGCCCCCTACGCGAGCCCCGCGGCGGAGGGGATAGCGCCGATCTTCATGGAGAAGTCGCACTACTGGACGGGCTTTTCGGCGCGGATACGGCTGCTGCTGGTACACGACGGCGCGGGGAGTGATCCCGACTCGATCCTCGCCTATGCCGATCCCGCCTACCGCGCCAAAGCGGTCATCGCCAATCCGCTCTTCGGTACGACCACTTCGCATATCGCCGCGCTCTTTACCCTCTGGGGCGACGAAAAAGCCAAAACCTTTCTGAATCGCCTCAAAGCCAATGCCGTCGCGATCTCCACGAGCAACGGAGAGAGCGCCGATTTCGTCGCGCAGGGGCGCTACCGCTTCGCGCTGGTGGACAGTGACGATGCGATCAGCCGTATCCGCCGAAAAGCGCCGGTACATATCGTCTATCCCGATCAGAAAGCGGGCGAAGCGGGGGTGTTCGTGGTGCCCAATGCGGTCATGATGATCGCGGGCGCACCCCATCCCGAAGCCGCCAGGAAGCTGATCGACTATCTGCTCAGCCGCGGGACCGAGCGCAAACTCGCCTTCGCCGACTGCGCGCAGATCCCGCTGCATCCGGGTGTGCAGATGCCCAAAGCGCTCAAGCCCATATCGCAGCTGCATGTGATGCAGGTGGACTATGCCGCCGTCGCGCGCAAGCTGGAGCAGATCCAGCCCTGGCTCAAGCGGTGGCTGGAGCGGTAGGTGTCCGGCGAGCGGCTCTTTTTCGGTGGTGTGGTCGCGCTGGTCGTTGCGGTGACGCTGCTGCCGGTGGTGCTGCTCTTTGGCGGATCGATCATCAGCGGCGGTGGCATCGATCTCTCCGCCTATCGGACGCTTCTGGCCGACGATGCGATGCTGCGGAGTCTGGGCAACAGCCTGCGTCTGGCGCTGGCGGTGGCACTCTCGACGACGCTGGCGGGGGCGATACTGGGCGTGCTGCTGGGCAAGAGCGATCTCGGGGGTGCTGCGGTGCTGACGCTGCTCTTTGTACTGCCGCTGCTGATCCCGCCCTATATTCTGGCCTTTAGCTGGTCGCAACTCTTCCCGGAGCGGTTTTTCGGATTTTGGGGGCTCTGGTTCGTGCTCTTTACGATCTACCTGCCGCTGCCGCTGCTGCTGACGCGCTTCGCACTGCGTCGGATCGATCCCGCGCTCGAAGAGGCGGCACTGCTGACGACGGGGTGGAGCGGGGTGCTGCGCCATATCACGCTGCCGCTGATCGCACCCGCACTGCTGTTTGGCTTTTTGCTGGTGTTCGTGCTCAGTTTCGGGGAGTACGGTGTGGCCAATTTCCTGCGTTATCCGCTCTTTGCGACGCAGAGTTTCGTCTATTTCAGCGCCTTTTACGACTTTCATGCAGCTGTCGCCGCGAGTGCGCCGATCTTGCCGCTGGTGGCAATCACGGTGATGATGGAGCGGCTCATCCGCCGCAGCACCGATCGCTACGGCGGGGGTGGAGAGATCGTGCGCTTTGCGCTGGGCAGATGGCGCAGGATCACGGGGGCAGTGCTTTTTGCGCTGGCAGGAGCTATAGCACTGGTACCCGTAGGGATACTCCTCTATCGCAGCGGGAGTGCGGCGACCTTCGTGACGGCGCTGCATGAGAGCGCGGCGCCGCTGGGGCGGAGCCTGCTCTATGCCGCTTCGGGAGCGACGCTGCTGACGCTTTTGGGTTTCATCATCGCGTGGGTCGTGGCGCGCAGGCTCTTTGGGTGGTGGCAATGGCTGGACGGCGGGGTGCTGCTGCTTTTCGCGCTGCCGGCATCGCTCTACGGCATCGCACTGATCCTCTTCTGGAACCACCCCTGGAGCAATTTCATCTACGCCACGCCGCTGATCATCCTGCTGGGGTATCTGGGCAAATACCTCGCTCTGACCCAAAAGATCACCGAAACGCGACTGAGGGAAATTCCCGAGAGCTACCTCGAAGCGGCGAGCCTCAGCGGTGCGCGCTGGTATCAGCAGCTGCGCTACATCATCCTGCCGCTGAGCCGCGAAACGGTGCTGCTGGCGTGGGTAGTGGGCTTTCTCTTCGCGTTGCGCGACGATACGCTGGCGCTGCTGCTGCACCCGCCCGGAGCCGACACCATGAGCGTCTATATCGCCACCCGCATGGCCAACGGCGACCCCGCACTCATCGCCGC
>CAYLLC010000149.1:0-3883 GCA_964384355.1 uncultured Sulfurospirillum sp. | reverse complement strand
TCACTTCATTGAAGCCGGAGCTTCAATGAAATCAAAAAGGGTTTTTGCGGATCAGACATTTTCGAGCTGGAACTGCTCTTTGACCACCTCTTCGAAGCGTGCTTTGTCGAGTTTGTACTGCTCTACGAGTGCCAGTGCTTTAGGGAGATTGCTATCGAGATCGAGCGGCTGCGTGGTGATGACCGTTTTGACGACTCTGAGTATCTGCGCATACTCTCTCGCCTCTTCGTCCGCCTGATCCGGGTTGCCGAGCGCACCGATCGCATTGTACATGACAGGGTCGAAGTTCCAGTCGTTGAGCAGGATTGCCGTCACCTCTTCGTTGGTGATACCGAATACCTTCTTCTCGAGTTTCTGCATATCTTCGAGGCTCTTCACCTGCTCGATCAGGGCTTTGAACTCCTCTTTTTTACCATGTTCGATGACCAGAGAAGCGAGTACGATCTTGCCGATCTCCATCAGGAAGGACGGGAGTGTGAGGACATCGAGTTTCGCACGCTTGCCTTTGTACCATTTGGCGACGAATGCATTCTGCTGCTCCGAGATGGAGGCGAAATCTTTCGCATCGATGCCGTACGGAGAGAGATCGAGGTTGGGTTTTTTCTGCAGAAAAGAGGAGAACGCGAAGCCCTTGACCGTCTCCATACCAAAGATCGAAACAGCCTGTTCGATGCTCTTGATCTCTCGGCTGAAACCGTAGAGGGGACTGTTGGCGGCTTTGAGGATGTTGGTCGTCGTCATCGGATCGCTCTTGACCACTTTCGCCAGATCGGCGACGGAACTCTCTACATCGTTGCATACTGCCATTACCTTGTTTACCGTATCGTCCAGTGGTGGAAACGCTTTTACTTTTTCGAGGATAATCTCTTTTGTCATGATGGTGCCCTTGTTGATTTTTTTTGGTTTCTCTATTATCGGCACATCACGATTTTTATTTAGTACCAAAAGTGACCAGAAGCGGTTTGTGATCAGAACTCTCGACGCTGTGGAGCACTTCGCTTTTCTGCACGGAGAGCTCTCTGTAAAAGATATGATCGAGCGGATAGGGGAAAGGCGCTATGCGATGCTTCTGCTCCGCGAACTCCACATGCCCCAATCCATAGGCACGGCACACCTTTTCGAGTGTCTGCATGCGGCGTCTGTTCCAGGTATTGAAATCACCCGAGAGGATCAGCGGTCCCGCCTCTTTGGCGAGCGCTTTTTCGATCTGCCCGATCTGGGCGAGGAATTTCCCGATCTTGACGAAGTTGATCATATGGACATTGACCACACGCAGCAGCTGCCCGTTTTCGAGCCGGTAACTGGTCTCGAGGGTCACTTTGGGCGTCTTGATGATCGGCTCCACATCGGGTGTCAGATAGCAGTCGAAATCGACGATCTCCCCCATGCTCGCAGTGATCAGGCCGAATCGGTTCTGCTTCCAGACGATATTGGGAAAGAAGCCGTACCCATACTCATGATGTCTGTCCAGCACGCTCTTGCGATTCATCGTCTGATACTCCTGGAAGAGAATCAGATCGGGACGATGACGGTGCAGCATCCCGGCGAAATCTTCCAGCCAGACAAACGCATGGTTGTTCTTGTGCACATTCCAGCTGAGCAGCGTGATATGCTTGCCCAGATTCTGCGGTGTCCGGGGAGGCTTCAGCGCTACGGTCGCCGCTTTGTGATCGATATGCCAGGGCAGCAGTTTGCGATACATCTCTCCTCCTATATCGCCGGCGAGAGCATTTTGAAGATATTTTCGAAGATGATGCGCATGCGCCCGGCGGGCCTGAGGCCGTAGGTGCACTCCAGACGCACCCTCTCGGCCCAGCTTTGCGCCGCGTCGATCTGTACTTTGCCGTAGAAAAACGCCATCGTTTCGTAGTTGTAGAAGAAGCTGCGCTCATCGAAATTGGCCGATCCCATCACGGCAAATGTATCGTCCACCAGAATCATCTTGGCATGCAGCATGCGGTTTTTGTAGAAGAATATCTCGATCCCCTCCTCCTGCAACTCCCGCAAAAATCCGTTTCGCGCGACATCGATGATCAGATGGTCCGAAGTATCCGGTACGACGATTTTGATCTCGACACCCCGGTGTCTGGCGACAATCAGTGCATCGAGTATCGTCTGGTCGGGGGCGAAATAGGGCGTGACGATCCAGATGCGCTGCTGCGCAATGAACGGAGCGTAGACCATCGCCTCGAAATAGGCGTCGTTCTCGACATCGGGCCCCGAGGGCACCACCTGCACCGCATCGTCAAACGCCTCACTCTCTATCGGAAGCACTTCGGGCATGACACGCTGCCCGGTCGTATACTCCCAGTCGAAGCGAAAGATATCGAGGTAGTGCCGCGTCGCTTCACCTCTGATGACAAACGAGAGATCGGTCCAGAGCTTCGCATGCGGTATCGGGGAGAGATACTCTCTGGCGATATTCATCCCTCCGCTGAGTACCGTGTGACCGTCGACGATGACGCTTTTGCGGTGGTTGCGCAGGTTCATCTTGAAATCGACGGGATGGCGGATGAAAGAGTTGAAAAACCGATACGCACCTCCCGCCTCTTCGAGCTTGCGGAGGCTTTTGGGCATCAGCTCCAGCCGCAGCGACCCCAGCGAATCGATCAGGAGTTTCACCTCGACGCCGTTTTGCGCCTTTTGGGCGAGGATATCGACTATCTCATGCGTCACTTCGTCATCGCCGAAAATATAGGTCGAGATGTAGATGAACCGCTCCGCACGCTGCAGCATGTCGATCAGCGTCGCATGCGCTTCGATACCGTCTTTGCAGATGCAGACATCGTTGTGCAGTGTCGGCGGAGGAATCCCCTGCGCAGTCAGAAAGAGCGAGATCTGCGACCGAAAATCGGAAGGTGCGTAGCTCTGCAGCAGCAGGTGCCCTTTGCGCAGGATCGTCTTTTCGATCTTCCTGCCGCTGAAGATGATGTAGAGCGGGATACCGATATAGGGCAGCAGGACGATCACCAGAATCCACGCGATCATGCTTTTGGGTTTTTTGCGGGTGGAGAGCATGTGCGCTACGGCTCCCAGCGTCAGCAGCAGCGTGACGACAGAGAGAAACTGTAGCTTCAGGAGCATGCTCATCAACGGTGTTTCCATAGCGGTATGATACCACTTTATCGTCGTTTAAGTCAACTTTGATGATAATCCCATTCCATAAATTATAATATAGGGGAAAATTATGAAAAAGTTAATGACAGGTTTTGTAACCATTTCACTGTTTGCCGCGGCACTGCTCGCGGATCAGAATATCAAACCGATCAAAGAAGAGGGTGTCAAATATATCAAAATGCTTGGCGGCGCGCTGAAAAAAGAGGTCAAAGCGAAGATGCAGGAGGACCCGAGCGGTGCGCTGGCGATGGGATTTTGCTCCACCAAAGCCTCCGAAATCACCGAAAAGATCAACAATCAGCTCCCGCACTACGCCTCCGTACGCAGAACGGCGCTGAAAGTACGCAACCCAAAAAACAGCCCGGACAAAGTCGATACCGAAGTGATGGAGCAGTACGAAGCGGCCATCAAGGCGGGTAAATTCACGCCAAAAGATATCAAAGTGGTCGAGTCCGGCGACGCCTACCGCATCTACAAACCGCTCGTCACCAAAGCGATGTGCCTGAAGTGTCACGGTCAAAACATCTCCGACGACATCCGGGCCGTCCTCAAAAAAGTCTATCCCAACGACAAAGCGACAGGATTCAAAGAGGGAGATCTCAGAGGCGTCATCGTCGCGGAGATCAAAAAAGACTGATCTATCGACCTGCACCGTCGGAAGCGGTGCGGTCAAATATCTCTAAAGCGTAAAATACTATAATTACATCCACATGCTGATGTAGCTCAGCTGGCTAGAGCACTTGATTCGTAATCAAGAGGTCGCGGG
>CAYLLC010000148.1:0-4034 GCA_964384355.1 uncultured Sulfurospirillum sp. | reverse complement strand
AAAAATTTATTCTAATTGCCCGATTTTAATCCGAGTGTAAGCTAAAAACCTCTAAAATTATGAATGACTATTCATTTATAATTGAGGAGGCTTTCATGAGCGACAAGCGGATTGAGTCGGTGAAGAAGCTTTTCACTTCCAAGAGTGCGAAGGTGGACACGAACAGAGGTGAGGCGTACTATGCGGCGCTTTATGAGAAGTGCAGGGCGCGGCTCGATGCGCTCAGAGAGCTGCCTCCGGTGAGCAACCGGATCGATTTTACGGGTGCGATTGCGGATGAGGGGTTCGATCGGCGTGATTTTCTGAAGTGGGCGTCGGCGACGACGGCGATGCTGATGCTGCCGGCTTCGTTTACCCCGCTGGTCGCTGAAGCGGCAGAGCTGATGAACCGTGTGCCGGTGATCTGGATCGAGCTGCAGGATTGCGCGGGCAACTCCGAAGCGCTGCTGCGCAGCGACGGGCCCAAGATCGACGAGATCGTGCTGGATGTGATCTCTCTGGAGTTTCATGAGACGCTGATGGCGCCGTCGGGGCATCAGGCGGAGAAGCAGCTCGAAGAGGCGATAGAGACCTTCAGAGGGAAATATATCCTTTTCGTGGAGGGGTCTATTCCGCGTGGAATCAACGGGCAGTTCGGTACGATCGGTGCCAAGGCTGAGACATTCGAAGATCACCTGATGCGTCTCTCCCGAGATGCCGCTGCGGTCGTGGCGGTAGGCAGCTGTGCGACCTTCGGCGGTATTCCCGCGGCTGCGCCCAATCCGACCGATGCGGTGGGCGTGATGAATCTGGTCAAGGGCAAGCCGATCATCAATATCCCCGCATGTCCGGCGAACCCCGCCAATATGGTCGGCGTGCTGATGCACTATATCCTGACCGGGCAGGTGCCGGAGCTCGATTCGCTGCTGCGACCGAAGTTCGCCTTCGGGTATCGTATACATGACAACTGCGAGCGGCGCGCGCACTTCGATGCGGGTGAGTTTGTAGAGGAGTGGGGCGACGAGGGTGCGAAGAACAACTTCTGCCTCTACAAGATGGGATGCAAAGGCCCGATGACCTTCAACAACTGCTCCATCGTCCGCTACAACGAGGCGGTCAACTGGCCGATCGGCGTGGGTCGCGGCTGTATCGGGTGCAGTGAGCCCGATTTCTGGGACAAATATGCCTATGAAAGACCGATGGCAAACGCCAACATCAAAGCGCCTACGGGCGGTGTCGAAAAGACGGTCGATCAGTTCGGTCTGGGGCTGCTGACGGCGGCGGGTATCGGTATCGGTATCCATGCGGCGGGCAGCGCACTGTTTGGCAAAAAAAGCGATGTAGAGGAGAAGGAAAATGTCTGAAAACAATATCACCAATGAAGTGACCGAAGCGGCAAAAAATGCTGCGCAGGAGCCGGCTGCAGCAGCAAGCACGGCAACCGAAGCGGCTGCAGAGGAGGCTCCTGCGACAGAGACGAAAGAGACGGAAGCGCCGAAAGCGGCAGCCAAAGGCGGCAAGAAGCATATCATCGTCGATCCGATCACCCGGATCGAGGGGCATCTGCGTATCGAAGCGATCATCGACGAAAACAACAAAATCGTCGATGCCTACAGCTCTTCGACGATGTTTCGCGGGATCGAGACGATCCTCAAGGGCAGGGATCCCAGAGATTGCGGCCTGATGGCGATGCGTATCTGCGGCGTCTGTACCGGTACGCACTATCAGCGTAGTATCGAAGCGGTGGAGGATGCCTTCAAGATCACGATCCCCAAAAATGCCCGGCTGGTCAGAAATCTGATCCAGGGGTCGCTCTATCTGCATGATCACCTCGTGCACTTTTATCACCTGCATGCGCTCGATTTCGTCGATGTGCTCTCCGCGACCAAAGCCGATCCGAAAAAGACGGCCGAAGAGGCGGAGAAGTGGGCGCAGATCGCGGGTCATACGCCCTATATCTCAGGTGCGGCCGCGTTCAAGGCGGTACAGGATCGCGTGATCAAGTTCGCCAAAGAGGGCAGGCTCGGGATATTCGGCAACGGCTACTGGGGCAACAAACACTACAAACTCACCCCCGAGCAGAATCTCATCGGTGTGGCACACTATCTCAAGGCGCTCGATATTCAGCGCGAGATGGCGAAGATGCAGGCGATTTTCGGCGGTAAAAATCCGCATCCGCAATCGATCGTCGTGGGCGGCGTGACATGTGTACAGGATATCCAAAACCCTGCCAGAATCGCACTTTTCAAGCAGCTGCTTCAGGAGAGTACGGCATTCGTCAAAGGGGCTTATCTGCCCGATATCTACATGGCGGGTACGATGTATGCCGAAGAGGCGACCGACAAAGATGCGACCTACAAGGGTGTCGGCGGTACGGGCGGCGGATTGCTCAGCTATATGAGCTACGGCGATTTCCGACTCGATGATACGGGCTTTTACAACGCCAAGACACTCTTCCCGTCGGGACTGGTGCTGGAGGGAGATATCTCCAAAGCGTTCGATGTCGATCCTGCCAAAATCACCGAGGATGTCACCCACAGCTGGTACAAAGGCGACAAGCCTCTGCACCCCTACGACGGTCAGACGATCCCCGAGTATACCGGTATGGAGCGCAAAGAGGACGGATACGCCTACCTCAAGACGGATGAGAAGTACTCCTGGATCAAATCACCGCGATACGACGGCAAGCCGGTCGAAGTGGGACCGCTGGCGCGTATGGTCGTAGGCTATGTCAGAGGGGACGAGCGCATCAGGAAGTATGTCGGAAATTTCCTGGAGCGATCGAAGCTGCCGATCACGGTGCTCTTCTCTACCGTAGGCAGGACGGCGGCGCGTGCGATCGAGACGGAGCTGATGGCGGATGTGATGATGGAGTGGGTCGACGAGCTGGCGAAAAACGCGGCCGGCGGCGATCTGGAGACATGGACGGAGTTCGATTTCGACAAAGTCGCGGCCGATACCAAGGGTATGGGACTGGCGGAAGCGCCCAGAGGCTCTCTGGGACACTGGGTACGGATCAAAGATGGCAAAGTGACCAACTATCAGGCGGTCGTGCCGTCGACATGGAATGCCGGCCCGCGAGATGCCCAGGGGCAGCTGGGTGCTTATGAAGCGAGTCTGATCGGTACGAAGGTAGCCAATCCCGAAGAGCCGCTGGAGATTATCCGGACGATTCACAGTTTCGACCCATGTATCGCGTGTGCGGTGCATGTGGTCGATACCAAAGGCAAAGAGTTGGCGGTCTACAAGGTCGATCCGAACTGCGCCTTCTAAGGAGCGAGTCATGAAACCAGGATACAAAAACGTCAAACGGATGACCGGTGCGATGCGGATCATCCACTGGGTCAACGCGATATCGATGGTGGTGGCGATCATCACCGGGCTCTATATCGCAGAGCCCTACTATCAGACGCTCATCGCCGAGCCGGCGGTGGACAAGTATGTGATGGCTTGGAACAGATGGGGGCACTTTATCGTGGCGATCATCTTCGATGTGACATCGATCATCGTGGCCTATCTCTACTTCTTCTCGCGTTTCGAGAAGCCGATCATGAAGCTCCTGCCGACACCGAAGAATATCAAAGAGTTCTTCGCGGTGCTGGTCAATCTGCTGACCTTCAACCGAAGCAAGAAGTTCGACTCTTCGCACAGCGACAGCTTCAATACGGTCTATTTCACGATCTTCCACCTGCTGCTGGCGTGGATGCTCTTTACTGGGTTGCAGCTCTATGTGCATGGGCTGGAGAGCGGCACGAGCAGTATCGGCAGCTGGTGGCCTGCGATGCTGCATCTGGTGACGGACTGGACGATTCCGGTATCGCATACGCTGATCGGCGGAGGTCCGAATGCGACGCTGATGGATGTGCGTATTGTGCACCATATCTCGATGTGGATCATCGTCACATGGGTGGTCTTTCATATCTATTATCAAATCTGGAGGACGATCTTCTGGCAGGAGGGCGACATTGCGATCGTATTTGGCGGCAGCAAATTCGCCAAAGAGCATGAGGAGGGATGAGCCCCTCTTCATGTCAAATATTGACGGGTGGTGCTGT
>CAYLLC010000147.1:0-4041 GCA_964384355.1 uncultured Sulfurospirillum sp. | reverse complement strand
TCGGTTAAATAATTTTTGTTATAATCTTTTTCAAATTCGAGGAGCTCTTTTGAAAAAACTTGTCGCCTATATCACTACGGGATATCCCGATCTCGACTTTACCGAAGATGCCGCGCTGGCGCTCAAAGAGGCGGGTGTCGATACGCTCGAGCTGGGTGTGCCTTTCTCCGATCCCGTCGCCGACGGGCCTGTCATAGAGGAGGTCAATCTCAAAGCACTCCAAAACGGCTTCAAAATCCAGCAGCTGCTGGACCTCTCGCAGAAGATAGCCACCGAAATCGATACCCTCTGGATGGGCTACTTCAACCCCTTCTATCACCGTGGCACAGAGAAGATCACCGACGAAGCGAAGGCCCGGAATATCAGCGGTTTTATCATCCCCGACCTCCCTTATGAAGAGGCCCTTGCCTACAAACCGATCTTCGATGCCCGTGACCTCGCGCTGATAGACTTCGTCGCACCGACCGATTCGAAGGAGAGAATCGCACAGATCGTCGCCGATGCGAAAAAATTCATCTATCTCGTCGCCTATGCAGGCATCACCGGCAGCGGCAAGAGCGAAGATCTGCGTCAGGTGATCGACCATATCCGCGAAGTGACCGATACCGACCTCTATATCGGATTCGGTGTCAATGCCAAAACAGCCCGGGAAAAGGCGCGCGATGTCGACGGCGTCATCGTCGGAAGCGCATTCGTCTCCATCATGCTGGACAAGACAATCTCATACAGCGACAAGATTCTCAAAATGCAGGAACTCGCCAAAACGATCAAGGAAGAGATCAACCGCTAAAAAAAATCGCCCATTCGCCGATATTGATCAAAGTCACGGACAAATCTCTATCCATATCGGGGGCGCATGAAGCTGAACAACATCATGACCAGCGGCATCATCTTCGGCGAAGAGGAAGCCCGCAGTGCATATCGCTACAAGCTGATCAACTCGATGTTCATCGCCGGTATCGTGATCACGCTGATCGCCTCCATGATCCGTCTCTCTGTCGGAGAGCCTCTCGTCGCCCTGATCGATTTTACACTCGCTTTGACCTTTTTCTCCGGTATGCGCTATCTGCGCTCGCACCGGGAGGCGTTCGATCGCGTTGCCAATATCCAGCTGATCGCCTCTTATCTGCTCTTTACCGGGCTGATTCTGATGCTCGGAGCGAACCACACCAAGATGCTCTGGTACGCGGTCCTGATCAATGCAGCCTTCACGCTCAGAGGTATCCGCTACGGCATGTCCCTCTACGGCGTGATCATCGCGACGGTGACACTGCTCTACATCACACCCGAAATCTATCCGCCGGCACGGGCATATATCGATCTGCACCTGAGCGTGACGGAGCTCATCATGGCGATGTTTTTCTACAGTATCATCACACTCTACAACACCTTTTCCGTGCAGGAGCAGCAGAAAAACATCGACAACCTCAGAGCGGCGAATAAAAAGATCAGTGACCAGAGCCGCCAGCTCTCCGACCAGCTGCGTACCTTTCGCTCTACCGGTCTGCCCAATACACTCGCACTCAACGAGCGCCTCGAAGAGACCGACGGAACCGATGCGGCACTGGTCACACTCAATATAGACGACTACATCATCCTCGCCAACCAGTACGGAACCGCAGCGGCGCATCAGATCATCAGACAGAGTGCCAGACACCTCGACAGATTCACCAAAAGCCACATCGGGCTCTATCATGTCGGTCCCTATCAGTTCTCGTTCCTGATCGAAAACGCCGCCCCCTCAGATGCCGTACAGCTTGCCGAAGCGATCAAAAGCTACTTCGAAAGCGTCGACATCACGATCGACGATCTGGAGCTCTCGATCTCCTTTTCTATGGGTATCGCCATCGGTCCCTCTCACAACAGACTCATCGCGCAAGCCAATACGGCACTCCACGAAGCAAAGAAAAACGGCACCAACAGCTACAGACTCTTCAAAGAGGACAAAAAACGGGAAGAGGAGCAGAAAAACAATATCTACTGGAATCGCAAGATCAAGGAGATTATCAACACCGGGGGATTGCGTCTCTTCTATCAGCCGATCGTCGACAATGCAACGGGAAAAGTCGTCAAGTACGAGTGCCTCATCCGGGCATACGACAAAGACGAGATCATCCCGCCCTACCTCTTCCTCCCCGCTGCGAAGAGTCGCGGGCTGCTGCCCAATATCACCCGTTTCGTCATCGATGAGAGCTTCAGCACTTTCGCCGACAACGATCTGGAATTTTCGATCAATATCACCGAAGAGGATCTCAGGGAAAACTACCTCGTCGACTATCTGAAAAGCAGATGCGAGAGATACGCCATCCCGCCGCACCGCCTCTATCTGGAGATACTCGAAAACCTCACCGCGGAGCAGTGTGAAGCGAGGCAGGCACAGTTCGACAGACTCAAAGAGATGGGATTCAAAATCGCGATCGACGACTTCGGCGCGGAAGCCTCCAACCTCAGCCGACTGCTCACCTATCGGGCGGATATCATCAAAATCGACGGCCAATTCATCAAAAATATCGAGACCGACCCCAACAGCGTCAAAATCGTCGAAACGATCGTCTCTCTCGCCCGAAAACTGGAGATCCAGACGGTAGCGGAGTTCGTACACAACGAAGCGGTTTACGACTTGGTCCGTGCACTCGGTGTAGACTTCTCGCAAGGATACTATCTGGGTGCACCCTCGCCGGAGCTGATCACCCGGACGGCAACAGAGACTGCCTGATTTTTCATCACACATTGCACAAAATCACACTAAATTTTTCCACCGATTCGCCGATATAATGGATATCATCATTCAGGCAAGGAAGCATACATGAATCAAAAATATAGATTGGTCACCAGAAGTGACATGGATGGGCTGGTCTGTGCAGTTTTGCTCAAACATCTCGATATGATCGACGAGATCACATTCGTGCACCCCAAAGATATGCAAGACGGCAAAGTGGAGATCACGAGCCGTGACATCACGACGAACCTCCCCTATGTGCCGGGTGCGCATCTGGTCTTCGACCACCATCTGAGCGAGACGATCAGAAACGATCTGCATGAGAACTACATCATCGATCCCAATGCTCCCTCGGCAGCGGAAGTGGTCTATCAATACTTCGGCGGTGAAGATGCCTTTCCTGAAAAGTTCCGACCGATGATGGATGCCGCCAACAAAGCCGATGCCGCACAATTCTCCAAAGGAGATATCATCGACCCGCAGGGGTGGGATCTGCTGAGCTTCCTGATGGATTCGCGGACAGGGCTGGGGAGATTCAGAAACTTCAGAATCTCCAACTACCAGCTCATGATGGATCTGATCGACTACTGCAAAGACCACACGATCGATGAAATCCTCGCACTCCCCGACGTCAAGGAGCGCGTCGAGCTCTACAATCGCTACAGAGAGGAGTTCGTCACCCAGCTCAAGAAGTGCTCCACCCTCTACGACAATGTCATACTGCTCGATCTGACCGAAGAGGAGATCATCTATCCGGGCAACCGCTTCATGATCTACGCCCTCTACCCCAAAGCCAATGTCTCGATACACAAAATCTGGGGCCTGAAAAAGCAAAACACCGTCTTCGCCGTCGGAAAATCGATCGTCAACCGCACCTCCAAAGCCAATATCGGTGAAATCATGTACAAATACAACGGCGGAGGCCATATGGCGGCAGGCACCTGCCAGGTACCGCATGAGCTCGCGGAAGTCGTGCTCGACGACATCATCGAAGAGCTCAGAGAGCCCGCCCTCTGTGAAGCTTAAACAAAGCTTGACAAATAGCACGAAATCTGCTATAGTATAAGGGTATTGAAGCGGCAGGCAGTCAAGCTGCCGGTCAGCGTTAGTGAATATCGCTCAAAAAGCGTCTCACAACAAGGGCGGTTTATCTGCCCGTGAGCCTTCCGCTGAGGAAAACTCAGTGTTAGCGCAGCTTTTTGGGCTTCGCTCAAAAAGCGTATTCAGATGGGAGTGACCTGGCTTTCGACAGGAGCAGGTTGGTTTCGGTTGCATGTAGTCTTTGAAAGACTTAAAACTATCTCGTTAAATATAAACGCAAA
>CAYLLC010000146.1:0-4064 GCA_964384355.1 uncultured Sulfurospirillum sp. | reverse complement strand
AGATGGGGGATGTCGTTGTAGATCGAAAACTCCAGCATCTTCGGATCGATCATCAGCAGTTTCAGCTCGTCGGGAGAGTTGCGGTAGAGGAGCGAGACGAGCATGGCGTTGATACCGACACTCTTACCGCTTCCCGTCGTACCGGCGATCAGCAGATGCGGCAGCTTTTTGAGATCGGTGACGAAGGGGTTGCCGACGATATCCTTGCCCACCGCCATCGTCAGCTCCGACGAAGCCTTCTGAAAGATCGGGCTCTGCAGCACCTCTTTGAGATAGATCGTATCGATCTCTTTGTTCGGGATCTCGATACCGACGACATCTTTGCCCGGTACGGGCGCCTGGATACGGATCGTCTGCGCCTTCAGCGCCATCGCCAGGTCATCCTGCAGCGTCAGGATTTTGGAGACCTTGATATGGGCGTCGGGACGAAACTCGAAGGTCGTCACCACCGGACCCGAATAGGTCGCGACCACATCACCGGTGATCTTGAACTGCTTCAGCTTCTCGAGCAGATCGACGATCTTCTGGTCGATCTCGGACTCGTTGATATGGTGGCGCTTTCTGGGCGGCGTATCGAGAAAATCGAGATAAGGGAGCTTGAAGTTCTTCGGCTTTTTGATCTTTGCGCTGCGAGATGTCTCGGCGAGATGGCGCTTGTTCTCTTCGATCTCGGTGACGAGGTTGGCTTTGGGTCTGGCCGGTGCTGCGGGTGCGTTCTGCTTCGAAGGCTGCGGCGCCGCATGCTGCGATACCATGCGCTCCATCTCCGCCGTCTCCTCCTTGATCGCGGCGACTTTGCGTGAGACGCTCTCCTGCGGTGCCGTCACCCTCTCCGGCTCCTCCTGCGCGATGATCTCGTCGATCGAACGGTGAAACTCCAGCACCTCATCTTTTGCCGCCTCTATCTCCTGCCGATCATACGCAGGCGTGACGCTGCGCGCGCGCACCGGCTGCTGCGCTGCTGCGACGGGAGCAGCATGCGGCTGAGGATCTGGCGCGGCCGGCATGCGGGCGGAGATGAGATCTCTGAATGAGGCGATCTTCTCGACGATCTCGTCTTTGAGCCTGCGGAAGTAGTCGAGCACGCCGAAGCTGATCGAGAAGTTGTCGAGTGTCGCATTGGCGAGGAAAGCCGCCGAAGTGAGCAGCAGCCCCACGATCACGACCCAGATACCGACACTGCCGACATATTTGGTCAGAAAGAGATCGATATACTGCCCGATGATCCCAAAGTAGCTGCTCTGGACCACTTTGGCCTGAAACATCAGCATCGCGACGAAGAGGATGATCGCAGGCACCCAGATACGCCGGCGCTCCAGATGCATATGCGGATCCCGATAGACGAAATAGGCCGGGACGATCAGCAAAAAGGGATAGACGAAGGCGATATAGCCGAAAAAGACGCGGTTGTAGAGCCCGATGATGGAGCCGATCTTGCCCGATGCCATCGGCATGAAGGTCGCGAATCCGATAAAAACAAAGATAAGTGCGGTAATGATGAAGAGTATCGTTCTTAAAATAGTTTTACCTTGTATCGATTTTTTGTCCGATTATAGCAAAAAACTATTTTTATTTGCAAAAGGCCCGAAGCGGGCGCTGCATGCGATCTGCGCCCTCGGAGAGAAAACTATTTCATGTAGTTGAGGAGCGTGAGGTTGTTGACCTTGGTGACGCTGGAGAGAATCGCCTGATAGCTGAGCGAAAGCTGGTTGAGATTCATGTAGGCTTCGGCGATATCGACATCGGTCAGCTGCGACTTGAGCTCCTTGATACTCAGCTCCATACTCTGCGCGCGATCCTGCGCATCGACGAGCGACTTCTCCATCACGCCCGTTTTGGCGAGGTTTTTGTTGAAGTGGGCGTCGAACTGGTCGATCTGTGCGATCGCATTTTCGATGCCGATATTTCGCGGGTTGTCGTTGGCGGCATCGATCGCGTTGGTGCCGTTTCGTACCGCATCGATGATTTCGTCGATCTGGCTGAAGAAGTCCATCTCCGCCTTCTGTGTCGTGACGGCGTTGTCGGCGTTGAGTGCGAAGGTGGCGGAGGTATCGCTGTAGTCGGATCCTTTTATATCGTAAAAGGCAAATTTAATAGGGTTGTCGTTGGCACTGTTTTCGATCTGAAGCCTGCCGCTCTGGTCGATCGAGACCGCTGCCGATTTGCGGGCATTCTTGACCGCAGTGTCGTAGTCATCTTTGCTATCCGTCGTTGGATATTCTCCTGATACTGCCATCGCGATAATGTCGTTGAGCTGACCGAGCGTCATCTGATCCGCTTTAGTTTTGACAGAGCTGCCGCTGCTGTCCTCCTCAGCGTTATATATACTATATGTACTACCTCCAACTTTAAATGTTGAACCATTATTATCGAGATTCAGAGTCACGGTTTGAGCATTGCCATTGATATCCTTCACGCTCATCTCAAACTTTTTCCCATTAAGCGAGCCGTTGGCGATCGCGGAGAGGCGGGTCGTTCGCTCTGCGAGCTTGCCGTCGGCGATCAGCGTGACATTGCCTGTCAGTTTTCCCCCTTTGTCCGAAAAGTAGGCGCTGTCGGGATTGTCTACATCTGCCAGTGTATAACCATTATCATTGAATTTGACCGGTGTGCCGTTTTGCTCGCCGCTGAGCTTCAGCTCCAGCTGGCTGTGGCCGTGTCTGAGGTCGGTGATCGTGATATGGCCGCTCTCATCGAGCGTGACATCCACTTTGCGATTGTCGGGCGTATTGCCGTAGGCGTCCGAGATCTTTTCGATCAGCGTCTGCATCGTATCCTCCGGCTGGAGCGTCACTTCGCTCTTGACCGTGTCGCCGTCGTGTGTCGTACCGGAAATTTTCAGTGTCAGTGGATGTGCATCATCTCCCGTCAGATCGGAGATTTTCTCTTCGGGCCGGATGATCGCACCGTCGTCGGCCTTTTTGAGGACGACATTGGTAGAGAGGGTTTTGTGCACCTTTTCGTCACTTCCCAGAAAGAGCGACGCCCCGTCGACATTGTAGGCCAGCGTCACACCCTCTCCCAGTACGGTGGAGATCGCTTCGCCGTTGCCCATGTAGTTGCCGTTTTCGTCGATCGGCCGTGTCGATGTCGCCGAGCCTGCGAAGACGAACTGCCCGCCGACCTGCGTATTGGCCAGTGTCATCATGTAGGCCTTCTCCTTCTCCAGAGATGCGGCGATCGCGTCGCGGTTGTCTTGATTGAGCGGTGCGTTGGCTGCGGCGATCAGCTGCGATTTGAAGGTACGCAGCGAATTGGTGAACTCCTGCAGGGCATCGTCGGTAGCAGTGGTAAAATTCTGCGCCTTCTGCGTACGCTCCTGCACCGCTTTGAGATCGTTGATATGGGTATCGAGCCGCAGCGTGTCGTTGAAGATAGAGGGGTCGTCGTAATTGTTCTGGATCTTTTTCCCGGACGAGATCTGCTCGGTCACTTTTTTGAGCTCCTGATTGACCTTTTGCTGATCCTGTTTGAAATTGTTGAGCAGATATTGGCTGGTGATACGCATCTGTGACTCCCTCCGGGCATTGATTTTCAGGGCATTATAGAGGTATTATCGGCCATTTTCTGCGAAAATGCACTTTTTCAGCATCGTTGCGCTTTTTTTAAGGAAAAAAGTGTAACATATTCGCTGATCTCAAAATATAAAAGGAAGGTTAAATATGAAAAAAGCTGATTTGATTCAAGCGATCGCCGACAAAACTGGACTCTCTAAAAAAGAGACCACCGCCACTATCGATGCGGCACTGGAAGTTATTGAAGAGGCATTGAAGAAGGGTGAGAGCGTCAGTTTCATCGGTTTCGGTACATTTTCCACAGCCGAGAGAGCGGCAAGAACAGCCAGAGTCCCCGGTACGGACAAAGTAGTCGAAGTACCTGCGACCAGAGCAGTCAAATTCAAAGTAGGTAAAAAACTGAAAGAAGCGGTTGCATCTGCAAAATAGATTCAGCGGGGATTGCGTATATTTTCGATAATATACGCAATCCTTTTTTTATGCCTGGGTGGTGGAATTGGTAGACACGTCGGATTCAAAATCCGATGGTAGCGATACCGTGCCGGTTCG
>CAYLLC010000145.1:0-4087 GCA_964384355.1 uncultured Sulfurospirillum sp. | reverse complement strand
TACTAACAAAAGAGATGATAAACTTTGCTGAAATAGCATCTTCTCTTTTTTATACCGTTTATGGAGACTTTTGCATCAACTCCTCCCGCAATGCCGCTTTGTTTATTTTGCCGTAGTGGAGCGGGATACTCTTTTTGTAGAGGATGATCGTCGGTACCATATGGCTGGGCAGGTGCTTTTTCAGTTCGAAGAGCAGCTCGTTGCGCGGGATCTCTGCAGCGGCACTGTAGACGAGTGCGATCTCCTCTTCGATCATCTCGTTTTCGACCCCGAAAACGGCACAGCTCTGGACCGCTTCGATATTGTCGTAGACGACACGCTCGATCTCGGAAGGACTCACACGGTAGCCGCTGGTCTTGATCATGTCGTCTCTACGGGAGTGGAAATAGATATAGTCCTCTTCGTCACGGTAGACATAATCACCGCTCGCGACGACGATCTCGTCGGTCAGCTCGCCCTCCAGATCGATCACCTTCTCGAGGATGCGGATACTTTTGAAGCGCATCGCCGTATCTTCGGGACTGTTCCAGTATCCTTTGTAGATACAAGCTCCCCGATGGATCAGCTCCCCCACTTCACGCGGTGCGCATGCTTCTCCCTGCTCGTTGATGATGAAGACCTCCACATCGGGAATCGCTTTGCCGATGGATGTGGGGCGGATTCTGATCTGTGCGGGGTCGAGATAGGCAGACCGAAACGCCTCCGTAAGACCATGCATCGAGTAGAAATCGGCCTGCGGGAAGTATCGCTCGACCATCTCCAGCATTTTCGAGGTGAGTTTGCCGCCCGAAGAGGTGATGACCCGCACGCCCGCCAGCTGCCCGGGTGTCGGCAGGCGGTGCGGCTCCTCGTCGAACATCTGGGTGATATGGATCGGCATCACCGGCAGCACCGTCACCGCATCGCGAATCAGATGGTTGAAGAAATCGGACGGCAGCAGCATCTTGTGGATCGCCAGCGTCGCCCGTTTGTAGAGCATGCAGAAGATCTGATTGAGACCGTAGTCGAGATTGAAGGAGAGCACCCCGCTGAAGATATCCTCCTCTCTGAGGCCCAGATACTGATCCACCACTCTGGCACCGTCGATCAGATTGCGGTGAGTGATGACGATCCCTTTTGGCAGGCCAGATGCCGCGAAACTGTAGGTGATGACGGCATTGTGAAAGCTTTTGATCCGCACTTCGAAATCTTCGTTGTAGTATTTGTAGATCTCTTCGAAAGAGGGAATCTCTTTTTCTGCAGAAGCGTAGGTGATCACTTTGCCTTCGAAGTTGGTCTGTCGGATCCTCTCCAGACGGTTGACATCGGTGATGATGCAGCGGATACCGGCATCCTGCACGATATAGTCCACCTGCTCCGGCTTCAGCACGCTGGTGATCGGTACGAAGATATACTCCGTCGACAAAAGTGCCAGAATCGCGATCACCTGTTCGATACTCTTATCCGAATAGATACCGATACGGCTACCCGGCGGATAGTCCAGCTCGCTCAGATAGTGTGCGATCTGATTGACCCGCTTCAGCAGCTCACCGAAACAGATCGTACGCTGTTCGTGGATGAGCGCTACCTTTTCGCTGTGGCTGCTGCCTGCATGCTCGAGCAGATTTCTGATACAGTTGACCGACATCTCAACTCCTTTCTCTGATCGTCCAGATCTCGTAATCTCTGTCCACCACCAGCATCGGGATCTGCGTCACCCCGAAGAGCTTTTTGTAGACAAAACGCAATATGGTTTCCATCTCCTCCGGTGCCAGCAGCTTGACGATACCGCCCGTGAAGACGATACTCTTCAGTCGCTCCAGCCGCAGGGTCAGATAGCCGCTGTGCCGTGTGGACATCTTGTAGAGCACCAGAAAGATCGCCAGCTGCATCAGCACCTTCGTCGCCGCTTCGCTCTGCTCATCCAGAATATTCTCCGTCACATTGAGATAGTTGAGCAGCTCATAGACGAATTCGTTCTGCCTCGCGCTGAAGACGAGACTCTCCCGTGACTTGTAGACACCCAGCTTTTTGAAGACGACCCTGTCGTAACCGTTTTCAAGGACCATGTTGTCCGCGACCAGATCGGTACTGTAGTGGATATCGGTCGTCGCACCGCCGATATCGATCAGGATAAAGGGATCGACCACTTCAGCGAATCGCCTATGCAGCAGCGGCAGGGTGCGGTTGACGATATAAGGGGTCGGATAGATCCGGTTCGCCGTGACGGCGTAGAGGCGTTTGATCTCCTCTTTGCCGATGATATCCTCCTGATAGAGATTGGTCAGATAGGATTTGAGCGGCTCCTCCCGTACGCGCAGCTTCTCGTCGACGATATTGGGCAGTACCCTGAGTCCGCTGATCTTCCGCTCCAGCGGAGGCAGACTCCCCGCACTGCCGGCATAGACGATATTGGCATAACGGATACGCTCCAGATAGGCGATCAGATCTTCGCCGAAAAGCCCCTCCAGATCATCGAGCCCGCCCGTGACGATCACGACATCAATCCTCTCCGTCGGTATCGGATAACTGCGCAGATCGGGATAGAGCACCCTGTCGATGATGTTGATTCCGGAGTTGTAGGCGATATTGGTCGCATACTTCAGGCTGAAGGAGTCGGTCAATCCGATGATGAGCGTACTGAGCCCGCCGTTGGCGGAGCTGCAGATATAGATCTCTTCGGGGGTGTGGGCGGCGATGATATCACCGCACTTCTCCTGCAGATCGTCGGCGATATCACGATCGAAACTGCGAAAATATTGTGCGATCCGATCGCCCTCTCTGATCTTGAAATAGGTACTTCCGACATCGATATAGAGCTTGTTCATAGCATGATCCCGATATCTTGAATGATTTTGGCGACGAGCCCGTTTTTGGTGTCGGGGATGTTGAGTTTGCTCTTTTCGAACGCGAAACTTCTGTCCGAAAGCGGCAGATCTCCCCGGTCGTAGATTCGGATATTTCCCGCATCGTCACGGACGGTGATCACCTTGTTGTTGTTGATGATATGCGGTGAAAAGGGAATCTCGATATGGCCTTTTTTGATGGCGTTGAAGACTTTTCGCCAGAGGGTGTCGGCACTGTCGTCGAAGACGGCATCCATGATCTCCCGGACCGATCGTGTCAGATTCTCCTCCTCTTCGGCGTCGCTGATCTGCGGCAGCGCTTTGAGCAGCCCCAGGGTATACTGCACTTTGGATACGGCCGAAGCGTTGGCCTCTTTGGTCGGGATACCGTAGGCTTCGTCGCGTGTCTTGGTGATGATCTTGTCCGCACCCACCAGACCGGCGATCACGGTAGCCGTGGTGATGAGCGATTCCGAGTGCTCTTTGTCCCGGGGGAAGGCACCCATCCACTGGTGATAGACCAGATGGATCTGCGCATCTTGGTGCCCGAAGCTGTCGGCATATTGCCTGGCCAGTCTGCGCAGGACATTGGCCGTGACGATATCCTGCAGAAAGGTACCCGACTGGGAGAAGCTGACCGAAAAGGATTTGACCCCTTCCTCCAGCGAGAGCAGCATCTCGATCAGCTGAATCACGATGACGATGACCGGCGGCTGCAGCGTCGCACTCAGCGGCCCGAACGATTCACGGTTGATCGGCTCGTTGAGCTGCGAGTAGAGGGCGCACACCTTTTCGACATATTTCCAGTAGAGAAAAGCTTTATCGAGCGGAAAATTCTTGGAGTACGGGAGCAGATAGGTGATCGGGCCGCCCTCGATCTCGAAGATCCCCGAAGCGAGCGCAATCTCGACCAGCAGGCGCGCATCGGGAGTGCCGTGACGCAGGCTGACAGGTGTATCGAAGTGCTCCATCATCCTGCGCGTGGTGCGGTATCCGTGGTTGATGAGCGGATAGCCGTTGAGCATGTCAACATCGTTCTCTTCGGAGAGACGCAGCATCTTTTCGGCGGAAGCGTAGTCGTTGAGACGGGTATTGGAGTCGATCGTCAGCGGCAATACATCGACACCGGCACCCCTGAACTCTTCGTAGAGTTTGAAAACCTTCTCATAGGTAGGAAATCCGCCGCGCGGCTGCACCAGCATCTTGTCACCCCGAGCGAACCGGTGCGAGATGAAGAGCGCCTTGCTCGCACCGGCGATGAA
>CAYLLC010000144.1:0-4098 GCA_964384355.1 uncultured Sulfurospirillum sp. | reverse complement strand
AACAGAAGCGATTCATGACCCTCTCAAAATATCTGATACTGCTCACCTCTTTTTGCATCGCGTCGCACGCGGATATCTACGCCTTTTACCACAAAGCGCTCGATACACTGGCGTTGAAGAAGCAGCTCACACTGGAGCGGGAGGCGGCACGGTTGAGGCAGGAGGCGATCGCGTCGCGTCGGTACGGTGCGTTCAGACTCGATGCCGCCTACAGCGATACCCGTGCGGATCTGCTGCCGCATCACTTCGAGACCATCGATATCGCACTCACCGACAACCTCGATCTCTTCAACAAGAAGCGTTACGCGATCGCGTCGGCTGCGCTGGATTTGAGGGCGAAAAAATCGCAACTCGACAGCATCAGAGAGCGGCTGTTTCGCTCATTGGTCGCGATGATCGCATCGTATCGGGCGGCGGATGCGAAGTGGCGGTTCGCCGCGACCCTCTACCGCGAAGAGGCAGCCATCTATCGGGAGCTGCGCGCGCTTCGGCGTCAGGGCGGTGTATCGGACACGGATCTCTGGCGCTTCAAAAACAGCCTCGTACTGCTGAAGACGAAGATCATCGCCCAAAAAGCTATCGTGCGCAAAATGCGCCGATCATTGCGCCTCTACGCTCCTGACGAGAAGATCCCCGCTCTCGAGAGGGCGCTGCGCTACAGCCGCAAGGCGTTTTGCGCGTTCAATCCGCGTGCATCGGGCAAAAAGATCGAAGCAGACCAATCGAAAATAGCGGCCAAAGCGCTGCATGATCGCTACCTGCCCGAGTTTCATATCTCCGTCGGATACGAAAAACTGGGGGATCCGACCTCGTACGGCGACAACTACAGCTTGGGAATCGGTATGCAGATGCCCCTCAACCGTGGCGATCTCAAAGAGAGCGAAGCCCTCAGACTACGGGCACTGCGTATGCAAAGCGAGCTTGCACGATACGATCTGCAAAGAGCACAGGAGTATATCACCCTTGCTCAGGATATTCAGAGTGCACAAAAGCAGATGAAGCTGCTGGAGCAAAATTTTCGGGCGTGGCTCAGGCACCGTGCCCGTATGAAAAATGCCTATCTGAAGCGGTTGATCGACTTCAACAGCTATGAACAGGTGCTCGCACAGACCCTGCTGCTGCAGGAGCGGATCGTCGATCTGCGCTATCGGAGCCGAAAAGAGGCGACCATCCTGAACGGTGTCGCATCCGGGAAAATTTATGAGTGAAGCGATTCTGCGTTGCCGCGATCTCGTCAAAACCTTCGGCAGCGGCGAGTCGAAAGTGCTGGCGCTTCGCGGCGTGACGCTCGATCTGTACGCAGGGGAGATGCTGATGCTGGTGGGGCCGTCCGGATGCGGCAAAACGACATTCGTCTCCTGTATCAGCGGCCTCTACCGCGTCGACAGCGGAAGCTGCGTCATATTGGGAGAGGAGATAACGGCGATGGAGGAGGAAGCGCGCGTCGCATTCAGGGGCAAACATATCGGGTTCGTGTTTCAATCCTTCAACCTGCTCACCGCCCTGAATGCGGTCGAAAATGTCGCCCTTCCACTGACGATCGCAGGTGTCACAAAGGAGCACGCCTACCCGAAGGCCAAAGCGCTGCTGGAGGCGGTGGGGCTGGGGGAGAAATATGCAGCACTCCCTGCACATCTGAGCGGAGGGGAGCAGCAGAGGGTAACCATCGCGAGGGCGCTGGTGCACGATCCCGATCTGGTCGTCTGCGACGAACCGACCAGCAGCCTCGACCACAAAAACGGCCAGACGGTGATGGAACTCCTGCAAACGATGCAGCATACGCACCATACCACGATCATCGTCGTGACCCATGACGACAGAATCTACAAATATGGAGATCGCATGGCCTATATGGAAGATGGGAAAATTATCAAAGTGGAGCAAAAGAGATGAAAGCATTTTATATCCTGGTCGTGATCGCGCTGATAGGGCTGGGAGCCGGGGTCGTGGATGTTTTGCGACACAACGAACCGACATCCGCCGACACCAGGGCGATACCGCAGATAGAGCTCCCTTTCAGACACTTCATCGCGGCGACCGGCATCGTCGAAGCAGCGAGTAAAAATATCGTGATCGGCGCACCCGTTTCGGGCGTGGTGAAGGAGGTAGCCGTCAAAAACGGTCAGAAAGTGCACAAGGGAGCGCTGCTGTTTACGCTCGACGATACGCTTTTGCGACAGAAGATCGCGATCGCCGAAAGCCAAAAAATCGCCCTGCGCGCCCGCGTGCAGATGGAGCAGGAGCAGTTTGCGCTGCTGCAATCGCTGCGCAAAACCGCTGCCCATATGGTGACGAAAGAGAAGTTTCTCCGGCAAAAAGAGAAGCGCGATCTCGCCCGCAAAGCGCTCGAAGCGCTCCAACGCAAAATAGAAGTGATGCAGCGACAACGCGACAACTATAAAATCCTCGCCCCGATCACGGGCATCGTCCTGCATGCACAACTCAGCCCCGGGAGCTACTTCCAGAAGAACGATCCCGAGCGGATGCTGGTACTCGGCAGCGACATCCTCAACCTGAAAGCGAGTATCAACGAGTACGATCTGTGGCGATTCCGGCCCGATGCCAAAGCGATCGCATTCGTCAGAGGCCATCCCGAACTGAAGATAGAGGCGAAGTACCTCTACACCGTCCCGCTGGTCGAGCGGAAGATCGATTTGACGGGGAGTGCCACGGAGCAGACCGATACGCGCGTCCTGCGGGTCGTCTACCGTCTCGGGGCAGATCGGCACTTCCCGCTCTATGCGGGACAACAGATGGATCTCTTCATCGAAACGGAGCGATAAAAAGATGTTTGGCATCGCGATGAAAATGCTGATCGAGGATAAGACCAAATATATCGGTCTGCTGCTCGGTATCGCATTTACCGCATTTCTGGTCACTTTCGCGATGGCCTATTTCGCAGGCTTCATGACCAGAGGATTCGCCCTCGTCACCGAAAATCCGACGGCCGATCTCTGGGTGATGGATCCGGCGGTCTCCTCCGCCGAAGCGACGATCAACATGAGCGATGCCGCACTCTATCGCGTCAGAAGCGTCCCGGGTGTGGACAATGCGATGCCGCTGTGTCTGAGTGATGTGACGGCACGGTTTCCCAACGGCCATTTTCAAACCTTTCAGCTGATAGCGGTCGACGACGCGACCCTCAGCGGCGTCCCGACGCTGCCAAACGGTACGCATGCATCTGAAATCCTCCATATCCCGGGCAGCATCATCGTCGATAGCGGCGGTACCGAAGGAAAACTCCAGACACCCCGATACCAAAAAGATCTCTACCCCTACGACGGAGCGCATCTGAACGTGCCGACAAGAGCGTTGCGCTTCGGAGACGAACTCTTGATCAACGACAAAAGAGTGCTGGTAGGCGGCGTCTCGGCGACGATTCCCCGATTTCCGCCCAGACCGCTGATCTACACGACGATCTCCAACCTCAAGAGAATCGACCCCGCCCGGCGCAAACGCGTCACCTTCATCATGGTGCGCATCAGAAAAGGAAGCTCCGCCGCAGAGGTGGCACGGGAGATCACCCGAAAGACGGGGCTCAAAGCCATCACCCGCGACCGATTCAAAAAAGAGACGGTCATGTGGTATCTGATCAATTCGGAAGATGTGGGCGATATGGTGAATATGGTGGTCCTGGCGATGCTGGTGGGATTCGGTGTCACCGGTGTGATGCTCTACCTCTCGACGCAGGACAACATGCGTGCCTTCGCACTGATGAAAGCGATGGGCGCCTCCGCAAGCGTACTGAAACGGGTGATCTTCATGCAGGTGGCGGCCAATGCCCTGATCGGAAGCGGCATCGGAATCGGGATCGATGTGGTGGCGGATATGCTCATCCCCGCCAGAGCCTTCCCCTACAGACTGATGTGGTTCGCCCCGCTGACCGGCCTGCTGGGCGTACTGATCGTGAGCATCACCGCCGGACTGATCAGCGCCAGAATCATCGAAAAACTGGAACCGGCGACGCTCTTTACCGCGAAATAGATTCTTTCTTTGGGGTCAGGATTAAACTTTTAACTTTTTACTCTCATCATGCCCCTCAAAGTTCGAATTTCCCCTTGCCGGTGGCGTAGTTGTGGACAAGCGCCTGGATCAGAT
>CAYLLC010000143.1:0-4127 GCA_964384355.1 uncultured Sulfurospirillum sp. | reverse complement strand
ATCGGCAGCATGGGAGGTATCGTCAAGTCTCTGGCTGGAAGCAATGTCGATATCGGTAAAATTATGGCCGGCTTCTCAGGGCCGCTCGGAAGTATGGCGGTGGGATTCGGGTCTTCTCTTTTCGGTGTCATCTCGGCAATACTTTTGAGCATCAAAGGATATCTGCTCAACAAAGCACAAGCCTCTCTGCTCGACGGTGTCGAAAACTGGTTGAATGCCAGAACTGTCGAACAGACCGATGACGGGTCTATCGCTACCGTATCTCAAAACAAGCTTGAAGAGGGAGACAAATCGATTCTCGATCTCTTTCTCGAAAAGATGGATCAGTTTTCAAAGCAACTGCATGCCGTCGCAAAAAGTAACCAGGATGCCCAGGTACAAATCGGACAGCTAACAGGTATGATCCATGAAGATATGCAGAATCATCAAACCACACTCCGACAGATTGAACAGCGACTCCAGGATTGGAACAGTGATCGTCAGGCGATTCAGAGCCAGATAGGAACCCAGACAGATAATTTGCAGAAAATGATGCAGATGCATCATGATGTACTGACGACCATACAGCGCAAAGAGAAGCAAACAGAGACTTTCATATCAAAAGTCAATCAGAAGGACCAGCTCCTTGCAAAAATGACGTCAACGCTGCAGCAGATGCAGGAGAAACATGACAATGAACGTGTAGCATTTTTTCAGACACTCGAACGGTTGGAAGAGCGGGATAATATTCTGCAGAAAATTTATGAGAAAATCGATCGTAACGATCCCGGACAGGCAACAGAAAAACAGTTATATGAAATAGCAGATCTAGAATTGGACAATATGGACTTCTGGTCGAACCATTTTCAAAACCGCAAGGGTGAAGATTAGATGGCACGCGCAAAACAGTGTGAAGAGGAGTTCAATCCCTGGCCTCCATTTGTTGATGTCTTTTCATCAGTGGTATTGGTACTGCTGCTATTTATCATGGTCCTGATCGTCAATGTGGCCTACTATATGCAATTCAATTCAAAGTTGCAGTCCGAGGCCAAGAGTGCCGCCAAGATAGACAGCCTGCAGCGTGGACAAGATACCAGCGATATGATCGTACTACCTAAAATTAAGAAGCCGCCGATGTCGACTGCCGGCAACGATGCGCTCTTCGAGGGGGGCAAAGCGAGTGGAAACGCCATCTCATCAGGGGAGAAAAAGCCAAAAGAGTATGCACAGAAAACGGAAAAATCACGCAATGCTATGACGATCACCTACGATGACAAAGAGCTCTTCCTGAAAGCGGACAGTGTCAAACAGGTCGCAAATTTCATGAAACAAAACAAGGGGAAAAAGATCGTGATAACGATGGGATTGCCCACACATATCCCATCACGTACCTATGCAAAGCAGATCGCACTCTCAAGGGTGATTTCCGTCAAGTCGATCTTGCTCAAAAATGGTCTGAAGGCTGCAGATCTGCAGTTTCATATCTCACAGCGCAAAGATCCGAAATATCCGAAAGGTTTCGTCAAGATCAAGGTTGTGAGGTAGCGAAGGCTTCATCGATCAACTGACAAATGATATGGCCAATCAGAATATGTACCTCCTGAATACGAGGTGTCGCCATCGAAGGTACGATCAATGCTATATCGCACAGAGGTGCCATACGGCCACCCTCTTTGCCTCCCAGACCTGCAGTCCTGATTCCCATCCTGCCTGCAGTTTTGAGCACTTGCACGATATTTTCGCTTTCGCCGCTGGTAGAGAGTACGATCAACAGATCGCCGCTACTGCCAAGTGCTTCCAGCTGCCGGGAAAAGAGCTTCTCATATCCAAAATCGTTACCGATTGATGTCAGTGCAGAACTATCCGTAGTCAATGCAATAGCCGGTAACGCTCTTCGCCTAAGATGAAAACGACCCGTCAATTCGGATGCGATGTGCTGTGCATCCGCAGCACTTCCTCCGTTTCCGCATAATAGAATTTTGTTTCCGTTTTGCAGGGTCGAGATGGCGACTCGTGCTACCTGATCTATCTTTGTCTCAAGCAGTTGCAGACTGCTGTGCGCCACTGCGATATGCTCGAGGAAGAGAGACTTCGTCAGATCACTCATGTCGTACCTTTTCGAATATTTTCTATGATTTGGCTACTGCTTTTACCCTCTACGAAAGTGACAAGTCTGACATCCTTTACGATGTCACTTCCGACAATCTCTTTGCCTGCATAATCTCCGCCTTTGACCAAAATATCCGGTCTGATCGCTTCAATCAACCGATAAGGGGTATCTTCGTCAAAGATGACCACATAGTCGACCGCCTCCAGTGCCGCCAACAGATATGCCCGGTCATATTCACTGTTAATCGGACGATCTTCACCTTTGAGGCGTTGGACGGAATTGTCCGAATTCAACCCAACGATCAGAAGATCTCCAAAACTTTTCGCCTCCTCAAGATAGCGTATATGACCTCTGTGCAGCAGGTCGAAACAGCCGTTTGTGAAGACTATCTTCTTGTGTGCAAGCTTCGTTTGTCCGGCTATTTTAACTACATCATCCAGAGATTTGATACCATTTTCCGCGATGCGAGAGGATCGCTTTTCATATCCGGCAATCTCCTGCAGTGTCGTTGTCGCCGCACCGGATCTGGATACGACGATGCCTGCTGCGATATTCGCAAGCGAAATCGCTTCACTGACTGATATATCAGAATGCGTCAGTGCAAAAGCGAGTGTCGAGACAACTGTGTCTCCGGCACCTGTGATATCGTATACCTCTTTTGCCACTGCCGGAAGCAGATGCATCTCTCTGTCCCACCACGCAATGCCCCTGCTCGAAAGTGTAATGATAGAGAGATCGAGCCTACACTGCTCTTTCAGCTGCAACAATGCAGTGCGAAGCGAGGCGTCATCCTCAATGTTGATACCTGTTGCTGTAATCGCTTCTTGCAGGTTGGGCGTCATGAGATAGACACCCCTGTATTTAAGGAAATTTTCTCCTTTTGGATCGACAAAAACTTTACACCCTTTTTCTTTGGCCAATGTGACGATCTTCACAGTCAAATCGGGCGTCAAAACACCTTTCTCATAGTCGGAAAGCAAAAGAGCTTCAACAAAATCTATATGTCTGGCTATCTCATGCAGCAGACGCGCTGCACTTTCGTCAGAAATGGGAGAGGTGCTCTCATGATCAAAACGCACAACCTGCTGTGAGCTGGATACGATCCGACTTTTGCATGTCGTTTTGCGGCCTTTCTCCTCGATAAAACAGCACTTTTCGACATTGCATGCTTCGATAAGCTCGGTCAATCGCTGACTCCGAGAGTCGGTACCTGTCACTGTCACAGCAATTACTTTCGCTCCAAGTGATACGAGATTGCGTACCACATTTCCGGCACCACCCGGCAATTCATCTTCTTCAGATATTGCGACTATGGGGACAGGAGCCTCCGGAGAGATGCGTTGCGTTTTGCCGTAAAGATAGCGATCGATCATAAAATCACCAATCACCATAATCCTCGGTCTGTGATTATAGAGCCTCTCTGTCATGTCCTCTGTTATCCGCGGGAAAAGAGATTGAGTTCTTCTGCCTGATCCATCTTTTTAGAGTCGACAAAATCATCTACTCCGAGTATATCCAGCAGATTACCCGCTGCCTGCATCAGTTTGAACTGATTCGTCAGGTAGGATTTCATCTCTTTCAACAGATCGAGCTGTGAGCGGTTCAATGCCCTCTGTGCCAACAACAATGCCTGGATATCCTGTGTGCCGTATTTGAATGCATTCCAGTAGGATTCGGTCACCTTTTTGTTTGCATGTACTTCATTCTCGATATAGTGCATGCTGCTTTGACTCGATTTGGCACTCTCATACAACTGCTTCAGATTATACTCGATACCCATCTGCTGGTCGATCATTTTGTAATGCAATTCGCTGATCTTGCTCTTGCTGCCCAATAATCTGGCTTTGTCCTTGCCACCATTATAAAGGTTATAGTGCATGGAGAGTATGGCACTGACCCTATCCTCTTTGGGTTCTGCTACATAGCCACTGCGTTTCGCTTTACTCAGCAAAGAGAGATCCAGAGAGGGACGAAACTTCGCTTTGAGCGATTCCAGATTATATTTCTCCGCATCCAGTTTTGCACGGCTGATCATCAG
>CAYLLC010000142.1:0-4153 GCA_964384355.1 uncultured Sulfurospirillum sp. | reverse complement strand
CCATAGGGATCAGTACCGCGCCGCTGTAGATGAAGTGCGCCCCGAGTGCCAGCCAGTTTTCACGCCCTTTGATACGCGGGAGATAAGCCTCTATCTTCCGCTGAAGCCTCGGAAAATAAGCCAACACTTTCACAGCATAGTGTCGCCCCAGAAAGAACCATAGGTGATCGCTCGTCATACCGCCCGCAATCGCGACCAGAATCGTCTCCGTGCGCGGCAGCATGTGCAGCGTCGTGAGAATACCGGCGACCAGGATCATCGTCGTCCCCTCGACAATCATGCCAAAATAGACGACAATCAATCCATACGCTTTGACCCAGGGCGTGATCTCTATCAGCAGATGTTCCATACAATACTCCTGCGCTTTTTTCGTATCTTAGCATATTACCGCCATCCAGACTGTCTGCTGCATAACGCTTACGCCAGACATAAGAGATGCCATAGCCAAAGTGTCACCCAGCTGACAAAGCCATTCTCCTTATCGGAGTATCATGACAAAAAAGCAAGGAGAATAGATGAAAAAAGTAATCATTTTAGGCGCCGGGTTCGCCGGTATGCATCTCTTTTACAAACTCAGAGATCTGATCGGGGAGAAGATCACGCTGACGGTCGTCGAGCCCTCCAGCTATTCGCTGCTCAAACCCTCACTGCCGGAAGTGGCACTGGATGGTGCATCGGTAGAACATGTCCATATACCGATACGACATGCGATCGAAACAAGAGGTGCCGCACTGATACATGCACGTGTGGTCGAGATCGATCCCAACGCCAGAGAGATCCTCTGTGACAATGGAGAAAAGCTCGTCTACGACACCCTCTTTATCGCCCTGGGTGCGGTCAAGGATTACGATGCGATCGAGGGATTTCGCGAATATGGCTATTCGGTATGCGACGATACGCAGGCACAGCGGCTGTGGGAGCGGCTGCAAAGTTTCGAAGGCGGTCATGTCGTCACCGGATCGGCGAAGAGTGAATTCGGCACCCTCGTCGAGGCACCGAAACTCTCCGCCCCCTGCGAGGGGCCGATCGGAGAGGTGATGTTTATGCTCGATCACTTTCTCAAAGAGCGCAAACATCTCAGCCCCGAAGCTTACAGCATCACTGCCTTCTCTCCTGCTGCGGAGTTTTTCGAAGATGTCGGTCCCAAGCCGCATGAGGTGGTCGCAAAATATATGCAAGCCGCGCACATCGGCCTGGAAACCGGCAAGGTACTCAAACGCATAGAAGCCGATCATGTGGCGTTTGAGGATGGCACACGCATGCCATGTGATCTGCCCATCATCATACCGCCCTACACCGCCCCGGAAGTGATCGCACAGAGTGGTCTGGGAGACGATCGCGGATTTGTCCCGACCGACAAAACGATGCGCCATCTAAACTATCCCGATATCTATGCAGCCGGCGACGCGACGGCTCTGGCACAACCCAAACTGGGACATATCGCGATCATACAGGCCGGTATCGCGGCGGCGGCTTTTCGCAAAGAGCTGGGCGAATCGGTCGAGATACCGCCCTTTGCACCCAATGTCTTCTGCATCATGAACATGGGTGGCGCCGAAGCGATCCTGATCAACGACGACACCCTCTACGGCGGCACGACGAGTGTGGCATTTCACTCACCGATCTCAAAAATGATGAAATGGGGCTTCGACAACTATCTGTACTACAACCGCGGACACATGCCCCCGGACTGGGCACTCACACTGACCGACAAACTGACGGAGATATTGTAGTCTCCGTCGGTTTTTGGGTATAATCCCCTCATGAAAAAAGCGCAAGAGACGGAAGAAGAGAAAATACCGGATATCGATCCCAAAGATCTGATGGCGGTGGAACGTGCAACCACTTCTCTCATAGGTACCGCCATCTCTCTGATCGTACTCGGCTTCGTCGTGGAAAAGTTCGAGCTCTTTTTAAATCTGATGGCACTGCAGGGCAAAGGGCATCCCACCCTGCCCCAGTTCACACATATCGAATTTTACAACTATCTGGGTATCGGCATCGTGCTTTTTGGCATCGCTCTGGCACTCTACACCTATCGATACTACACCAACTGGATCAAACACCTGCAAAACAGAGAAATCGATCAGGACAAGAAGGTCTATTTCATCCTATCTATTTTCGTTGCTGCCATCGGTATGATACTTCTTGCCAGTATGATCGCCATATAAACGACAAACTGTTAGCCAAGAGACAGACAATATCTGTACTGTCACCTATAATTACACTATCAAAATCAAATATCTTGACAGAAAGGATCTGACATGCGACAGAATATGCTGATTTCTATTTTGACGGCGATGACATTGGCTGCAAGCACAGCTGCAGGGGAGAACATCCCGCCCAAAGAGCTCAATGCTATCGAAAATACCGATGTACCGGTACACTCTTACTGGGCACTTTCCGGTTCCAAATACCAGCTCAAACCTGCCGATTTGCAATATCTCAAATCGGTCGGTCTGATTCATAACAACAAAGTCATCCAGAGAGAGATGCAACAATGGTATACAAGAGTCGAGAAAGCACCTATCGTGCTTCTGGAAGGCGTCAGCGCTACGATCAATGCCGACAAAGCACTCGAAAGAGATGATACGAAAACGGCCCAAAAGGCACTTCAAACCGCACTCGAAAAGTTCTCGGCAGCACTGAAAGAAAACCCTGCACTCAAGCGCATCCCGGTAGCGACAGAGGCAGAAGTGATCGGACATCCGATGACATTGGATCAGGTACGCACTATCAGAGAGCGCATCGATATGGCACTTGAACACAACGATCGCACACAAGTGGAGCAACTCACGCAATCACTGAAAAACGAAATCGACTTCTATACTACCTATTTGCGCACCGACAGTTTTCCCAAAGCTGTTGCACAGGCACTCGACGCCCTCAAAGAAGGCAAGTCTCCGCAGGAGGTACGCGATATACTGATCAAAGGAATGCAATCCTTCCATGTCGTCAGACATATCGTCCCTGTACCGCTCCTGGTAGCACAGGACGCTCTCTATCAGGCAGCACAGCTCGATAATGCAGCACAACAAAAAGCAGCCAAGCTGTTGACTCTGGCAGGCGATGAGCTTGAAATTGCGAAATGGGAGGGATATCTCGATCAGAATATGAAAATCTACCAATCTCTCAGCAAGGAGCTGAAAACTTTACAAAAACGCTTCGAGGCCGGAAATGGCACCAGCGGGAATATTGAGAAAATCAACCGCCATCTCGGCAAACTGATCGAAACAATGCGCTCGACCAACCGATAGCGACACATGCACGGGGCGCAGACTCCGTGCAGCTCCACTCAATCTCTCTGATTTCCGAAAAACTCCAGAAACAGCACGAAAAGGTTGATAAAATCGAGATAGAGCGATAACGCTCCGACAATCGCGATTCGGGCGAGACTCTCTCCGCTTTCGTTGGCCATCTCTTCACCGAGCGCTTTGATTTTCTGAGTATCGTAGGCGGTCAGACCGACAAAAATAATGACACCGATGGCACTGATCCACCACTCGAAAGCGGGGCTTTTGAGAAAGAAGTTGACGATCATCGCGATGATGATCCCTATCAGCCCTGCGAAGAGGATGTTGCCCCACGATCCCAGATCCGTATCGGTGAAATATCCATACAGACTCATGACACCAAAGGTCAGTGCAGCGATGAAAAATGCCGTGGCGATCGATGTCTCCGTATAGACCAGAAAAATACTGCCCAGTGTCATCCCATCAATAAAAGAGAAAAGAATAAAGAGGACTTTGGCCGTCGATACATCCATCTTTTCGATACCGGCAGAAATGGCGATAACCAATCCGATCTCGATAAGAAAAAGCACCCATATCATATAGGGATTTCCGAAGAGTATATGTACGAGTGTCGCACTGTGGGCAACCATAAAAGCGGTCAGACCCGAGACCAGCAGACCGACCATCATCCATTGGTAGACCTGACGCAGCAGCAGATTCGACTCCTCTCGATTGAGAGAAGTCACATGTGTTCTGAAGAGATCACTTTGCATCTTTGACTCCTTGTTTTTTTGCAATACCACCCACCGTAGCGGTACTTAGACTGCCCGGTGGATCTGCAGAAGGATTATAGGGAAATCTCGGAGCGATCGTCTGTCAGCTGCCTGACACTCACCGGCTCTGCCACACGACCACACTCA
>CAYLLC010000141.1:0-4170 GCA_964384355.1 uncultured Sulfurospirillum sp. | reverse complement strand
ACCGCTCCGCGATACGATCCAGCTGCGCTTCGCTCAGATCTTCGGCATCGATATCCAGTTTATGCTCGTTCTGATGCCGACGCCTCTTCTTCATCCCATCCTCCTCATAGATCTTTTCCATATTATATCCGAAAACGGGACAAAAGTCTGCCGCATACATGTTTTAAATAATTTCATTTTTTCGTATAATAATAAAATATTTGATTTTTTATCTCTATTTTGTCAAAAAAAGTTTCCATTTTTTAATAAAATTTTAAGTATACCTGACTTGAAAAAGGAGTATAATTACATTAGTAATATTTAATATTCACTACTTGCTTTAGGAGGCACATTATGAAAAAGATTACATTGGCAACGACACTCATCGTCGCAACGGTCGGTATCGGTACGATCATCGGCTGTGGCGGATCGAGCAGCGGCGGTGCAAAAGGTACGGGCTACAGTCAAGCACCACTTGATACCAGAAGTGTCGAAACGATCGGGGGCAACATCGCCGATTTGGTACCCGGATGTGTCTTCACCGGCAACAGCGTCTCGACGGTACTCGATACACGCACAGTCAGAGGATACGGCATCGTCTACGACAGCATCGCTGCGAGCAAAAACGGCAGACAGAGCAGAGTCGCAAGCGGACAGAATCAGAGTATGCCGGGTAGCTGCGGCGGTACACTGACGACAAGCGGCAGCGAAAGCAACGTGCACTACAGCTTCGACCACTACTGCACCGGCGATGCGACTTTCAAGACAACCGTCAACGGATCCGTCGATCTTCAGGTGAGTAAGAACACAAATGGAGAGATCACCTCTGCGAAGGTCTCTACCGGCAGCAGCGGGCTGAGCAGTACGACGGTAGACAATAGTCAGACTTCGACGGAGCAGTTCTATCTGAACGATCTGGAGTACAAAGTGGGCACCCCGAACAGACTGACACTCAAAGAGCTGAAGATCGATTCGACGACTGAGGGTACCTATCGTCTGACGGATGTCGCCGTCAATCAGTACGGAGAAGCGGATAACAACGGTACCGTCGAAGTCGAGAAAGCAACCTACTACGATCCGGATATCGGTGCAGTCACACTCTCGACCTCCAGACTGCCGATGTCGGATACCGCGACCGGTCCGGGATGGTTCAAACTCACCAGAGGCGGCAAAACCGCTACATTCACGACCGATGATGTCAGTTCCGGTAAATTCGATGTCGAACAGGACGGCAAAAAGCTCGGTGCACTCGACTGCTCCGCTACATTGACACAAATCAAGTAGCGCCATCTTCGTCTGCGGAGAAATGCTCTCCGCAGACATCCTGACACAAAGTAGAAATTATGTTTCGGATAGGCTTGCACTATGCATTGCGCAATATCATGCGCACGCCGCTGCGCTCTTTTTTCACGGTATTCAGCATCGCGATGATCATCGGCATGTATACAATTCTGACCCTGGTCGCAGGCTCATTCAGCCATCAGGTCGATCAGGCGATTCGCGCAGGCGACGTCGACATCATCGTACAATCGAAATTCTCGGCGACACCGCTCTCCTCCTCTATCTCCGAGAAGGATAGAATTGCACTGCAGCAAGATCCCGATATCAAATCGATCCATGCGATCCTGCTGAACAAAAAAAGACTCGACAAACGGCGTATCATCTATGTATTCGGAATTTCCGATTTTCGTGCGATCGCGGGCAAACTGGGACTCACACTGCGCGAGGGGAAGCTGCCTGCAACGGGCAAAAACGAACTCCTCATAGCCAAACGGCTGATGCAGCAAAAAGGGGTGCATCTCGGTGACAGACTCAGACTCTCCGAAACCGACGACTACCGTATCACGGGAAACTTCGACTCCTGGATCAGTTTCTTCAACAACAGCGTCATACTCGACCTCGAATCGGCGAGAACACTGCTGCATAAACCGAACAGAAGCAGCATGCTCTTCATACGCCTCAAAAATCCTGCCGATGCAGAAGCGGTGATCCAGCGCATCAACCATGACCACACGGCGCTCAATGCCGTCAAAAGCAGTGATTTTACCGGTACGCTCGGGGCGTTGAAGAGTATCTTCTACCTCTCCGATATCATCGCACTGGTCGCCCTGATCGTCGCTTCGGCCATCCTGACCAACACTTTTCTGATGGCGGTCTACGAACGCACCAAAGAGATCGGTATCCTCAACGCGATCGGCTGGCGAAAGCGGATGATTCTCTCCATCTTCATGATCGAATCGACGATTCTGGCACTGGCGGGCGGATTGATCGGACTCCTTGTTTCAAGCGCACTGCTGCACTATATCCGGCAGAGTTACGAAAATATCCGCTTCTATCTGCCTGAAAGTCTCGATATGGCGCATTTTGGCTATATCATACTGATTTCGCTGCTGATCGCGGTGGTCAGTGCACTCCTGCCCGCATACTACGCTACCAGAATCTCTATCGCCAGGGCGCTTCGTGATGTCTGAGCATGCATTCGTCGAAGTCGACAACCTCGTCAAAAGTTACGACAACGGACTCATACCTGCGCTCAGAGGCGTCTCTTTGTCGATGGAGTCGGGCAGGATCTATGCGCTGGAGGGAAGCTCCGGCTGCGGCAAAAGCACCCTGCTCAATCTGATCGGAACCCTCGACAGACCCGACAGCGGTGCAATTCGCTATGAAGGCAAAACCATTCACGCCTTCGCTGATGCTGCTGAATTTCGCCGGGAGTATCTGGGGTTTGTCTTTCAGTTTCACTACCTGATACCGGTGCTGACACTGAGGGAAAATGTCGAAACGGCACTCCTGACCAATCCCGCCTACGATGCCCGATCGAGACGCCAAAAAGCGTATGAGCTCCTCACACAGATGGACCTCTCACACAAAATCGATACCAGAGCCAACAGCGTATCCGGCGGTGAGCGGCAACGCGCTGCCATCGCACGGGCACTCGCCAACGATCCCAGACTGATTCTCGCGGACGAACCCACGGGCAATGTCGATACTCGGACTTCTCAGATGATTCTGCAGAGATTTCGCAAATATGTCACGCGTACCGGTGCGACGCTGCTCATCGCCACACATGATCCGCTCGTCGGTGCCGCAGCCGATCTGCGTTTTGGGATGCATGAGGGCAGAATCGTCTCGACCGAACCCCCTGCAAAAGGCAGCGGATGAGCATGCAAAGAATCTGGCTCCTATCCATCATGCTACTCTTTCTGACAGGCTGCGGCGACGATATACCGGAACAGTATGCCATCGAAAAGCACTATGCGATCGACAGACTGCACAGCGAACGCTATATGTTCCCCGCCAAACCGGATAGCACTGCACCGATTCGCTATCTACCCTTGGAACAATTCGATATCATCTTCGCAGGGCACGACTACAACTCCTCCAGTGGCGAGTTGGCCTACGCAACGCCCGGCCATTTCACCCATGCCCTGCTCTATCTGGGCAAAGATGCCGAAGGATTCGCCTATGGCGTAGAGATCAACACCGATGGCAGTGAGGGATACCGTTTCGACGCATCGGGGATGCGCATCGACGGACATCTCTATATCTACTGTCTGGGCAGCGACTACGGTGAGCGCGCATGCAAAGAGGATCTCTATATCCATGGACTGGAGAGTTACGACTTTCTCGATGCCAGACGCCTGATTCCGGCACTTCGCACGACACTCATACAGCATCGGCAGCGTGTCATGGAGACCATACATGCAGATCTGACGCACCGCTACCTCGCCCAACTCCCCTTTCATATCGGGCCCGAAACACTCCTCTCCAAAACCATACCGCTGATCGATGACGGCCGTGCCAACGGCGCCGACTGCACCTCCTATATCACTTCGCTCTTCGAAGAGGTAGGCGGTGTCTGTCTGGAGGGTTTTAAAATGAATGCAGCGGAGATCGAGGCCTACTATCGAGAGGACCCTGCAGGGCAAAAAGCGATACTCTCAGCCAGATATAACCCTTTCTCAGATGAGGATATCCCTTTTTCCGAGCTTTTCGGAAGCAGAGGATTCCGACTCAGCGATCCTCTCTCTGTGCAAAATGGGTGTGACTCGAAAACCGGTGTCCCCGTACCCGACAAACTCTACCATAGCCCAAGTCTGCAAGCGATTATTACCAGCAGATAAATCCTTGCATTTCCTACGGGGAGTCCTGCGGATTTCTCTACTCACATCTCACCTCTTCTCGTGCTCT
>CAYLLC010000140.1:0-4182 GCA_964384355.1 uncultured Sulfurospirillum sp. | reverse complement strand
GGCGACACGCTATCCCTTCACAGGCAGCACATAGAAGAGTATCGCGAAGAAGTGCAGCGCCGATCCGGCGATCACGAAGAGATGCCAGATCGTATGAAAGTAGGTGATGTTGTCTTTGACATAGAAGATCACGCCGCCGGTATAGGCGATGCCGCCGGCGACCATCAGCCACAATCCCACCGGATCGATATGGTGTACGAAGGTATCGAATACCGCCACGATCATCCATCCCATCACGATATAGGCGATCAGCGAGAGGGTCTCCAGCCTGCCCGGGAAGAGAAACTTGAGCGCGATGCCTGCCAGCGCGATGCCCCACTCGATCCCGAAAATGGTCCATCCGGCCGCTCCGCCGACGGAGACCAGCATCACCGGCGTATAGGTGCCTGCGATCAGGAAATAGATCGCACTGTGGTCGAACTTCTGAAAGAGCCGTTTGATACCGGTATGCGGCAGGGCATGATAGAGCGTAGAGCTGCCGTACATCAGCATGAGTGTCGCACCGTAGACCGATGCAGAGGTGATCGCGATGGCATGCCCGCCGGCAGAGGCCGCTACGATCAGCAGGACCAGGCCGGCGATGCTGAGTAAAAATCCGATGCCGTGGGTGATGGCATGCAGTATCTCTTCGGCGAGAGAGAAGTGGTTGACGCTGTTTTGCATAAAAATCCTTATCTCCGATTGTATCGAGAAAAGCGAACGAAGTGCAAACGAATATCAAAACCGTTGACCGAAATCAACACTTTTTCATCCGAGATACCCTATACTTTTTCTACTTTTTCCAGAGGGGCAAACACCATGATCATATCCAACTATATGAAATCAGAGCACAGAGCATGCGACAGTGACTTCGCCGATGCGGAGTCGGCGGTCATCGCCGGCGATTTCGAGACGGCGCAGGAGCGCTTCGTCAAATTTGCCGAAGATACACTCGGCCACTTCGCAAAGGAGGAGGAGATTCTCTTCCCCGCTTTCGAAGAGATCACGGGCAATACCGAAGGGCCGACCAGTGTCATGCGCCACGAGCACGAGCAGATGCGCGACCTCATCGGGCGTATGGCCGGTGCAGTCGAAGAGCAGGACAAAGATGCCTATCTCTCCATCGCCGAGTCGCTGATGATCCTGCTGCAACAGCACAACATGAAAGAGGAGCAGATGCTCTATGCCATGTGCGATCGCGTCATCCCGCCCGAGCGCAAAGAGGCGACGGTCGAGGAGATGAAGAAGCATTGAGCCTGCAAAGGATCGATTTCGATGCCAGAGATCTGGAGCACCCTGTACCGCTCGAGCGCGCTACGGCACTGCTGCAGGAGCTGGATACGCGAAGCTACCTCTACATGCGCCACCGCAAAAATCCGATTCCGCTGCTGCAGCTGGCACGGAACCGGGGATTTGCCACACTCTCACACGAGGCGGAGGACGGCACATGGCATATTCTGATCTCCGGATCGCATGCTTATGAGCTCGGGAGCCTTTTAGATGTTTAACCAGGGCGGACTCTCTCTCGAACAGGCACCGCCGATCTCGGTCGTCCTGCGATTCTTCGTCACGGGTGCGGTTTTCGGTATCGCAGCGGGTATCGCCGCACTGCTCTTCGGCGACCGCATCTACGCAGTCGGGTCACCCCAGTCGCTGATCATGATCCACCTGCTGGCACTGGGCGTGATGGCTTCCTTTATGCTCGGAGCGCTCTTTCAGATGCTGCCTGTCATCGCGGGGGTAGTACTCCCCGACCCGATCCGCAAAGCGACCGTCGTCCATATCGCCTTCGTTGCGGGGCTGCTTCTGCTGCTGGCAGGATTTCAGAGCGGCAGCGGCGTGCGCTATACCGCTGCGGCGGTTTTGCTGGGCGGTGCACTGCTCTATGCCCTGTCGCTCATGCTCTACCATCTCTTTCGCCTGCAGAACCACTCCGCCTCCTCCCGCGGCATGCGCTTCGCACTGCTGGGATTTCTCCTGACACTGCTCTTCGCACTCTACATGCTCGCGGCACTCGCAGGATGGCATGCAGGAGCGGATTTTGCCGAGATCAGAAGCGCACACTACAGCTTCGCGCTCTTTGGCTGGGTGGCCCTGCTGATCGTATCGATTTCGTTTCAGGTCGTGGAGATGTTCTATGTCACGCCGCCCTACCCCGCACTGCTCTTGCGCTACTTCACGGGCGCGATCTTCCTGCTCCTGCTGCTCAAGACCCTGCTGCGCTTCGTCACCGATACGCACATCGTCGATCTGCTCATCGCCCTGCTCTTCATCCTCTACGGTGCCGTCACGATCCACCGCCTCTACCGGCGCAAACGCCCCACTTCCGACGCGACCGTATGGTTCTGGCGACTGGGGATGGGCATGCTGATCCTCTCGATGACGCTCTGGAGCATGCTGCATTTCAGCGGCGATCCGACCCTTGCCCGAGCCGCTTACGGAGCATTTCTCTTCTTCGCACTCAGCGTCGTCTTCGCGATGGTCTACAAGATCGTCCCCTTCCTCACATGGTTTCACCTCTCCAATCAGGGCTATATGAAAGCGCCGCTGATGCATGAGATCATCCACCCCCAAAAGGCGAAAATCCACTTCTACATCCAGATCGCGACGATTCTCGCTTACACCCTGTCCCTGCGGACCGCACAGCTACTGCCTCTGGCGGCACTGCTGCTGACACTCTCCTTCGGATGGCTCCTCTGGCAGATAGGCCATGCGATCTATCTCTACCGGAATACGCAGAAGCATGGGGAGAAGATCGTATGGTAGATCACCTTTTTACTCCTCATGCGACGAACTATATTGTGTCGCATACATATCGAGAAGGTTGCGGATCATCTTCTGATAGTTAGTACCGTTTTTCTTCGCCTCTGCTTTGAAAAACGCAACACTCTTTTTTGACAACGATATAGTCACTTTGATTTTTTCATCTTTCAATACAAGCTGATCGGGTGACGGCAAAAAGTCCCTGATCACCCTTGCCTCCATTGGCTCATCTGTGTACTCTGTTTTCCTGTTCATAAATCTTCCTTCCTTTTCTCCAGTATCCGGCACCGATAATTCGAATGCGTTCATCCCGATATGTAAACCTGACTGTCAAAACCGCCCCCTCCACCAATCCCATACAAAAATACCTCTGTTCATTCCAGGAATGGTTCAGATCTTCGGCAATCACACGCTCAGCATCTAAAAAAGCCAACTGCGCTTTCTCAAACGACACATGGTGTTTCATTTGGTTTTGAATATTTTTCGCATCATCCCATTCAAAAGTTGTCTCTTGCATCATTATACCTCAACATATGGAAAATAAGCAATATATTTATATGTATTTTCCCTTCTCTGTTACCCTATTATGCTACAATATTCTATTTTATTCGTTCAATTAAATTTCATTATGAAATATTATTTTACTTTCAAAAAACTGATCCTGTCAAATCAACACCACAGCATGCTACTTACTCTTCTAACCAATTTTTCGCTAAAATATCCCAAATTCAGACGCAGGGGAGATTTTTGATCACACTAAAAGAAGCGCTGTCACTACCCAAAGAGGAGATAGCTGCACTAAAAGCGGATTTACGCAAAGAGATTGAAGCGAAAAAGGATCTGGGGGCTTATGTCGAGCAGCTGACCGACACACCGCTCGCCGAGGCGGGTGAAGGCATTCCTGTCGCCATCAAGGACAATATCCAGGTCAAAGGGTGGAATATCACCGCCTCTTCGAAAATCCTGCAGGGGTATGTCGCCCCCTACAACGCCACCGTCATCGACAAACTGCTCCAGAATGGCCTGAGCCCGTTCGGCCGCACCAATATGGATGAGTTCGCGATGGGAAGCTCCACCGAAAGCTCATACTACGGCCCCACACGCAATCCCCACAGCCCCGACCATGTACCCGGCGGCAGCAGCGGCGGCAGTGCGGCGGCAGTCGCCGGCGGTATCGCCATCGCGGCACTCGGCAGCGACACGGGCGGCAGCATCCGCCAGCCTGCGGCGTTTTGCGGCTGTGTGGGTATGAAGCCGACCTACGGCAAAGTGAGCCGATACGGTCTGGGAGCCTACTCCAGCTCTCTCGATCAGATCGGACCGATCACACAGAATGTCGAAGATGCGGCGATCCTCTACGATATCATCGCCGGCCACGAGCCCAGAGACTCCACCAGCGTTGATATGCCGCACACCCGCGTCAGCGACCGCATCGATCCC
>CAYLLC010000139.1:0-4216 GCA_964384355.1 uncultured Sulfurospirillum sp. | reverse complement strand
AGATCAACGTGATCAAAGCGGTACGTGCACTGACAGGTCTCGGTCTCAAAGAGGCAAAAGAGGCTGTCGAAGGCGCTCCTACTACCATCAAAGAGGGTGTCTCCAAAGAAGACGCTGAAGAAGCGAAAAAACAACTTGAAGAAGCAGGCGCAGCTGTCGAACTCAAGTAATGTTACCGATATCAGGGGTTTCTTAACCTCTGATATTAATTTTATCCAATATATTTTATCTAAATACGATACAATAATGTATATTGGATAAAATAATATTCTCCCATAAGTCATATATGCAAAAACTAATATCTTCAACAAGGTGGACCCATGTTAAACAGTTTACGGTCAGGTAACCGATTACGTGTTGATTTTTCCAAAAATCCCAAACAGATCGATGTCCCGAATCTGCTCCAGTTACAACAGAAAAGCTATGAAGAGTTTCTCCGTATCGATTCCAATACCAAAGAGAGCGGGATTGAAAAAGTATTTAATTCCATCTTTCCGATTCATGACCCTCAGAACAGACTGACACTCGAGTATGTAGAGAGTGAGATCGGCAAACCCAAATATACGATTCGTGAATGTATGGAGAGAGGACTGACCTATTCGGTACACCTGAAGATGAAGATTAGACTCGTTTTGTGGGATAAAAACGAAAAAACGGGTGAAAAGACCGGCGTCAAAGATATCAAAGAGCAGGTCCTTTTCATCCGTGATATCCCTCTGATGACCGACCGTACCTCTTTCATCATCAACGGCGTCGAGCGAGTCGTCGTCAATCAGCTCCACAGAAGCCCCGGTGTCATCTTCAAAGAGGAAGAGAGTACGACACTGGCCAACAAACTGCTCTATACTGCTCAGATCATCCCCGATCGCGGTTCATGGCTCTATTTCGAGTACGATGCGAAAGATACGCTCTATGTCCGTATCAACAAGCGCAGAAAGGTACCCGTCACGATTCTCTTCAGAGCACTCGGCTACAGCAAACAGGATATTCTCAAGCTCTTCTATCCGATTCAGAAGATCAGAATCGACAACGGCAAGTTTCTGATCGCTTTCAACGAGAAGGATTTTCTCGGAAAAGTGGAGTTCGACCTCAGAGACAGCGAAGGCAATCTGCTCGTCTCCGCCGGCAAGCGCATGACCGCCAAAAAAGCGGCGAAAATCAAAGAGAACGGTATCGACTGGGTCGAATATCCCGTCGAGGTACTGATCGACCGTTTCCTCGCCTCTCCGATCATCGATCAGGAGAGCGGCGAAGTCCTCTTTGAGACGCTGACTCAGCTGGACGAGAACAAACTGGCACAGATTGTAGAGATGGGTCTGGACGAGATCGAAATCGCCAACGATCTGGCACCGGGTGTCGATGACTCCATCATCAACTCGTTCGTACAGGATGCCGAGATGATGAAGATGCTCAGGCAGACCGAAGAGATCGAGGATGAGAACGATCTGGCCGCGATCCGTATCTACAAGGTGATGCGCCCCGGTGAGCCGGTGACCAAAGATGCTGCCAAAGAGTTCATCAAAGATCTCTTCTTCAATCCTGAGCGATACGATCTGACGAAAGTGGGTCGTATGAAGATGAACCACAAACTCGGACTGCATGTCCCCTCCTATGTGACGGTATTGACGACCGAAGATATCATCAGTACGGTACGCTACCTGATCAAGGTCAAAAACGGCCAGGGCCATATCGATGACAGGGATCACCTCGGAAACAGAAGAATCCGTGCGATCGGTGAGCTCCTCTCCGGCGAGTTGCATGCCGGTCTGGTGAAGATGCAGAAATCGATCCGTGACAAATTCACGACGCTCAGCGGCAGCATCGAAGAGCTGATGCCGCATGATCTGGTCAACTCCAAGATGATCACTAACACGATTCTGGAGTTTTTCACCAGCGGGCAACTCTCGCAGTTTATGGATCAGACTAATCCGCTCAGTGAAGTGACGCACAAACGCCGTCTCTCGGCTCTGGGTGAGGGTGGTCTGGTCAAAGAGCGGGCTGGATTCGAAGTGCGTGACGTCCACCCGACGCACTACGGACGCATCTGTCCGGTCGAGACCCCGGAGGGTCAGAATATCGGTTTGATTAACACCCTCGCCAGCTATGCGAAGGTGAACGAGCTCGGTTTCGTCGAGGCGCCCTATCGCAAAGTCAAAGACGGCAAAGTGACCGACGAAGTGGTCTATCTGACGGCGACACAGGAAGAGGATCTGGTACTGGCACCGGCATCGACCAATGTCGATAATGAAGGGAATATCGTCGAGCCGATCGTCGAAGCGCGTATCAACGGTGAAATCAAGCTGATCGAGCGTGAAAAGATCGACATGATCGATCTCTCCTCGGCGATGGTCATGGGTGTCGCCGCTTCACTGATTCCGTTTCTCGAGCATGACGATGCGAACCGTGCACTGATGGGATCGAACATGCAGCGTCAGGCGGTACCGCTGATCTGGACCGATGCACCCTATGTCGGTACGGGTATGGAGAGCACGGTAGCCAGAGACGCATGGGAAGCGATCAAAGCGAAACGAAGCGGTGTCGTCGAAAAGGTCGATTCCAAAAACATCTATGTACTGGGTGAAGATGAGAACGGTGCCTTTATCGACCACTACTGGCTGCACAAAAATATGCGAACCAATCAGAATACCTCGTTCACGCAGGTACCGGTCGTCAAAAAAGGCGACAGAGTCGAAGCGGGACAGGTACTCGCAGACGGTCCGAGTATGGATCAGGGTGAGATCGCGATCGGCAAAAATGCCCTCGTCGCCTTCATGCCGTGGAACGGATACAACTACGAGGATGCGATCGTCGTCAACGAGCGTCTGATCAGAGACGACACATTCACCTCTCTGCATATCTACGAGAAGGAGATCGAAGCGAGAGAGCTCAAGGACGGCTCCGAAGAGATCACCAAAGATATCCCGAATGTCAAAGAGGAGAATCTCCTCCATCTCGACGACAGCGGTATCGTCAAAGTCGGCACCTATGTCAAGCCGGGTATGATTCTGGTCGGAAAAGTGTCGCCCAAAGGTGAAGTGAAGCCGACACCGGAAGAGCGTCTGCTGCGTGCGATCTTCGGCGAAAAGGCCGGGCATGTGGTCAACAAATCGCTCTACTGCCCGCAATCGACGGAGGGTGTGGTCGTCGATGTCAAGATCTTTACCAAAAAGGGATACGACAAAGATCCGCGCTCTATCGAAGCCTTCGAAGCGGAGAAAGAGAATCTCGACCGCGATCACCACGACAAACTGCTGATGATCGACCGTGAAGAGCTGCTCAAGATCAACTCGCTCCTCTCCAAAGCGACGCTGCAGGAGGATTGTGAAGTCAACGGCAAGAGCTTCAAAAAGGGTGCGTCGATCCCCAAAGAGGAGTTCGAGCATATCAACCGATTCGCGCTCAACAGTGTGGTCAAGTGTTTCGATCAGGAGACGCAGGATCGCTACAACGACTTGAAGGGTTACTTCCGTGAAGAGAAGAAGCGCCTGAGACTCGAGCATGACGAGAAACTTTCGATCCTCGAAAAAGACGATATCCTCCCAAGCGGCGTGACCAAGCTGGTCAAAGTCTACATCGCGACCAAGCGCAAGCTCAAGGTGGGTGACAAGATGGCGGGACGCCACGGTAACAAAGGTATCGTCTCCAATATCGTGCCCGAGATGGATATGCCATACCTCGAGAGCGGCGAGACAGTCGATATCGTCCTCAATCCGCTGGGGGTACCGAGCCGTATGAATATCGGTCAGATTCTCGAAGTGCATCTGGGTCTCGTCGGGCGCAGACTCGGACAGCAGATTCAGGCGCAGTTCGAGCAGAAGCAGGGCGAGTGGCTGAAAGATCTGCGTGCGAAGATGATCGAGATCGCCGATGTCGCCAAACTGATGCACGGCAAAGATTTCCTCTCCGCGCTCAGTGACGACGAGCTGCTCAAATATGCGCGCGACTGGGCGAAGGGTGTGCGATTCGCGGCTCCGATTTTCGAGGGTGCGACCGAAGAAGAGTTCAGAAAACTTTTCGAGCTGGCGAAGATCGACAGCGACGGAAAGACCCAGCTCTACGACGGGCGTACGGGTGAGCCGATGAAAGAGCGTGTCAATGTCGGCGTGATGTATATGCTCAAGCTCCACCACCTCGTCGACGAGAAGGTGCATGCGCGTAGTACCGGGCCTTACTCTCTGGTCACGCAGCAGCCGGTCGGCGGTAAAGCGCTCTTCGG
>CAYLLC010000138.1:3200-4269 GCA_964384355.1 uncultured Sulfurospirillum sp. | reverse complement strand
AACTACTGATCACGCATGCCAAAGGCAACCGCGTCTATACGATCGACCACACGCCGGCGGCGGAGATCTTCGAACACTATCTCGGTGAAAACTTTATGAAGCATTTCGCAGATCAGAAATTTCTCTTTCCGCTGATCAAAGTGCACAACAATCAGAAAATCGCACGCTGTGCACTGCAACTGCATAAAGATGGCTCTATCGAATTCGCCGGTAATTTCAACACCGGTGAGATCTACCGTTTCGGATTTGCCAATCTTGAAGATATGCTCAAAAACCACAACCTCCCCGTTTGTGCGCTATCGGGACTGCAGGATGGTGCGATCTTCGTCTACTCGTGTGTAGCGCGGAAAAGATTCATGCAGAAGCAGATCCGGGAGGAGATCGCACCCCTAACCGAGTGTGCACCCGTCAGCGGATTCTTCACCTACGGCGAGTTCTACAGCGATCAAAACAAGACCTATCTGCTCAACCAGACGATGACGATTCTCTCGATGAGCGAAACACCCTCCCAGACCTGCAGGCTCTCCGGCAGCTCTTCCAAAAAGCGACACGCCAGCACGCTCGATGCACTCTCTCACCTGATGATGGTGATGGAGAGTGAAATGCGGGAGTACCACAGCTATCTGAAAGAGAAAGAGGCGCTCCTCTGTCAGGGACCCGTCGTCAACTTCAAGCTCGATCTCAATCGACGCCTCAACTGCAGCTATATCTCCAAAAATGTCAAAAATATGCTCGGTTACAGCAGCAAAGAGCTCATCAACAACGAAGTCTCTCTGCAAGCACTGCTCACCGATAGAGACCGCAACAGGCTCCAAAGAGAGGTCGAAGCATTTTTGAGAGACGAGAGAGTTGCCTATGATACACAGATCAGAGTCAAAGCTAAATTCGGCGATACCAAATATCTGAAGGTCTATCTCTCTACACAAAAAAACGGCGATACCGAAAACCGCTCGATCGTCGGATACTGTATCGACGTGACCCAACAGGTCGAATCGGAAGAGAAGATACGCAAGCTCGCTTTTTACGACCATATCACGGGACTGCCCAACAGGGAGCTGCTCAAAAAGAG
>CAYLLC010000138.1:0-3100 GCA_964384355.1 uncultured Sulfurospirillum sp. | reverse complement strand
TGACGATCATCCACGAGCCCTTCAGCATCGAGGGCAAAATCGCCCATATCTCCACCAGTATCGGCACGGCGGTCTACGGCGTCGACGGAGAGAGTGTCGAGGATCTGATACGCCATGCCGATATGGCGATGTACGCCGCCAAGAAGGACCCCGATGTCCATTTCAGATTCTACTCCCATACGATGCGTATCATGCGACAGGAGGAGCTCGAGCTCAAAAATGCCCTCAAAGAGGCAGTCAGGAACAGAGATTTTACCCTCCTCTATCAGCCTCAGGTCGATACGGCAAGCGGCAGGGTCGTGGGGGCCGAAGCGCTGATGCGGTGGCACCACCCCGACAGAGGCGAGATCTCTCCGGTCGAATTCATCCCGCTGGCCGAGGAGCTCAACCTGATCGTCGATCTGGGTGAATGGCTGCTGGAGGAGGTGTGCCACAAAATCCAGCACCTGCAGAGTCTGCCGCATCTGCCCGAAGATTTCAGGGGTATCGCGGTCAATATCAGCCCGCTGCAGTTCAAAGACCCCTACTTCGTCTCCAAAGTCAGGACGATCGTCGATCTGCTGCAGATCGATACCCGCTATCTGGAGTTCGAACTGACGGAGGGGATTCTCGTGGAAGATATCGATGCGGTGGCAGAGAAGATGCACGCACTCAAAGCGATGGGGATCACCCTCTCGCTCGACGACTTCGGCACGGGGTATGCGTCGCTCAACTACCTCAAAAAGCTGCCGATCGATACGATCAAGATCGACAGAAGCTTCATCAGCAATCTGCAAAAAGACCAGACCGACCAGCTGCTGACATCGACGATCATCCGGCTCTCGCAGAACATGCAGTGCAAAATCGTCGCCGAAGGTGTCGAGAATCTCGAGCAGCTCACCTTCCTCGAGCAGAACAACTGCAACACCTATCAGGGATTCTACTTCAGCAAACCGGTCACCTTCGAAGCCTTCGAAGCACTGCTGTACGAAGAGGCGGCGACGGAGGCGTGATTCACCCCTGATCGATACCGCTCAGACGCAATAGCGCATCGATATCGGGCTCTTTGCCCGAGAAGGCGACGAAACTCTCCATCGCACCGCGGCTGCCGCCCCGCTCGAGTATCTCCGAGAGATAGGCACCGGCGACGTTGTCGCTGAAGATCCCCTGATCGACGAACTGAAAGAAGGCATCCGCACTCAGCACTTCCGCCCACTTGTAGCTGTAGTATCCTGCGCTGTATCCTCCGGCGAAGATGTGTGAAAACCCCCACTGAAAGCGGTTGTATTCGGGAGGCATCACCACCGCGATCTCACGACGCACTTCGTCGAGCACCTGCTGGACGCCCGCGGCGGCGTATCGGTGCATGTGTATCTTCATGTCAAAGAGCGCAAATTCGATCTGCCGTAGCATGCCCATCGCGGACTGGAAGTTTTTGGCGTTTTTGAGTTTTTCGATCATATCTTCGGGCAGCGGTTCGTCTGTCTCGTAGTGTCTCGCGAAGCGCTGCAGCACTTTCGCTTCGTAGGCGAAGTTTTCGAGGAACTGGCTGGGAAACTCCACCGCATCCCACTCGACACCGTTGATACCGCTGACGAACGGCTCGGTGACACGGCTGAGCATATGGTGCAGCGCATGCCCCATCTCATGAAAGAGCGTCACCACATCGTCGGGGCGCAGCAGAGAGGGGGTCTCATCGGATGCGGGGGCGAAGTTGGCGACGATGAATGCGATCGGCAGTACCGTCGTCCCCTCCAGATCGGTGTGGTGCGTCACCCAGTCGTTCATCCATGCGCCGCCGCGCTTGCCTTTGCGGTTCTCCAGATCGATATAGATGCGGGCCCGTTTCTCTCCGCCGATCTCCAGATCGAAGACCTGCACGCTCGCATGCCAGACCGGCGTCTCGACCGGTACGAACGATATCCCGAAAAGCGCATGCAGGAAGTCAAACAGCCCGCTGACCGTACGCTCCTTTTCGAAATAGGGCTTATAGGCTTCATCCGCCACATCGAGCGAAGCGATTTTGAGCTTTTCGCTCCAGTAGGCGATATCCCACGCTTCGAGTTTGCCTTCGAATCCGTGTGTATGGGCGAACTGCTGCAGCGTCTCCAGCTCCCGTTTCGCCTGCGGCTTCGCCTTGTGTGCCAGCCGCGTCATAAAGTCGATCACCTCATCGGGAGATTTGGCCATCTTCGTCTTGAGCGAGAGTCTGGCATAGTTGTCGAAGCCCAGAATCTTCGCCTCTTCGTCGCGCAGTGCGAGGATCTCGGTGATCAGCGCTTCGTTTTCGGGTGCGCGGGTCGTGTAGGCACGGTAGAGCTCCTCCTTCAGCGCTCTGTCGCGCACATAGGTCATGAAGGCGACGAACGAGGGTTGCTGGAGGGTGAAACGGTAGGCGGTTTTCCCCTCTCGTTCGATGCGTGCACGCGCAAGATCGCTTTCGGGCATCTCCGACAGAAGTGCCTCATCCTCGACGACCAGTTCGTATGCTTCGGTCGCTTTGAGCAGATTCTGGGCATAGGCGGTGGTCAATTCGCTCAGAGCGAGGTTGATCTCTGCCAGCCGCTTCTTCTGCGCCTCCGGCAGACCGACGCCGCTCAGCTCGAAAGAGAGGATCGCATCTTCGAGCACTTTGCGCTGCGCCGCATCGAGCCGCTCCCCCTCCTCCTGCAAGATCGCTTTGAATGCGGCGTAGATCGCTTCGTTCTGGGAGAGTCGGGTGGAGTACTCCGTCAGCGGCGGCAGGATCTCGTTGTAGACCTTTTCGGTCTCGGGTGTGTTGCAGACATAGTTGAGGTGGGAAATCGGCGTGAAGAGATAGCTCACCTCTTCGGAGTAGATCTGATAGGGCGTGACGAAATTGTCGTAGCGCTTCTGCGCCTGTTGCAAGAGTTTTTCGATCTTCTTCTCGTTCTCCTCCAGGAGGGCCAGCAGTTGCGCCTTCTGTGCCTCGAGCGTATCGTTGGTAAGGGTAAATGGTTGGAATGACATAGCGTGAACCTTCATGGTGATTTTTTGCGACATTATAACCAAAAGCGCGTCATTTTCATAAAGGCATAATTGCAGAGAGAAAAATTAAAAAATATTCGTCTCTTGCCGATAGTACTCTCAATAGTAAAAA
>CAYLLC010000137.1:0-4271 GCA_964384355.1 uncultured Sulfurospirillum sp. | reverse complement strand
TTTTATAGATGTTTCAATATAATCGCTCACTAAAAATTTATAACAAGGGCAAAACTTATGGCAAATCACAAGTCAGCACTGAAAAGAGCCAGACAAACAGTCAAGAGAACCGAGAGAAACCGATTCTACAAAACAAGAATCAAAAACCTGACCAGAGCCGTCAGAGAAGCGGTAGAAGCGGGTGATGCAGAGAAAGCGGCGGAAGCACTCAAAGCTGCTAACCAAAACATCCATAAATATGTAAGCAAAGGTGTCTTGAAGAAAAACACTGCTGCCAGAAAAGTGAGCAGACTCGCAAAACTCGTCAACGCTATGAGCAAAGCCGCGTAATCCGCGCTTTGCCCTTTTCCCACCTTTATCGCATATGCTAAAAGAAAAACTGCAACCCTTCCTCGATCGCTACAACGAAATCAGCAAACTCCTCTCCGCACCGGAGATCGCCTCCGATATCAAAAAGATGACCGACCTATCCAGAGAGCAGAAATCGCTCGAGCCGATCAAAGAGAAAGCCGAGGAGTATCTGCAGGTCTGTCAGGATATCGAAGACAACAGAGAGATGCTCGAAGACAAAGAGCTCGGCGAACTCGCCAAAGAGGAACTCAAACTGCTCGAACCGCGGAAATCGGAGATCGAAGAGGAGATCAAAGTCCTCCTGCTGCCCCGCGACCCCAACGACGACAGAAATATCTATCTCGAGATGCGCGCGGGTACCGGCGGTGACGAAGCGGCCCTCTTCGTAGGCGATCTCTTCAAGGCGTATGCCCGATATGCCGAGAGCAAAGGATGGAAAGTCGAAATCGTCTCCGCCAGCGAAGGCACGGTAGACGGATACAAAGAGCTGATCGCGCTGATCAAAGGAGAGGGTGCCTACAGCAGACTCAAGCATGAGGGAGGCACGCACAGAGTACAGCGTGTCCCCGCCACGGAGTCGCAGGGGCGCGTACACACCTCCGCGATCACGGTAGCCGTCATGCCCGAAGTGGACGATGTCGAAGTGGAGATCGATCCCAACGACCTCAAAATCGATGTCATGCGCTCCTCCGGATGCGGCGGCCAATCGGTCAATACCACCGACAGTGCCGTACGCATCACGCACATTCCTTCCGGAATCGTCGTGACCAATCAGGACCAGAAATCACAGCACAAAAACAAAGATAAAGCGATGAAGGTGCTCAAAGCCCGCCTCTACGAACTCGAAATGCAGAAAAAGCAGGAAGAGGAGGGCGCAGACCGCAAATCACAGGTCGGTACCGGAGATCGCAGCGGCAGAATCCGCACCTACAACTATCCCCAGAACCGCATCACCGACCACCGTATCAACCTGACACTCTATCGCCTCGATGCGATCATGGAGGGCGGTCTCTTCGACGAGATCATCGATCCGCTGATCGCCCACTATCAGGCGGAGCAGATGAAAGAGGCAGGCCTCTAAGCCGACCCTGCCGCTCTCACTCCGGTCACAACACCCACGAAGAGACCAACCCGATCAATCCGCCGAAGACCCCTCCCCAGACGACCAGCCACCCCAGATGCTCGCGCATCAGATCCTGCATCATCTGCTTGACCGCTCCGGGCGTGAGACGGTCGAGTCTGCTGTCGACGATCTTTTCGATAGAAGCTGCCAGATCGCTGCTCACGGACGAGTGCCGCAGATGATGCTCGAGCTGCTTTTTGAAGGCATCGCTGCCGACGATTTTGACCACGGCTTGCTGCAGTTTGCGGATAAAAGGCTCCCGCAGCTTCTCCAGCGCCGCCTCTCCCCCGATCATATTGACCATACCGCCAAACTGCGACTCCATCACTGTTTTGGAGAGGGCATCGAACGCCGGTGAGAAATCGGCCTCCTCCACCAGCGGCGCCAGATCGATCCTGCGCTCCTCCCGGGCCAGAAATCCGGCAATCTGCTCCTCGCTGAAGAACTGCGTCATGATCATCTCTTTGATCGCCCTCTTAAAGGCTTCGAACTTCAGCTCGATCACACCCGAGCCGTAAAAGAGGGGGACTTTTTCGAACAGCATGTGAATCGCGATCTCGTTGGTCAGCGCCCCGGAGAGCGCGAAGAGCCCGGTATAGAGCAGCGGACGGTGCCACGCATCGGGCACGACAAAAGCGACAGCGACGATAGATACGGCAATCAGATTGGTCAAAAAACTTTTGGAGATTTTCATAGCGAAATTCTAAACCCTTTTATCTTAAATTCATACCTTTTTTCCAGAAGAGCCAGCTCTGCAAAAGCGTACGAATCACAAAAAACGCCAGAAAACTGAGCCAGAGCGACCAGATAAAATCGATCCCTCTGGTCAGGTAGAAGAGCCCCAGAAAGAGCAGCGTCGAGAGCACCACCACATCCCGCATCGCACGCGAAGCGGTCATGCCGATATAGATACCGTCCCAGATAAAGGCCCCGAAACTCAGCAGCGGCATGAGCACCACCCAGGGCATAAACTGCATACTCGCATCGACCAGCGCCTGCTGATCGGTATAGAGGCGTATGATCGCCTCTCCTGCGAAGCAGTAGAGCAGTGAAAAGAGCACGGCAAACCCGCCGCCCCACCAGAAGCTCTGCCGCACCGCACGGTAAAACCGCTCGCGGTCTCGCATGCCATAGTATTTGCCCACCAGACTCTCCGAAGCGTTGGCGAAGCCGTCGATCGCGAAGGACATCCAGATCATAAACTGCAGCAGCAGAATCATCACCGACAGCATCAGCTCCCCGGCTTTGGCGGCCTGCGCATAGAAAAAAGCGAGCGAAAAGGTCAGCGCCACCGTACGGATGAAGATATTTTTATTGATATGCAAAAAGGCTAAAAATGCCGCTTTGTGAAAGAGATGCCCCGCTTCGATACCGGTCAGCCGCTCCCGATAGCGCACCAGCAGTCCCAGCGCCAGCACCAGTCCCGCATACTGCGCGATCAGCGTACCGTACGCCGCCCCCGCTATTCCCATGCCGAGCACTTTGACCAGATAAACACTCAGCAGCAGATTTGCCAGATTGATAAAGATCGTGATCCAGAGCGGATAGTAGGCATTTTGCAGACCGAAATACCACCCCATCAGCGCATAGATCATAAAGATCGCCGGTGCGGTCATGATACGGATATGAAAATACTCGCGCACCATCTGCGCATAGGCGTCGGAGACATTCATCAGATAGATACCCGCATCGAGAATCGGATCGCGCAGCAAAATCAGCAAAATCCCCATCACCAGTGCCAGCAGCAGTGCGCGCAGCAGCGTATAGGTAAGCGCATGCGCATCCTCTCTGCCGAACGCCTGTGCCGTGATACCGGTCGTACCCATCCGCAGAAAGTTGAAGTTGCCGTATAGAAATGTGAATATCATCGCCGCCACGCCCAGCGCCGCCAGATGTGCGGGAGAGAGGTGGCCCATCAGGATCGTATCGACACTCGAGAGCAGCGGGACGGAGATATTGGAGATGATATTGGGGATCGCCAGACGGAGTATCTGACGAGTCATGAGATCGCGACGGCCGTTTCGAACACTTTCTGCACACTTCCTCTGAAGTAGATATAGCCCTCCCGCCACGAGAGCGTCAGCTCCTCTCTGCTGGTCGGATAGACACGCGTGACGGCATCGACTTTGCCCTCCTGATAGGCAGCATAGAAGCAGGCCGCCATCCCCGTACCGCATGCGAGTGTCTCATCTTCGACACCGCGCTCGTAGGTGCGCACATGCAGCGTTTTGTTTTCGCTGTCGATTTTACAGAAGTTGACATTGGCGTTGTGCGCCTGACGCATCTCCCGGGCGATCTCTTTGTTGTAGGCTTTGAGATCGTCGACGAAGGTGACCAGATGCGGGACTCCCGTATCGATCAGCTGCCACCGGTGCCCGCCCCCGACAATCGTACTCTCGATCACTTCGGGTGCCGTGAGCTTCACCTCCGCCTCGTCACCCTCCACACTCGCCTCGATCACCCCCGCAAGCGTCAGAAAGCGCATACGACTGCCGCACAATCCGTTGGTCGCGGCATAGTGGGCGGCCGCTCTGGAGCCGTTGCCGCACATCTCGGCATCGCTTCCGTCGCTGTTGTAAAACTCCCACTCGAAATCGTACTGGGCATGCGGTACCAGCACGATCAATCCATCCGCACCCACACCGCTCTGGCGATGACAGAGCCTTTTGGCCAGATCGTTTCTTGGCGCTTTGACAAAAGTATGGAAAATCACAAAATCGTTTCCGCTGGCGTTGTATTTGGCTACTTGCATATCGACTCGCTTTTTTGCGGCTATTGTAGCGAACTTTTACTGACC
>CAYLLC010000136.1:0-4299 GCA_964384355.1 uncultured Sulfurospirillum sp. | reverse complement strand
GGCAGGTGATGCTCTACGACTTCAAACGCCCCAACCGCGTCTCCAAAGAGCAGCTACGCGCCATCAAAGGTATCCACGACAAGATGGCACGAAATCTCTCCTCTCAGATCTCGACCGTCATGCGCTCCATCATCGAAATCCAGCTTCAGTCGGTCGATCAGATGACCTACGGCGAATTTCTGATGTCGCTGCCCAGCCCCACCAGCTTCAATATCTTCTCCCTCAAACCGCTCGACGGCAGCGGCGTCCTTGAGCTCAACCCCTCGATCGCCTTTCCGATGATCGACAGGATTCTCGGCGGGCACGGAGACCCCTACGATATCGAACGCGAACTGACCGACATCGAATCCAATATCCTCGACACGGTACTGCGCACCGTCATGCAGAAACTCAAGGATGCGTGGACCTCCGTCATCGAGCTCTACCCGACCATCACCTCCAAAGAGTCCAGCCCCAATGTCGTCCAGGTCGTATCCCAGAACGAAATCGTCATCATGGTGGTACTGGAGCTGACGATCGGCGAGACCAGCGGCATGATCAATATCGCCTATCCGGTCATCTTTCTGGAGTCGATCCTCTCCAAACTGGCCAGCAAGGATATCATGCTGGGAGAAGCGAGCACCAAAAAGAGCCGCAACAGCGAGCTCAAAGAGCTGGTCAAACGCGCGGACATCACACTCGAAGCGATCCTGGGACACTCCCGCATCTCGATCAAACAGCTGCTGGAGCTGGAACAGGGAGATATCATCAAGCTCTCCACCCCGGCCGGCGACCGCACCACCGTCAGCATCGACGACAAGGAGGTCTTCGAGGGACAGATCGGCGTCCATCGCCACCACAAGACCGTCAAACTGACCAAAATCGTCAAAAACGACAAAGATGAGATCAAAGAGATCCTCAAACGCTACGAAGAGGAGAAGAAGATGCGGCTGGAGAAACTGAAGAAAGAGGCAATCAATGAATGAGTTTATCAAACTGCTGCAGCAGGAGAGTGCAGGCGTCATCGAAGGGCTTACGGGCCAGAGTGCGCAGCTTGCGCTGAAAGAGGAGAGTATCGTCGACACCGAGAGTGCGATCCCCGCACCGTGTGCTGTGTCGCAGATCGGCAGCGGCGATGCGAAACTGCTGGTGGCGATGGATGTCGCACTGGCCACGGGGCTGGGGGACCTGATGCTCGGCGGCGAGGGAGAATCGCAGGAGAGCATGAACGACGACGATCTCGACGCCACCAAAGAGATCATCTCCAACATCTTCGGAGCGCTCTCCACCACCCTCTCCGCACAACCCGACCTGCCTGATCTCTCGTTCGGCGTCGAGGATATCCGCTTTTACGAGAGCGAATCCCCCGATATCACCCCCTATGCGAAACGCTACAACTTCGATTTCGGTGTCGGTCCGGTATCGGGACAGATGTATCTTGCGGTCGACGAAGCCTTTCTGAAGCACTTCGGAGAGGGTGACACGGCTGCCGAAGCGGCACAGCCGGAGGAGAACGGATGTGCGCCCGAAGAGAAGCTGAGCGAAGAGGAGCTCAAAAACATCTCCCTCATCATGGATGTGGAGCTGCCCGTGCGTGTACGCATCGGTACCAAAACGGTCCTGCTCAAAGATGTCCTCAATATGGATATCGGATCGGTCGTGGAGCTCGATCAGCTCGCCAACGAACCGCTCGATGTGCTGGTCGGCGACAAGATCATCGCCAAAGGCGAAGTGGTCATCGTCGACGGAAACTTCGGTATCCAGATCACCGAGATCGGAACCCCCAAAGAGCGCCTTTCACAGATCAAATAAGAGAGCTGTTATCCTATTTGTGCTACCGTTTCGGGTATGAAACGAATATTGACAGCGATGAGCGGCGGCGTCGACTCTACTGTCGTGGCCTATCTGCTTCAGCAGGAGGGCTACGCGGTGGAGGGCGTCTATATGAAGCTGCATGACAATCCCGAATACCATGCCGGAAATATCGAGAATGTCCGAAAAGTAGCGGAGTATCTCTCGATCCCCTACCATATTCTCGATCTGGGTGAGCGCTTCGACGAGGCGGTATTCATGCCGTTTGTCGAGACCTACCGACAGGGCGAGACACCCAACCCCTGCGTACTCTGCAACCGCAACATCAAGCTCGGTGCACTGCTCGATTTCGCGATGGAGCGCGGATTCGACAAGCTTGCGACCGGCCACTACGCGCAGATCGAGGGCGGCTTCATCACCGAAGCGGCCGACAAGAGCAAAGATCAGAGCTACTTCCTCTCCAATGTCCGCAAAGAGGCGCTCTCGAAGGTGCTCTTTCCCCTAGGCGGACGCTTCAAGAGCGATGTCAAGAAGATCGCCGCCGCCATACCGCCCCTCGCCTCGATCGCCGCACAGAAGGAGAGCAGCGAAATCTGCTTCGTCGAATCGACCTATCTCGATATCCTCAGCCGCCACACCGATATCGATCTGCCCGGCGATGTCGTCGACAGCGAAGGCAATATCATCGGACGCCACCGCGGCTACATGCACTACACGATCGGCCAGCGGCGCGGGTTTACCCTGCACGGGGCCCACGAGCCGCACTATGTCACAGAGATCGACGCTGCAAAAAACCGCATCGTCGTCGGACTGCGTGAAGCGCTCGATACCGAGGAGTTCGTCGTCAGAGATCTGAATATGTTTATCGAGGAGCGGGAATTCGAGGGATATGTCAAGATCCGATACCGCAGCCCCAAAACGGCATGCCATGTCAGGATCGAGGGGGAGCGTGCCGTCGTGACGCTGCTGCAGCCGGTACAGGGGCTCGCCCCCGGACAGGCCGCGGTCTTTTACGACGAGAGTCGGGTGCTGGGATCGGGATGGATCACTTAGCCGCACTCTCCTGAATCGCTTCGAGGAGTGTTTCGAAGCCCTCTTTGCTCGACTCCTCGACGCTTTTGAAGTATTCGACACCTTTTTTGTGTGACTCGAGATCGGGTTTGGTGAAGCACTCGATCGCTTTGGCGAGGCTCTGGTGGACATTGGCATGCGCCTTGGCCACCTCGTTTGCCGCCTTTTTATTATGGGCCAGTTTGGTACGCTCGATCGAGCTGAACCACTTCCCGAAGCGGCAGCTGTGCTCATCCGCGATGCTGCGTTTCTCACCGTTGAGCGCCGCTTTGTATCCCGAGAGCTTGAGCAGGATATGGTCGATCTTGCCGTTTGAGACATTGATCTCATCGGTGACATTCATCGTGTTGGCGGTGATATTTCTGGAGTTTTCGTAGAGGTAGTTGACATTCTCCCGAAACTGCGTCAGCACATCGATGATCTTGGCGGACTCATCGGTGAAGGTTTCGCTGATCTGCATCATGGTGTTGGAGTTTTGCTTCAGGCCGCTGATGTTGATCTCGACCTCCTGCGTCGCCTTCTGCGTACGCTCCGCCAGCTTGCGCACCTCATCGGCCACGACGGCGAATCCTCGCCCGTGCTCCCCTGCTCTGGCCGCTTCGATCGCTGCATTGAGTGCGAGGAGATTGGTCTGGTCTGAGATATCTTTGATCAGGTTGATGATCTCCGCGATCGACATGACCGAATCGTTGAGTGCGGTAGAGTCGTCTCTGAGCTGCTCGGTATACTGCTGGATATTTTCGACCGACCCTTCGATCACGCCGGTCTGACTCTCCACCTCCGCGACACGATTTTGCGTCTTGTCGTTGAGTTCGTTGATGTCGTTGAGCATCAGGAGATTCTGCTCGATCGTATCCTGCAGAAAGTGCACGCCGTCTTCATAGCTGCCGATCAGCGTCTGCAGCAGCTCTTCACGGATTTTGGCGATCTCTCTCTCATGGCTGTCCTCTTTCTGTGCCAGTACGCTTCGAAGCTGTGCGATCTCGTCTCTGAGGGCACTGTTCTCCTCCCTCAGCTGCGCGATCTCATGCTGCCCGCTCTGCTCTGCCTGCTTCGTCTCTGCTCTTCCAAACATAATCTTGACTCCTTTGAATGTGGTATTGTCCCTATATCGGCATATCGATCGATCTTTTTAGGGGTTTGATGCTTAAACGGAGAAAATAGTATTAAATTTTTTTATCTGTTCAGAGTTTGTAGGGTATACTGAATCAAAAAGGAGATAGTCATTCATGAAACCACTTGTCAAATTTATCATCGCGGCACTCGTCATCATCGCAGGGGCGATGGCTTTTCAGGCGTATAAACACGGTGCATTCGAAAACGCCACGATGCAGCACCCCGCCACCGAAGGCGGTACGACCACACACTAATCTGCCCTTTTGAGCACCTGTGCGTAAATCTCCCGTTTCGCTTCCGGCGACATCGCCGCATAGGCGG
>CAYLLC010000135.1:0-4401 GCA_964384355.1 uncultured Sulfurospirillum sp. | reverse complement strand
CAAAGGAGCTACATGGTCAGAGATATCGTCACCTACCCCGACAAACGGATCAATATCACCTCTCCGGATGTGAGAGTTTTCGACGAAGCGCTCGCATCGGTCATCCAGGATCTCAAAGATACGATGGAGGCCCACCACACCAATGCGATGGCGGCGATACAGATCGCTATCCCTATGTCGCTGATCGTCGTCAGACAGGAGGACGGCAGCTATCTGGAGATCATCAATCCGCGTATCATCGGCAAAAAGGGAAAAGTGGCCTCAGAAGAGGAGACCCTCTACTTCCCCGAGACGAAACACAGCGTCGAACGCTACGAAGAGATTCGCCTCATCTATCAGGATCGAACAGGCGAGCAGAAGTCGATGAAAGCACAGGGAGATCTGGCGATCCTGCTGCAGCGCAAAATCGACTATGTCTACGGCGACACGATCGCCAGCCGTGTCGGCGCCGAAAATCGCAAAGCGCTGGAGAAGGAGCTCGCACAGGTCGGCTTGCAGGGCTCTTTCGAGAGTTGTCCCACGGTCTTTATGAAGGATTACTTCAGCAGCTTCGCGCAGAAGGTGCTCTTTTTCATGGCGCTCACCCTCCTGACGCCGCTTTTCGATTTCAAACCCGAGACCGTCTCGTCGATATGGCATTTCGACAAATATGCTTCGTTCGCCGTCATCGCGATTCTGATCGGATATGTCGTCGTCGGTGTACAGGAGGGGAAAAAGTACACCTCATGCACCAGCTGCCAGATCGGCAACATTCTCGGCACCGTCGCCAAATATCTGGCCGTCACCGCCCTCATCACCACAGCAGCCTACTACCTGCTCAATTGATCCAGAAATCTTTGGGCGGCTCCGAGGTGAAGTCGTAACCCAGCAGATTGATATGGTGTGCATGCAGCAGCATGCGCCGGTGCGGTTTGCCGCCGTAGATGCGGTCCCCGATGATCGGGAATCCCGCATGCTTGAGATGGGCGCGTATCTGATGGGTACGGCCCGTCTCGATCGTCACTTTGACTTTGGTCCGTTTGCCGTGCACCTCCAGCGGCTCGACGACGGAGATCGCCTCTTTGCCCTTCGGTGAGACTTTGGTAAAGGCACTCCCGCCCCGCTTGATCGTCAAGAGCGGCGCATCGATACGCAGCTCCTCGGCGATGACACCCTGCACCCAGGCGATATAGGACTTCTTCACGGCATGACGGCGAAACGCTTCGATCGCCTCTTTCTGAAACGCTTCATCCTTGACCAGCAGCAGCAGACCGCTCGTATCTTTGTCGAGTCTGTGCAGCAGCGGCACTTTCTGCTTTTTGGCGATCTGCTCGCTGGTGACGAAGGCCGGTTTGTCGATGACGACGAGCTTCGCATCTTCGAAAATCTTTTTGATCTTCAGCGGTTTCTCGACCCGGAAGGTGGTCTTGCCCGGCATCAGCGCCCGCGCCATCACTACCTTTTTCCCGCCGCTGTATACCAATCCGTTGTCGATCAGATCCTTGGCGCTGCGGTTGGTGATCCCCTCCTGCACGGCCAATAGTTTGTACGCTTTCTCCTGCATCTTCTAATCCTTGCTCATCTCTTCGATGAAGTTTTTCACTTTTTCATTGTAGGGCAATCTCAGCCGCTTCTGTTTGCTTGTCTCTCCGCCGACAAATGCGATGTCGCTTTTGGGCACTTTGAAGCTTTTGGAGAGGAATTTCACCAGCTCCTTGTTCGCCGCACCCTCGACCGCCGGCGCTTTGATCTTGATCTTCAGCGCATCGTCCAGAATCCCGCTGAAGAGGTTTTTGCTCGAGTTGGGCACCGCTTTGATACGCAGCGTCACCGTCTCTCCCGCTATCTCATACCACATCCCGCAACACCTCCAGCAATCGATCGATATTCGCACGGGCGAGGATGCGTGCCGGTCGGGCTGCGGCGATCTCCCGCTCCAACGCCTCAGGTGCACACAGTACCGCATTTTCGATCAGAGGAAAGAGCGCCTCCTGATTGAAGATATACCGGCCGCTGAGCAGCTTCACCCCGAACTGCGCCGGCTCCAGCGGATTGTGTCCGCCCACATCCGGTACGAACGAGCCGCCCAGAATCACGACATCGGCAATCGCGTAGAGATTGACCAGCTCGCCCATCCTGTCCATCAGCACCACATCACTCTCCAGATCCGCGCTTTGGCTGAAGCGATGGAAGCTGCATCCGCTCTCCTCGCAGAACTTCGCCACATCTCTCGCTACCGCTTCGAAGCGCTCCGGATGGCGCGGTACCACGACGATCGTGCGTCCGCTGCCCCGGAGTGCCTCCAGCAGCATCCGCTCCTCTCCCGCATGCGTACTGGCGAGGATGAGCAGCTCCCGCTGCGGCTTTGGCAGCGCTCGGGTCACTTCCGCCGTGGCGATGCTCTTGATATTGCCCGTCACTTCGACATCCCTCGCACCCAGTGCGATCAGACGCACCCGGTCCTTCTCACTCTGTGCGAAGAGTTTGTCCACATGCGCAAAGACCCGGCGAAAGTACCACCCAAACCGCATGTATCGTCCATACGAGCGGTCGGAGATGCGGGCATTGATCAGACAGGTCGGTATCCCTCTGCGCTTTGCCGATGCAAAGAGCATGTACCACAGCTCCGCCTCCATCACGACCAGCGCCTTCTGCTTTCGCACCCACCACGGCAAAAAGATCTCAAACGGCAGATAGCGCCTCGTCACGGGCAGTCTGCCTGCCGCGGCATACCCCGTCTGCGTCGTCACCGTGAGATTGACGGGAGCATCCAGCCGTGCGATGATCGGCTTGAGTGCGTTGACCTCCCCGAGCGAGCATGCATGCAGCCAGATCCCCTCCTCTTCGAAAGGGGGATTGCGCCACAGAAAAAAACGCGCAGGAATCGATTGTCGGTATTTGGGGAGCAGAGAGAGGATCAGCAGCAGCGGCAGCGCTGCGAGATAGAGCAGCCACCCGATGCCGAGGTAGAAAAATCTGAACAACGAAAGTGCCTATAGACTGGCACTCTCCTCTGGATTGGCCTCTTCGGGCTTCTCTTCGAACTGCGATTCGAGATAGAGGATACGGCCGCAGTGCGGGCAAGTCGTGATCTCTTCGCCTTTGATCACCTGCGAATAGGTGTGGTCGTTGATGCGCATGTAGCAGCCGTAGCATGCCTGCTTGCGTACCGGCACGACCGTCGTGTTTTTCGCCCATCGTCGGATCTTCTCGTAGAAGACGATGATATTCTGACTCATCTCGGAGAGGAGTTTCTGCTTCTCTTCGAAGACCTTCATGCGCTCCGCTTCGATTTTGGCGACCTCTTCGTCGGTCGAAGTCTGCAGTGCTTCGAGGGCCTCCTTCATCGCTTCGATCTCTTTTTTCGCCTCTTCGATCATCTCCTGTTTCTGCTCGGCCACTTTTTCGAGACGCTCGATCTCTTCGTTGGCGAAGGCGATCTGCTCTTTGGCGATCTCCTCTTCGAGCTGCAGTGCCTTGAGCTCTTTTTCGCTCTTGATCGCAGCGCTCTTCTGGTCAAAGGATTTCAGCTTTTCATTGAGTTCCGCCAGATGGAGCTCGTTCTTCTGGCGCTTGAGCTCGATATCTTTCAGCTCCTCCTCATACTCCGCGATCTTCTGCTGCAGTCCGTGCTGCTCGTGCAGTTTGGCATCGAGCGCGCTTCTGATCTCGGCAATCTTCGGCTCGTAAGAGTCGATCTTCTTATCGATCTCCTGCAGTGTCACCAGCTGTTTGATATAGGGATTCATGCTTTTTCTATCCTTTGATGTAGCGAAATGGGTTTTTGGAATTCGCGATTATACCATTTATACCTTTATTTTGCAACTCCTGCTGCATGCACGCGGCGAAATAGCGCTCGCTCTCGTAGTGACCGATGTCGATGATCCCCTTGCCCTCCTCTTTGGCCGCCAGCGCTTCGTGATACTTGATATCGCCCGTCAGCAGGCAATCGGCCTGCAGCTCCCCGAGCAGGCTCGCCCCCGCACCCGTACAGAGCGCCGCCCTCCCGACGAAATCACACCCCGTCACGACCCGCACCGGATCGAGCCCCAGCTTCTCCGCCACCTCGGATGCGAATGTGTCAAAAGGCTTGCCGACCTCGAAATAGGCGAGATATCCGGCTCTCTCCGTCATCTCATACCCCAGCACCTTCTCCAGGACATACCGGTTCAGATGCGTCTGGTCGAAGTTGGTGTGCATCGCGATGATCGCGATATCTTTCTTGATCGCCTTTTTCAGGATATTGGAGGGGTAGGCGGCGAAATCGATCCGCTTCAACCCCTTGAAAATCAGCGGATGGTGCACCACCAGCACCGACCCCTCCTCCATATCCTCCAGCATCCCCGCCTCGATATCGAGACTCAGATAGATCCGCCCCACCTCCTGAGACAGCTCCCCGACGATCAAGCCGCTGTTGTCCCA
>CAYLLC010000134.1:0-4595 GCA_964384355.1 uncultured Sulfurospirillum sp. | reverse complement strand
GCGACCCTCAGCTTGGAAGGCTGACGCTCTAGCCAACTGAGCTATTCCCGCATAACGTGGTGGTGAGAGGAGGATTCGAACCTCCGAAGGTAAAAACCAGCAGATTTACAGTCTGCCCTCGTTGGCCACTTGAGTAACTCACCATATTTCCACAACCTAAATTGTCTGGTCAAACACTGTAACAAAATGGAGCTGGCAAAGGGACTTGAACCCCCGACCGCCTGATTACAAATCAGGTGCTCTACCAACTGAGCTACGCCAGCATCTGTTTGTGAGCCGAGATTATACAAGATATTTTTTGAAATGTCAAGAGATTTTTCAAAAAATATCGAAATTTCTCATGATAAAACTATTTTCATTTCTATGCTTACATTATACTAAATAAGAGAAATTATCATGCCTTGAATTTTTTATCGTTATAATATTTGCAATATCCCACAGGAGCTATACTTGAAGATACTCTTTTCCCCCAGCGAAGCGAAATTGTCCGGCGGCAGCGGTGCAGCGCTGCATGCGGACGGCATGCTTTTTCCCGAACTTTTCGATCTGCGCAAAACGATCATCGATGCCTATACCGACTATATCCGACACGCCGACGACGCTGCACTCCAGAAACTGCTCGGTGTCAAAAAAGCCGACGAGCTCTCCAGAGTACGCAGCCTCGACCTCTACCGCGACCCCACGATGAAAGCGATCCGACGTTACAGCGGCGTCGCATACGAATACCTCGACTACGAGACACTCCCCGAACCGGCGCAGCGCTGCCTCGACGAGAATCTGATCATCTTCTCCAACCTCTTCGGCCCGATTCTCGCCCGGGACATGATCCCATGGTACAAACTCAAGCAGGGCGAAAAGCTGGGTGATCTGGCTATCGAAAAGTACTATGCAAAGCACTTCACCCCTGCACTCGATGCTTTTCTCGACGGCGAATTCATCATCGATCTGCGTGCCGGTTTCTATCTCAAATTTTACAAACTCAGACAGCCGTATATCACACTGAAATTCATCAAAAACGGCAAAGTGGTCAGCCACTGGGCCAAAGCCTACCGGGGCATGGTGGTCAGAGCGCTTGCGACCCATCGACCGGAGAATGAAAAAGCCTTCAGCGAGATTCCCTTCGAAAACCTCTCTATCCTCGAAATCCAGAAGAGCGGAGACAAAACCGAATATATCTATGAGATCGTCTCATGAAAGAGATCGTACTGGTCGGTATCAACGCCCGCTATACCCACACCTCCTTCGGGCTGCGCTACCTCCACGCCAACCTGCATGAGCTCCAGCCCAAAGCGCTCATCCAGGAGTATGTGATCCACAGCGACCCCGCCACCATCGCCGAAAAGATCCTCGCCCAAAACCCCCGCATCGTCGGAATCGGCGTCTATATCTGGAATGCGACCGATGTCCATGATCTGATCGAAATCCTCCACAGCGTCGCACCGCATGTCACCATCGTGCTCGGAGGCCCGGAAGTCAGCCACAAACCCTTTCGTATCAACTGGCAGCATGCCGACTACATCATCCAGGGCGAAGGCGAAGTGAGCTTCTACCGACTCTGCAAGGATATCCTGGAGCAAAAACCACCCCGGGAGAAGATCATCCCCGCCGTCATGCCCGATCTCAAATCGATCACCCTCCCCTACCGCCACTACAGTCAGCATGACATCGATTTTCGCTATATCTATGTCGAAGCCTCCAGAGGCTGCCCCTTCGAGTGTGAATTCTGCCTCTCCGCCATCGACGAGCGGGTACGGGGATTCGATATGGATGCGCTGCTGGAGGAGTTCGAGCTGCTCTGGCAGAAGGGCGCACGCCACTTCAAGTTCATCGACCGCACCTTCAATCTCAACATCAGGCTCGCCAACCGGCTGATGGACTTTTTCCTCGCCAAAAGCGAACCCTACACCCTCCACTTCGAAGTGATCCCCGACAACTTCCCCGAAAGGCTCAAAGAGCGCATCAAGCAGTTCCCCAAAGGCGCGCTGCAGCTGGAGATCGGTATCCAGACGCTCAACCCCGAGATCCTCGCCAATATCAACCGCCGTATGGACCTCGAAAAAGTGGCGAAAAATATCGCTTTTCTCGAAAAGGAGACCCACGCCCATCTGCATCTGGATCTGATCATCGGATTGCCGGGGGAGAGCGTAGAGAGCTTCGCCGACAATCTCAACCGCCTCAAAGCGATGACCGACTCCGAGATCCAGATCGGCATCCTCAAAAAACTCTCCGGCACCACACTCGACCGCCACGACACGAAATACCACATGGTCTACTCCGACAAACCGCCCTACGAAATCCTCCAGAACGACTTCATCCCCTTCGCGATGCTCCAGAAACTCAAGCGCTTCTCCCGCTTCTGGGATCTCACCTACAACAGCGGCAATTTCCACGGCACGATCGACTACCTCTGGAAAGATCGCAGCGTCTATGACGGATTTTTCGCATTCAGCGAATGGATCTACACCCAGACCGAATCGACCTGGCAGATCTCGCTCATGCGCCTGAGCGAACTCCTCTTTCGCTACCTCACCGAGGAGCTAGGCTACGACCGGACCGAGATCGCCGATCGCATGATCGCCGACATCATCAAGATCAGAGGGCGCAAGATACCGGGCATCCTCCAGCAGCATGCCTCCCATATCCCCAATCTCAAGCGCCTCTATCTGCAGAAAAACCAGAAACGCCAGATGCTGAGAGCCTGAGCATGCAGTTCACTTTTCTGGGTACGAGTGCCGGCAAACCGACCCGCGAACGCAATGTCACCGCACTCGGCGTGGAATTTGACCAGGAGGGCCGATGGTACCTCTTCGACTGCGGAGAGGCGACCCAGCACCAGCTGCAGAGATCGCCGCTGCGCATCGGCAGGCTCGCCGCCATCTTCATCACCCATCTGCACGGCGATCACATCTTCGGCCTCCCGGGTCTGCTCGCATCCAAAAAGATGGACGAAGCACTCTCACCCATCACGATCTACGGCCCTCCGGGGATACGCCGGTTTATCGAGTGTGCGATCGAAGTCTCGCAGATGCATCTGGGATACGAACTGACCATCGTCGAGTTTTCCGCACATCAGCAGCTCCTCTTCGACAAGTTCCGGATCACGACCCTCCCCCTCAGACACGCGATCGAGAGCTACGCCTTCTATATCCGCGAAAACAGTATCTCCAACCGCCTCGACGAAGCGAAGCTGCGCAGTATCGGGCTCGAACCCTCTCCGCTCTACGGCGAGCTCAAGAAGGGCAAAACGATCATACATGAAGGCAGGGAGATCATCCCCGAAGCCTACATGCGCGCACCCCTGCCCGGACGGCGGGTCATCATCGCAGGCGACAACCAGCAGCCCGAAATCCTGGGCGACTATCTCGACGACCTCGATCTGCTCATCCACGAAGCGACCTACACACAGGCTGTCTACGACCATCTCGCCCAGAAGGTGCTCCACACCACCGCACGCGATCTGGGAATCGCCGCGGCGCGCCACCATGTCAAAAACCTGATCGCCACACACATCAGCGCCCGATACGGCAAACAGGGCACATGCACCGTCGACGACCTGAGAGCGGAGATCGCACGCCACTATCACGGCACATGCTTCATAGCCGACGACTTCGACCGCTTCTATCTCACGCGCGACGGCCGGCTCTCACGCCTGCCAGAAAGTGCGCGATCTCCCCAAACAGCCAGAAATCGGGCGCACTGAAACCACCGCCCGCAAACCCGAGATGCCCGCCGTAGTCGGATATACGAAGCTTCACATGCGCTGAGACTTCGTCGGATGCCGGTATCACCTCCGATCCCGTGAATGGATCATCCGCAGCATGCACGATCAGCGTCGGCCGGCTGATCGCAGGCAAAAAGGGCTTCGCACTCGCCCGCGCATAATAATCCGCCACCCCGTCAAAACCGTGTACCGGTGCGGTATAGGCATCGTCAAAATGCCAGAAACTGCGCAGCCGGCGTACATCCTGCCGTCGCAATCCGATCAACCGCTCCATATCGAATCGCGCATACTTCTCCAGCAGCTGCGCCTGCAGCGGAGCTATCAGATGATGCTGATAGAGCTTCGAAAATCCCCGGTCGATCCGATCCGCACATGCCGCCAGATCGATCGGCGCACTCACCGCCACCGCCGCATCGGGAAGCGCATCTTCATCGGCCTCTCCCATCAGCTTCAGCAGCATATTGCCACCCAGCGAAAACCCGACCGCGAAAACCGGCACACCGGCATAACGCCTGCGCAGCCGTCGAATCCAAGCGATCGCATCCGCCGTATCGCCGCTGTGATAGGATCGGGGCAGACGATTGGGCACGCCCGAGCATCCGCGAAAGTGCATCAGCACCACCCGATACCCCTCCCCGCCCAGCCGCTGCATCGTGCGCAGGATATAGGGAGAGTGCACCGACCCCGTCAGCCCGTGAAAGAGCACGACGACAGGTGCCTGCGGATCGCATGCATCGGGTCGATACCAGACACAATCGACGAAATCACCATCCTCCAGCTCGAATCGCTCGCTCCTGAGATCGGAGAGCTGCGGTCTGGGGTAGTATGTGGCATAGAGCGTCTGGATGTGTGGATTTTGGAAGAGGGGTTTCAT
>CAYLLC010000133.1:1784-4597 GCA_964384355.1 uncultured Sulfurospirillum sp. | reverse complement strand
TTTTTTTATACTTTCTTGTGAGTTTCACACGAACCTTGTCACCATCCGTTGTATCGACGATCAGCTTATAATGACCGCTTTTATAAGAACGCCATGCATTCCAATATAAACTGCCATCTTTTTTAACACTCTTTCTTGCAAGCGATTTTGAAACTTGTGTTTTGTACAACAACCTATATCCATGTGCCGCATCTCCCCTCAAGACTACACTGTTTGGCTCTGAGTTGTCATCCAGATCTTTTTTGGAAAGTGTTTTACCATCAATATCCCGTCTGCTTTCGTCATTGACAGCAAATGCGCCAAACTCATCCAGACCGATACCAAGCCATGCTTTTTCAAAACCGGGTTGCTCTTTATAAGAATCATCTTGCATTAAAATTGTACCATTGGCATACCCAAGCGATCCCCCGCTTGCACCGACGCGAGGAGACATTCCGACAGCAGAGTCGTATAATATAATTGCCATACCATCTGCACCCCATTTACCAGCACCAGTGGCAGATTCTATCCAATTATCACCATTACTGCATCCACCATAAGCATAGTAATCAAACTCCATCACAAATTTATTGTCATGGGAGGGAAACTTATAATCGAGAGTCACTGCCGTACTGAGATCGTGACTCCTATTGGTCAACCGCAATCTCCCATTATTTTTGACACCCGGTGTGTATCCACCTTCTGCCTTGAGAGTTCTCCATTTGCCATCAAGCCCATTACTAAAATCGATCTGATAGATAGGCTCTTCTGCACTGAGCAAAGTTCCTATCATCAATAGAAAAATAGCAATATATAGTTTCATCGCTTTTCCTTTACATACATTTCTTGCAAGAAACATCGGCCAAAAGTCAAAAAAATTTATATATTTTTTGAAAAAAGATCTCTCTTTTTCGGAAGTGTGCAGTTGTGCTACAGCGCGCGCCGGGAGGCGCAGCTATATTGCATTGCGAAGGAGTGCTTCGCATGCGAATCGGCCGGCGGTTACCAGTCGAGCTTGTCGGTGTGGGTGCGCGGGTTGATCTTGGTATCGACGGTGAAGCCTGTTTTGCCCCTTCCGCCCCACTTCGCATCATCCGGGACGAAATCTGCGATGAAGCTCCCCTGTGTCGCTGCCGCATCGGCAGGGTCGAAGATCAGATAGGGTGCCGGTTTGTAGTCGACCTTCGCTCTGGTCGGTGTTTTGCGTACCTTCATCTTCAGCGCACGATGGTCGCTGCTCTTCTGCATGCTCGCAAAGAGACCCGTCGCCGCCGATATTGTGCCCGGAGCTGCGGTGAGATGGTTGGTCACTGCAGGATCTTCGAAATCGAGCCATGTCGTCTCACTGAGCCCTGCGAGCTGATACCAGTGTACATCGTCGACACTCTCCGGCAGATGATCGAGACCGAATCGCGTACGGTCGCCTCTGTCAGACCACACCTCGTAAAAGACCTTCGCAGCCCCCTCGTCGCCCACGATCTGCTGATCGGGGATATGCGCTCTGGCATAGAGGAAGCTCAGGCGCTGCGGCGTCGCATCGATCTTCTGCAGATTGCCCAGTGTCGCCTTCATCCCTTCGATCGTCATGTGCATCGGTTCGCGCGGCTTGTTGACGGCTCTTTCGAAGTTGAAATTGATCTTTTTGACGCCGATTCCCTGACGGAAGAGCGCCTTCTCCATCTGCATTGCGACATAATGATTGCCTCGCTGCATCACATCAGGCAGACCGCTCACATCGGTGCGGAAAGTCCCGTTGATATCCTGATAGGCCGCATGCGTGCGATAGAGGGGATCGCTGTCGCTGCTGTTGATGTCGTAGATCATATCGATCGCGACATCCCGGGCGTAGCAGCCGTCGGTGAAGTTTCCTGTCAGCGTACCGTCGGCGCTCCGCACTTTGATCTTCATATCCAGTACCGCTTTCATGCCTGCCCTGTCGGGATCGGCAGGATCGTAGCTGTTGAAATAGGTGTAGCCGTTGGCACTGTCGCCATTGATCGCATGCCACTCCAGATCGATCGCTGCCGGGACTATCTCATTACCAGTCGTCGTCGCAGGCGTGATGAAGCGATGCATGCCCGATCCGTCCTGCGCATCGATATGCGCGAACTCATTCCCCGCCTTTTCGGAGACGGCGAACTGCAGCTTACCGACATCCGGATAGTGGATCTGCACTTTCGCGACACCGTTGACAAAGGGATGTTTGCCCGTCTGAAGCGCAGAGAGTGCACACCCCTGCGCCGCTTTGGTTTCGTTGATATCGATCCGATAATCCCCGGCATCCGCCTGATAATCCGTCACCGGATTGCCCGCAGCATCGCGTGCGGTGACGGTGATGTTGAAATCTTTTCCCGCCACCAGATGCGACGGCAGCGCAATCTGATAGTGATCGGGTCTGATCGCAAACGGATCGGAGGAGCATGCAGCGTGCGTATCGCCTCGGGCATCTCTCCAGACGAACTGCACCTTCGCCTCGCCGATCGCATGATCTACGGTAAAGCTCTGATCGACATGCGCCGCGCCTCCCAGTGAAAAGGGGACGAATCCGGAGCTGTCCAGTGCGGCAGGATCATCGCTGCAGGCACTGCTCGGGACGATTTTGGCTCTGGTATCCGTCACCGTATCCGCACCCTCGGCATAGTGCGTCGCATCCTCGATCTGCGCCAGCTCCAGCACAAACGGCGTACCGACCACTTTGGTCGTCACCTTTTTGCTGCCGCCCACACCGCCGCTGCCGGCATCGAATGCATCGAAGGTAGCCTGGTCGTCATCGACGACGGCATCGACTGCGGCATTGGGGCATCTGGCGCCGTCTCCGTTTCTGAGCCCTTTGT
>CAYLLC010000133.1:0-1684 GCA_964384355.1 uncultured Sulfurospirillum sp. | reverse complement strand
GCATCGACTGCGGCATTGGGGCATCTGGCGCCGTCTCCGTTTCTGAGCCCTTTGTCGAGATCGCTGAACTTGACGGCCTGTCCGGGATCGTTCATGTCGATCCGATAGAGTGCGCGCGTATCCTTGCCCGTACCGAGATTGAAGTAGAAATTCCCGTCACGGTCGAAAAAACAGATCACCACATAGGGATCGACGCCGCTGTCGACGACATACTCCATCACACCCGTTTTCGGATCGATACGATAGATCTTGCCGCCCGTACCTTCCTGGATAAAGTAGAGCTTGCCGTCTCTGGGATTGAAGGCAAAATCTGCCGTCGCGATCGTCGCGCGTGAGCCATCCGGTTTTCTGAGCTTCAGAGGCGGCAGTGCCCTGAGAAAGTCGGGAGAGCCGGGATCGACATTGACGCGCTGAATCTCATGCTTGCCGCGTGCGGCGAGATGGAGGATACCGTTTGGGTCGACATCGCCCGCGATATAGAAATCGGCAGGAAATCCCTCCGGCAGATCGTAGCGCTTCGCATGATGGTTCGCATCGATGCGCACCAGTTTGTCCGAGCCGATGTTGTATCCCCAGAGGTAGTTGTCTTTGACATTGTAGCCCATCGTGTTGACGCCTTCGACTTCGGGCAGCACATGATGGGATTTGAGCGTACCGTCGAGCAGGCTGATCGTATCGAACTGCGCATCGCCGTCACCCGCCCAGCTCGCTCTGTTGAAGCTGACGAACGATTCGCTGCTGCATGTGAAGGGTTTCGACGCGTCCGGATTGTATGGCTCGCCTTTGCCGTAGATTTTGACATTGTCTATCTCATGGTTGTTGCATCCGCCGCCCGTACCGGAAGAGAAGGCGATACGGAAATATTCCGGCTTCTGGTGCTGATACGCCGCTGCATCGTAGCGGTCGATCACCACCCTGCCGTCGCGCTCCATCGTGATATAGAGATGTGCAGGATCGCTGCTGTCGATCGTGAGGCGGTAGTGCCCGCCCGCATATCTCTGCGTACCCTCATCATCGAGTTGCTCTGCGATCGGTTTGCCCTCCGTGCCTACATAGTAGAGACGGTAGCCATGCGCCGCATCACCGCGTATGACGATGCTGTTGGGGCTCTCCGTACCCTCGATATAGTAGGGCGAGAGCGTCCGGCCGCTGATGTTGTGCCGATCTTCGGTATTGGAGGAGAAAGCACCGAACTCATCCAGGCCGATACCCAGCCACCCCTTTTCAAATCCCCGCTGCTTCTTGTAGCGACCGTTTTTCATCTCGATATTGCCGTTGGCATACCCGAGCGACCCACCGCTGGCACCGACGGCCGGCGTCGCCCCCGCATCCGAATCGAAGAGGATAATCGACATGCCGTCGGCACCGTAACTGCCCGCACCGGTCGATCGCACCCGATAGTTTTTCCCGTCACGGCAACCGCCATAAGCGTAGTAGTCGAACTCGAGCACCACTTTGTTGTCATGCGAGGGGAATCTGTAATCGAGCGTCACTGCACTGCTGAGATCATGCCGACGGTTGGTCAGACGCAACCGGTGCTGCTTCCCTATCCGCACGACCTTCGGCATAAAGCCGCCCTCCGCCTTGAGCGTCCGCCACTGCTGATCCAGCCCCTTTTCAAAATCGATCTGATAGACGGGATCGGCAGCATAGAGCGCTACAGAAGCACACAGCGCCGACAAAA
>CAYLLC010000132.1:0-4824 GCA_964384355.1 uncultured Sulfurospirillum sp. | reverse complement strand
CCCCTCACCGTATCTCCGTCACTCTCCCGCCCGTGATATAGACCGTCACGCGGTCCCCTTTTCTGTAGGTATTGGGGTTGTTGGCATCGATGGGCAGCACCGTCGTGATGGTTTTGCCGCTGTCGAATCGGATCGTGATGCGCTGTGCGGGTCGTACATCGGCGTTGGCGCCTGTGACGGCTCCGGCCATGGCTCCGCCCATCGTCAGCAGGTCTTTGCCCTCTCCGCCGCCAAACTGATGCCCCAGCACGCCGCCGGCGACCATGCCGAGCATGGAGGTGATCGTACCGTCTCCGTGTACCTGCACCGGCTCTACCATCGTCACTACGCCGGTGTAGGATTCGCTGATGCTTCCGATGCGGCTCTGTGGCAGCGCTTTGTCGGCGCACCCGCCGTAGATGAGCATGCCCAGCGTCAGGGCAGTGGCTGTCAAAATCTTTTTCATGATACTTCTCCCAGATAGGTTTTGATATTGTCGCAGATGCCTTCGATCAGGCGCGCTCTCGACTCTACGCTCGCCCATGCGATATGCGGCGTGAGCAGCAGGCGATCCTGCGCGCGTACCGACCGCAGCGGATGATCCTCGGCGATAGGCTCGCGCTCCAGCACATCGAGCCCGACCCGGATATCGCTCTCGTCGATATAGGCTGCGAGATCCGCTTCGTCGATGATGCCGCCTCTGCCCAGATTGAGCAGTATCGCACCGCTTTTGAGCTCGGTGAGATTGCGCTTGTCGATCAGATGATAGGTCTTGTCGTTGAGCGGGGCGTGGATCGAGACGATATCGCATGTATAGAGCAGATCCTCCAGCGTCGTACGCTGAAATTCATCGTCGCGGTTGCTCCCGCTGGTGGAGTAGTAGAGGATATTCGCACCCAGCGCCTCCGCCGCTCTGGCGACCCGCTTGCCGATAGCGCCCAGCCCGATGATCCCCCATGTCTTGTCCTCCAGATCATGCCACGGATGCTGCGTATGGGTAAATATCCTGCTGCGGCACCAGCCGTCGTCACGCTTGGCGTAGCGGTCGAAGTAGTCCAGATCACTCATGAAATGCAGCACCATCGCCAGCGTCGTCTGCACGACCGAGGGGGTGGAGTAGCCTGCGACATTCTTGACGGCGATCCCCTTTTCTCGGGCATAGTCGAGATCGATATTGTTCATCCCCGTCGCCGCGACGCAGATGAGCCGGATATCGCTGCCGTCCATGATCTCCCGATCGATCACGACCTTGTTGGTGATGACGATATCGGCTCCCCGCACCCGCTCCAGCGTCTCATGCGGGGCGGTCACGGGGTAGGAGACCACCTCGCCATACGCTTCAAAACAGCTTCTGTCTACATCCGCTCCCAGGGTATCACTATCGAGCACCACGATCTTCATCATGCATCCTTCTGTTTGACATACCCCTATCATAAAACAAAATGGTTAAAAAACCACTGGACAGACCGCTCACGCCTCCGCCATGATCTCCAGCATGTCGGCGAACTCTTCAGGACTCTGATAGCCGTAGATGCGATTGCCCGCTATCTCCCGCCCGTTTCGGTCAAAGAAGATAAAAGTCGGCGGACCGAAGACTTTGTATTTTTTGCGAATCGCCTGCCGGCCGCGGTCCGATTTGTCGGTCATGTTGACATGCAGGGCGACATACTCCCTCTTCAGCAGCGCTTGTACGGTGGGGTCTTTGAAGGTGACCGCTTTGTACTTTTTGCACGAGCCGCAGAAGTCGTTGGAAAAGTAGACGATCGCCATCTTGCCCGCCTCTGCCGCCTGATGCAGCCGTGCTTCCAGCTGCGACACAGAAGCGACCTCCTCGAACGGTATCTCCCGCTCAGGCACCTGATCCGCCCTCTCGGTACCGCTTGCAGTGACTGCCGCAGCTTCGGGCAGCGGATGCATGAGATCCCGCTGGCCATACGCCGCACCGATCAGCAGCATGATTCCCCAGATCAGCATGACCACACCGACCCCTTTGCCCAGCCGCCACCAGCCGCCGACACCCTCGGGAAGCGGTTCGGTCGCCCGCAGATAGATACTCAGGATGATCAGAAATACGCCCCACACCAGCAGCGGCGAGATCAGCTCCAGCGTATTGAAGAAGTAGATTCCCGTCGCCAGCAGCAACACGCCGAAAACCTGCTTGATACGCTCCATCCATGCACCGGCTCTGGGCAGCAGCTCGCCCAGCCCGACACCGATCAGTATCAGCGGCACACCCATCCCCAGCGCCATGAAAAACATCGTCACAGCGCCCAGTACCGCACTCCCCTGCGCGATCGCGACACCCAGAAAGGCGATCAATATCGGTGAGACGCACGCGCCGATCACCAGTGCCGAGACCAGCCCCATCAAAAATACCATGACGGTGCTGCCGCCTTTGATACGCGAGGAGGCGGCATTGAGCCGTGACTGGATCGAAGCAGGCAGCGCGATCGTGTAGAGGCCGAACATCGAGAGCGCCATCAGGACAAAGATCAGACTCACCGCCCCGATCGCCCATGCATTCTCGAAGTAGGATTGCAGCTGCTCTCCCGTCGCACCGGCCAGCGCACCCATCGCCGCATATGTGACCGCCGTACCGAGGACATAGACCAGCGACAGCCAGAGCGCACGGAGTCTGGAGATACCCTCACCCTGCCCCACGATGATACTCGAGAGAATCGGCACCATCGGCAGCACACAAGGGGTAAATGTCAGCAAAAGCCCCGCCGTAAACGAACCCGCTATCAGCGCACCCACACTCTCACTGCTCTGCCCGTCGGCCACCGAAGCGCCCAGCAGTGTCGTCATGCTCACGACGAGCAGCAGGATTGCGCTCTTTTTATCTATTGTCATGATAGATCCTTTGTACTATATATCCGGCATGATAGTGAGGATGCGTGTATGGTGTGTGTAGGGGATTTTGGAGAGGGCCCGGCGGATGCCGGGGTGTTGGATCGGGGATAGAGGCTATTTGCCTCCGCCGCACTTTCCGGCACCGCATTTGCCTGCCGCCGGAGCTTTCTTCTGCATCATCATTTTTCGTTTTTGCATCATCTTCATTCTGCACTCTTTGAGGTCCGCTTTGGTGTTGGCCGCTTCGACGCACTTTCGCATCTGTGCCATGTTGTTCAGCATCATCTGCTTCTGTGTCGCGAAGTCGCCCTGCATCATACCGCCGCCGCATTTGCCCATGCCCATTCCGGCCGTCGCCGCCGTCGAGAGTCCTGCCAGCAATGCCGCTGCCGCTACTGTTTTGATCCATTTCATGTGATTGTCCTTTGTATTGATGTGCCGAAAGTATAACGACTCTGTGTGTAGCATCTGTGTACCCCGCTACACACACCCTCCACACATCCGCTGTAGCATGACGCCCATACCAAAAACAAGATACCAAGGATACCCCATGCAAAGAAGAGCATTCATCACACTGAGCAGCGCTGCAGCGGCACTGCTGCTGATCGGTTGCGGCTCCGGCAACGATACTGCATCTACCCGCTCACCGGGACAAGGCACCGACGGCACGTCATCTCCCGATACCCCTACCCCGCGCACGGGCCAGCCCCTGCCCATCCCTGCCCTGCAGCAGGGCGAACTGCGCGGAGGCGTACGCCACTACGATCTCTCCATCGCAGAAGCCAGACACACCTTTTTCGACGGCACGGAGACCGGCACCTACGCGATCGACGGCACTTATCTCGGTCCTACACTCCTGATGCGTGACGGTGAAGAGGTCTCCGTCAACTACACCAACAATCTCCGCGAAGCGACTACCATGCATGGACATGGCATGCATCTGCCCGCCGAGATGGACGGCGGGCCGCATCAGATCATCGCCCCCGGTGCTACATGGTCGGCACGCTACCGCGTCAGCCAGCGGGCCTGCACCAACTGGTACCACCCCCACCTGATGGGCAAGACCGCCGAACATGTCTACAAAGGCCTGGCAGGCTTGATCATCGTCGAAGACGACGAGAGCCGTGCACTCGATCTGCCCAACCGCTACGGCATCGACGACATCCCGCTCGTGCTTCAGGACAGGCGATTCGACAGCAACGGCCAGATCGACTACAACCCGACCCGCATGGAGATCATGCGCGGCTATATCGGCGATACCTACCTCGCCAACGGCGCCATCGAGCCGACCGTCACCCTCGAAGCCAAAGAGGTGCGCTTTCGTATCCTCAACGGCTCCAACGCCTCGGTCTACGAGCTGGGCTTCGACGACGGCAGGGCGTTTCACCAGATCGCCACGGACAACAGCTTCCTCGAAGCCCCCGTCTCGCTGACACGGCTCAGGCTATCCCCGGGCGAGAGAGCGGAGATCGTCGTCGATCTGAGCGCAGATATGGGCACGACGCGCACACTGCAGGATCTTAGCCGACAGAAGCCCTTTCTCAAGCTCGCAGTGAGCCTGACACCGCAGACCGCTACACGCATGCCCGCAGCACTCACCGCACTCACACGCTTCGATCCCGCCACCGCTCAAAACACCCGAAGCTTCACCCTCTCAGGACGCATGGGCCGTCTGACGATCAATGGCAAATCGATGGATATCAACCGCATAGACGAGAGCGTACCTCTCGGACAAGTCGAGATCTGGGAAGCGCACAACGCGATGGGTATCGAGCACAATTTCCACATCCATGCCACCCATTTTATGGTGCTGGAGCGCAACGGCAGCGCCGCCAATGTCGCCGACAACGAAAAAGGGTACAAAGATACCGTCTACCTCGCACCGGGTGACAGCGTGAAGCTGATCGTCAAGATGACCGACTACACAGACCCCGTCAACCCCTACATGTACCACTGCCACTTTCTCGAGCATGAAGACGCGGGCATGATGGG
>CAYLLC010000131.1:0-4891 GCA_964384355.1 uncultured Sulfurospirillum sp. | reverse complement strand
ATTATTCAGAGGTTACTATTATAACACAATTTTTATCTTATTGCGTGCGGAAGCGATGGCTCTCGTAGCAGCCGAGAATCCGTACATCGTCGGCGAAAAATGCCAGCTCCTCCAGTGCCAGCCGCATCGCATCCGAATCGATATGGCCGTCGATATCGATATGAAACTGGCTCGCCTCGGTCATTCTGCTGCTCATATAGCTCTCGATCTTGAGCAGATTGATGCCGTTGGTCGCGAATCCGCCGAGCGCTTTGTAGAGCGATGCCGGGATATTGCGCACCTGAAAGATCAGTGAAGTGATATAGGCTTTCTCAGGCTTCAGTGCCGGGATGCTTTTGACCGCGGAGAGGATAAAGAAGCGCGTCGTATTGCCGTGAATATCTTCGAAATGCTCCTGCAGAATCTGCAATCCGTAAATCTCGGCCGCCAGCTTCGAGGCGATCGCCGCTTTGGTCGGGTCCTTCAGCTTCGCGATCTCTTTTGCGGCACCGGCCGTATCGAGTTTGGCGACCGCTTCGAGCCCCAGTCTGGTGATATGGTTGTGACACTGCGCCAGTGCCTGCGGATGGGAGGCCACACAGCGAAGCGCTCCGATCGTGCTATCCTCCGTGCCCAGCAGGCAGTGTGTGACCGGTTCGAAGTGTTCCGCGATCACATGCAGTTTCATCTTCGGTATCAGTCGATAGATCTCCTCGACACGGCCGGCGGTGGAGTTCTCCAGCGGTATCATCGCCAGATCGGCATCCCCCTGCTCCGCCATCCACATCGCCTCCTGAAAGGTATCGCATGCGATCGCTTCGGAGTGCGGATAGGCACTCTTGCATGCCTGTTCGGAATAGGCGCCGCGGACACCCTGATAAGCTATCTTTTTTGTCATAGTGAGAATTATAGTCTAATGTAGTGTAAGAAAAGGGAGTTTCGGCTGCAGACGCTGCGAAACTCCCGAAATGGAGAAGTTCAGTGACGCGGTATCGTTATACCCTCGCCTCTTCTCTTCGCTGCAGATACTCCCACTGGTCATCGACAGCTTTCTGCCACTGCTCGAGGATATGTGCATTTTCAGGTTTGAAGAGGTGTCTGAAACGCCCCTGCGCACCGAGATAGTCTTTGACCGGGATGACATTCTTCGGTCTGTATGTGATATTGAGCTCCCGTCCGTTGATGATTTCGTAGAGTGGAAAGACCAGAGAATCGGTCGCCAGATCACTGATGGCGATCGTATCTTTCGGATCGAATTTCCACTCCGTCGTACACGCCGAGATCGCATTCAAAAATACCGGACCTTCCGTCGCGAGTGCTTTTTGCATCTTTTTGAGCATATCTTTCCATTTGTTGGGTGACATCTGTGCGACATAAGGTGCACCGTGTGCCGCCATGATACCTACCAGATCTTTTTTCATCTGTTTTTTACCGTAGCTGACCCGCCCTGCAGGTGCAGTGGTCGTAGAGGATCCAAGCGGCGTCGAACCGCTTCTCTGACCGCCGGTATTGGCGTAGACTTCGTTGTCCAGACAGATATAGGTGAAATCATGCCCTCTCTCTACCGCACCGCTGAGCCACTGAAATCCGATATCGTAAGTCGAACCGTCACCGCCGAATGCGACGAATTTGACCGGCGCATCGGGATCTTTGAGTGTGCCCTTGCGTTTTCTCGCTTTGTACATCGCCTCGGCACCGGAGATGGAGGTCGCTGCATTTTCGAATCCGATATGGATCCATGAAGTATCCCATGATGTATAGGGATAGACCGCCGTACAGACTTCCAGACACCCTGTATTCGAAGAGATGACAAGGTTGTCATCCGTACAGTTCATCAACTCTCTGACGATGATGGAGTGTGCGCACCCCGGACAGAGCAGGTGTGCACCTTCGAATCTGTCGTTCGCCGTGGATAACTCTTTTAAGTTCCTGATTTTCTTGATAGTACTCATTTTTCTTTCCCCTCTTCCTATTCAAAATACTCTAATTTTGGACCGCGGAGGCTCACAAACTGCTGTATCTTGCCGGCTCGTTTACCCGATTTTGCGTTGCTGTCCAACTCTCTGTAGATCTCTTTGATCGCATCCACTGTCAGGTCGCGTCCGCCCAGACCGTAGATGTAGTTTGTCATCAGAGCACTGTTCCCGTCTGCATGCATGGCTGCAGAGACTTCGTTGAAGAGCGCTCCCAGTGCACCGCCCGGTGCGCTTCTGTCCATACAACCGACCGCTTTGACATTTTTCAAAGCCTCTCTGATACCGTCGAAAGGAAACGGTCTGAAGCATCTCGGTGCCACGACACCCGCTTTGATCCCCTCCTCTTTTCGCATCTCTTCGGCTACCAGTCGTGCCGTCTCCACGGTCGTACCGAGGGCGATGATCGCCACATCCGCATCCTCCATCATATAGGTTTCGACACGGTTGTATTTTCTGCCTGTCAGCTTCTCGAACTCGGCGAATACATTATCGATCACATCACGCGAATCGAGAATCGCTTTGTGCTGTTTCGCTTTGTGCTCGTAGTGCCAATCCTCCTCCGTCTGTGCACCGTATGTGACAGGGCGGGTGAAGTCGAGCATCTCATCCAGCGGCTGGTACTCTCCGACGAAGGCATACGCTTCGTCATCCTGAAGCGGATGGACATTCTGCGCCGTATGTGATGTGATGAAGCCGTCCTGATGGACCATCACGGGCAGTCTCACACTGTGGTTTTCACCGATTTTAAAGGCGCAGAGCGTCAGATCGTACGCTTCCTGCGCATTGAATGCATCGAGCTGAATCCATCCGCTGTCACGCCCCAGATACATATCACTATGGTCACCGCGGACATTGAGCGGTGAAGCGAGTGCACGGTTGACGACCGTCAGGACGATCGGCAGACGCATACCGGAGGCCTGATAGAGTACCTCCGTCATCAGAGCGAATCCCTGAGAACTGGTAGCCGTAGCGACACGGCCACCTGCTGCGGCAGCTCCGACACACCCACTCATCGCGGCATGCTCACTCTCGACCATGACAAATTCACCGTCGACATAACCATCCGCGACAAATTTTCCGTATCCCTCTACAATCGGAGTAGACGGGGTAATAGGATAGGCGGAAACAACATCAACCTGCGCCTGTCTCAACGCCTGCGCGGCTGCGTAGTTACCATCCCATACGACGACATTATCTAATTCCATTTTCTCTGCCATGATTACGCTTCCTTACTTTTTTTCTTTTTTTCCGGCCACTCGCTGAGGGCTTCATCGATATCTTTTCGCTCTTCGAACATCAGAAGTGATTTTGGATTGGTAGGACACACTTCGACACAGACACCACACCCTTTACAGTGGTCAAAATCGATACCGATCATCTTTTTGTCTCTGGAGATGATGGATGTATCCGGGCAGAAGACCCAGCAGTTCTGGCAATCGATACAGATATCTCTGTTGAAAACCGGCTTGATGACCCTCCAGTCCGCGACACTCGCCGTAAATGAGTTGAACTCGGCGTAAGGACGTTCTTCCTGCTTCAAAAAGGCGACATTCTCTACCTCTTTTTCAAAAGATTCAAGTACGATCCCCTGTGTGACCTCATCCCAGCCCAAAAGCTCTTCGGTTCCCAAAAATTTCGGATTTTCACTCTGTTTCATCTAAACTTCCTTTCTACTTGACTTCATTGTATGCTCTGGTGATCGCATCCATATTCGCATCGATAATTCTCTGAGGGAATTTTGAGAGCACCTTTTTCATCTTCTCTTTGAAGTATTCGAGTTCGAACATTCCCGAGACTTTGACGAACGCACCCAGCATCGGCGTATTGGGAATCGCTCTGCCGATCGTATCCATAGAGATCTGCATACAATCGAGGGTATAGAGTTTTTTGCCTTCCAGAGCCGGGATCTCCGCACGAAGTGCATCAGGATCGAGATGGGATGTGATGATGAATTTCGTATCTTCCGTCACATCCTGATAGATCTTCTGATCGGTATTGGCCAGTGCCGGATCGAGTACCAGCACATACTGGGGAATCATAAACTTCGCATGGTTGATGATCTGCTTGTCATCGATTCTGTTGTAGGCTGTCATCGCGGCACCACGCTTTGCAGAACCGTACAGTGCGAAAGCCTGGACCTCTTTGCCGGTCGTGGAGATAACATCTCCCAAACCTTTGGCTGCTGTTACCGCCCCCTGTCCGGCACGACTGTGCCATCTTATTTCTACCATAAAATCTCCTTAGCTCTGTTTTCCGAGTAATTTGTCCTATAATTTTAGGTTATTGCGACTTAACTTAAGCTTTTTTTTAAACTCCCTTATTAATCTTACCGCCTCCAGTGCGTCATTTCGTAAAAAAGGGCTGCAGCGCGCCAGCTCCTCTTTGGTGGCATAACCGCTCAAAACCCCGACCCCTTCGATGCCGGCATCCTTCGCACTGACCATATCCAGACAGGTATCTCCGACCATCCAGACATCGCTCAGATCTTCGATCTGCATCGCATGCAGCGCTTTGAGGATCGGTTCGGGGCTCGGTTTGGGGTGGACCACATCTTCACGCCCGATCAACACTTCGAATCGGGACATCACACCCATATGCTCCAGCAGTATCTTCGAGTAGAGGCCGGTCTTGGTCGTCACGACACCCAGACGCGCAAATCGGGCAGCCTCGGCGATCGCCTCTTTTGCACCCGGGAGCAGATGCGTCATCGGCTTCGATCGCTCCCGATAATAGCTTTTGTACACCTCCACAAAATCCCACACCCGCTCCTCGGGAATCCCCAGATGCAGGTACATATAGTCGAGCGGATGGCCGATCAGCGCCTTGATCCTCTCATGCGGCGGCGTTTCGAGACCGAAATGTCCAAAGGAGTCTTCGAAACTCTTCAGTATCGCTTCGGTCGAATCGATCAGCGTACCGTCCAGATCGAAGAGAAT
>CAYLLC010000130.1:0-5016 GCA_964384355.1 uncultured Sulfurospirillum sp. | reverse complement strand
TTGAGTAGTTTAATCAAGAATGGACTAAAATAAAATTATGATAAAAACGATTTTAGTCCTTCTTTTTCTCACAAGCGCGCTTCTGGCAAAGATCGATATCTGCGTCTCCATCCCTCCGCAGGCCTTTTTCGTCAAGCAAATCGCCGGTGAGCATGCCGATGTGACGGTTCTGATCCCGCCGGGCAGCTCTCCGGCGACCTTCACCCCCAGACCGAGCCAGCTGCGTGCGATCAAAAAGGCGTCGATCTATTTCACGATCGGCGTCCCGTTCGAGCACAACTGGCTGGAGCGGTTTCGCAGTATCCACCCCGACCTGCAAATCGTCGACATGACAGAGGGTATCGAGAAGCTGCCGATGCACGACTCTCTGCATGAAGAGGCGCATCACGAAGATGCACACCATCACGGCAGCCTCGATCCGCATGTCTGGCTCTCTCCGATGCTGGTCAAAAAGATGGCGGCCGTCGTCAAAGAGACCCTTGCCAAAGCAGATCCCGCCCATGCGAAAGCGTACGACGCCAATTATCGGAAATTTCTGGATGCGCTCGACAGGCTGCATGCGCAGATCGCCGAGAGGCTCAAGCCGCTGAAGCAGAGGACTTTTATCGTGTTTCATCCCTCTTTCGGCTATTTTGCGCGTGAGTTCGGATTGCGACAGGTCGCTATCGAAAAAGAGGGCAAAGAGCCGAGCCTCCACTACATCGGACGCATCATCGACTTCGCCAGACAGAACCGTATCAGGACCATTTTCGTCGAGCCGCAGTTTTCACAAAAGAGCGCCCGCTATATCGCGAACAAGATCGGAGGAAAAGTCGTCGCGATCGACCCGCTCGCCTATGATTGGGACAGCAATCTCATGAAGGTGGCCGAGAGCTTTGAAAAAGCAGATTGAGATCAGCGTGAAGCATGTCAGCTTCTCCTACGGCAGCCACGAAGTGCTCAAAGATATCGATCTGGAGATCTACAGCGGAGATTACCTCGCGATCATCGGGCCAAACGGCGGCGGCAAGACCACTTTCACCAAGCTGCTGCTGGGACTGCTCAAGCCTACCAAAGGCGAAATCCGCATATTCGGCAAGAGCGTACAGGAGGCGCGCAGGGAGATCGGCTACCTGCCCCAGTATATCAACTTCAATATGGATATGCCGATCAATGTGCGCGATATCGTCCTGCAAGGACGCCTGACGCCGCAGAAACTCTTCTACTCCAGAGAAGACAAAAAGATCGCCGATGCACAGCTGGAGAAGATGCATATCGCCCACCTCCGGTACAAAAAGATCAAAGCCCTCTCCGGCGGTGAACGCCAGCGCGTACTGCTCGCAAGGGCACTGGCGAAAGAGCCGAAAATCCTGATACTCGACGAGCCCACCGCCTCGATCGACCCCGAAGGGCAGAAGGATATCTACGCACTGCTCAAAGCGCTCCCCCTGACCAAAATCATCGTCAGTCACGACATTCAGGTCCTCTTCGAGGGTGTCAACCGCGTCGCACACATCAACAAAACACTCTACCTGCATGAAGATGTCGATACGACCATCCAGCGAAACGAAGGGCACTTCTGCGAACTGGAGCTGCTCGAATATATCAAGGGGCACACATGCTCGAACTGATGCAGACTCCGCTGCTATCGGCACTGCTGCTCTCCGTCGCGATCGGGATCATCGGCTCCTTCATGCTGATCAACCGCTCGCAGTTCATCGCGGCGGCGATCGCACACGGCAGCTACGGCGGTATCGGTATCGCGATCTACTTCGGTTTTTCGCTGCTGGCGACCACTACCGTTTTCGCACTGGGTCTTGCGCTGCTGCTGGCCTATATCACCTATCATGATCCGCACCGCAGCGACACGCTGATCGGTGTGCTCTGGGCCGTGGGTATGAGTATCGGTATCATCTTCGTCGATCTCACACCCGGCTACCATCCCGATATGATGAGCTTTCTCTTCGGCGATATTCTGATGGTACCGATGGAGGATATCTACTTCATGGTCGGTGTCGATCTGCTGCTGATCGTCTCGGTCATCCTGTTGCTCCCGCGCTTTCTGGCGATCTCCTACGATATGAATTTCGCCCTGCTCAACGGGCTCAATGTCCGGGCGATCTACGCCTATCTGCTGATTCTCACCGCACTGACGATCGTCATGAGTATCCGAAGCGTGGGATTGATACTGGTCATCGCGCTTTTCAGCATTCCGCCCTATATCGCGGAGAAGTTCTGTACGGACTTTCGTATCATGATGGTCGTCTCGGGAGTGCTTGGCTTTCTCTTTGCGCTTGCGGGGCTTTTTATCTCGTATCGGTTCGATATCTCGGCGACGGCAGCGATCATTCTGGTGGCTGCCGCCGCTTTTTTTGGAGTGGCACTATCTAAAAAAGGAGGATAATTCACATGAGAGGTCTGGCAATCGCGTTTGGCATCGGCCTGCTCTTTTTCGGTATCTCGGCGATACTCTTTTCGACGCAGCATGCGCTGCTTCTGGGAGTCGTCGCATTTCTGGTGACGCTCTGGACCAACGGTGCCCTGCCGCTGGGGGTCGTATCGCTCCTGCCGGTGCTCCTCTTTCCTGCGCTACATATCCTCGGCGTCAAAGAGGTCGTCCCCAATTACTCCAAAGAGATCATCTTTCTCTTCATCGGCGGTTTCATGATGGCGATCGCCGTCGAAAAGATCGGCCTGCACAGATACTTCAGCGCGAAGCTGCTCTCCTTTTTCCCCAATACCGCGACCGGTATCATCTATGCGCTCGCCGTCACCGCAGCGCTCCTGAGTGCGGTGCTCTCCAACACCACCATCACGCTCATGCTGCTGCCTATCGGACTCTATCTGACGCAAAACAACCGGCTCAAAGTGCGCTTTCTGCTCGCGATCGCCTATGGCGCCAGCATCGGGGGAATCATCACCCCGATCGGTACGCCGCCCAACATGCTGCTGCTGGGATTTCTGGAGGAGTACGGCGTGGAGGCGCCCTCATTCGGCGAGTGGATCGTCATGGTATCACCCGTGGCGCTCGCGATGCTGGTGGCGATCCCCTGGATACTCTCCCGCAGCGTCAGAGACGAACCCGTACATGAGATCGACACGACGATACCCACACTCGATGCACGGCAGAAGCGGCTGATCTGGATCCTCTCCTCTCTGGCGATACTGCTGCTGATCAACACCCCGATCAAACCCTACTATATGGGTATCGGATTGAACGAAAAGCTGATCCTGCTCGGATACGGGCTGCTGATGTTTGTGCCCGGTATCGGCTTTCTGAAGTGGGAGGATACGCGAGACCTGCCCTATGAGATCATCTTTCTCTTCGGTGCCGGATTCAGCATCGCAGCCGCCTTTACCAAGACGGGGCTCGCAGCGGAGATCGCACACAAAATCGCCTTCATATCGCATATGCCCTTTTTCTGGATGCTGCTGCTTGTGGCGCTCTTTGTCAGTTTTTCGACCGAAGTCACCTCCAATACTGCACTTACCTCCATCGCGCTGCCGATCTTTTATGAATTCGCCAAAGATATGGGACATGAGGGAATGGTATTGATGATGGTCGCGACGATCGCTGCAAGCTACGCTTTTATGCTGCCGATCGCCACACCGCCCAATGCGATCGTGATGAGTTCACGCGTCATCAAGGTCTCGGAGATGGCCAGAGTCGGTGTCGTGGCAAACTTTATCGGTGTATTTGTCGTAGCGGTTGTGGGGTATTTGCTATGGTAGGTCTGAAGAGAGCATAAAAAAAGGCAGGCCGCCCGAAAGCGACCCGCCTGAAAAGCAACTTCTGATTGCGGAGATTAGAAGTTGTAAGTCAGGTAAGCCTGAATGTCGTTTTGTGTATCAGGAGCACCATCGATATCTGTGTAGATGTATGCGAGAGTCGCATCGAGGTTACCCAGTTTTGTACCAGCAGTAACAGCAACTTCACTCATGTCACCATTTGTGTTTGTGCCTGTGTGGTCTGCATTCGTGTAGTAGAGACCGAGATCTGCTACACCTTCTACACTATATGTAGCTGTAACATTGAAAGAATCAGTATCGGTTTGGCTTACTTGACCATAATTCCACCATGCTTCAGTATAGAGTTTTGACTGTGATCCGCCAAGGTTAGATACTACAGAGTTCTCGTCTGTTGATGAGTATGCAGCTGAAAGACCTAAACCTTCATAGTTATAACCAATTTTGACAGCATATGCAGAACCTTGATCAGGGTTAGCAGAAACATCTGTGTAGATGTATTGTCCACCAAGTGCAAATCCTGCAAATTCACCATCTGCTTGTAACCAAGCGATTGCAGCGTCTCCGTTTGCAGGGAAGCTAGGAGCAAGGTAGTACCAAGCTTGCGCTGTGACACCTGGAATCGCTTTTGTTACTGCACCAAATGCGAATGCACCTTGTGCACCCAGGAAATCGTCAAAACTGTCATCACTAAAACCATTTGTTGCATTGACAGTCATAGCACCACCAACATTGCTTCTACCTACCCAGGCACCTACCAGTGTAGTATTGACAATGTCGTTATTTACTGCAACTGCTGCATCATATGTATTTTTCGCAATGTTCCAAGTCTCAGTAAAGACCATTGGAGTATCAAGTGCTTGGCGACCAACAACCATTGTAGTGTTTGAAATACCATTCAAAGGGTTGAAAGTCAGATTCAATGTATCGATCCAGATAGCATCCTCAAGTGTATGATTGATCCAAGTAGCACCTACCAGAGTGTTCTCAAGACCTAATGTAGATACACCAGTTACGCCATAGTTCAGTGTTGTGCAAGTTTCGCAAGAACCAACAGCTGCTGAACCACCCAGATGAATAGCTGCATCACCATAAGAGTTTGTACCTTTGTTGAACAGGTCTGCATTTCCAGAGTCGTTTGTTCCGTAGAACAGGCTTGCGCTTCCACCGAAGCTTTTTGATTTGATATCAGCTTGCGCCGCTGATGCGATCAGTGCGATAGCTGCTATGCTTAATGTAATTCTTTTCATTCAATTCTCCTCGTTTTTTGATGAAATACGGCACAATCTT
>CAYLLC010000129.1:0-5023 GCA_964384355.1 uncultured Sulfurospirillum sp. | reverse complement strand
TAATACCGATATATCCATTATTACTATAAACAAAAGAGGATCGAAAGATGAGATTTTGGATTGCGATACTCCTTGGCATGCAGCTGCTGGGTGCCGGAGATGTCGGACACGACTACTATAAGATGAAAAAAGAGGCCTACAGGATCTACGAATCGGGCAAGGTGCATCGGGCAATGGCTTATGTCGAGCGCTTCGTGCGGGCCAATCCGAAGAGTGTGCGCGCGCAGAATCTGCTGGCGGTGCTGCACTACTGGCAGGGAGACCTGAAGGAGGCGGAGGCGATACTCGAGAAGGTGGTCGCGCAGCAGAAGCTCCCCGAAGCGAAACGGCTGCTGGCGACGATACGGACCAGACTGCACAAAAAAGATGCCTCCCGGAGCGTGGCAAAAAAGGTGATCCGGCAGGGCAAAAAGGCGCAGCGGCATGCGGCGAAGCGCGGGAAGTCGTCGTTCGATGAGGATCTCGCCTTTTTGCATGCCTATATCCGCAAGCATCCCGACAATGTCGAAGAGCGTAAATTTCTGCTCAATTACTACATCTCCGTCGACGACAAAAAGATGGCCGCGCGTCTGGCGTCGGAGATCCTGGGCATCGATCCGGATGAGGCGGAGACGCTGGCACTGGTCAGACAGGCCGATCTGCAGCTTCCCGCACATCGTGATCTCACCGAGCCGCAGGATGCGACCTCACCCAAAGTGATCGCACTGCTCAACGACTACAAGCAGCAGAAAGCGTACCGGCGCTACCTCAATCTCTACCGTGCCGTCGTCGATCGCGGGAGCTATCTGCCCCGCTATATCCACCTCGACGCGATGCATATCGCGATCGGGATGCACGAGTATCGCATCGCCCGTACGATTCTGCTCAAGCATGACTTCCCCGACACCCCCAACCTCAGAAAAGTACGCGCACTGCTGGACAAGAAGCTGAAGATCGCCTTTTCACTCTGATGGCATGTATCCGATCGTGTAGAGGTAGGGGCGGATCTTGGGCGGTATCGCCGCTTTGCGGCATGCTTCTTTGAAGCTTTTGGGCATTGTGTCGCGGCGACAGGGGGCGATATGGATCGCCTCCTCCGTCAGCGCGACGACGAATCTGTCCGAGACGACACATTCGCGCTGTCGCATGATCTCCCGCTTCTGCGCGGCGGAGAGGAGGTAGCCCAGCCGCTTGAGGATCCGGTCGATCTGGCGGATATCGCGATCTTCGTCGCCGCTGCGCCGGAGGCGATAGTACTCCGCATGCCGTTCCAGAATCTCCAGCGCAAAGAGTGCCGCGCTGTCGCGCTGCAGGTAGCGGAAGCTGCGTCGAATCCCCTCCCTATATTGCGCCAGCAGCGGTGCGGCGAAGCGCTCGCGAAAATCGTTGCGGCGGTGGCGGTCGGAACGGTTGCTCTTGTCGACGAAGTAGGGGAGGTCATGTCGATGCAGATAGGCCAGCAGCGATGCTTTGTCGCTCTCCAGCAGCGGCCGTACGATGCGGTATCCCTCCCGCGCTTCGATCTCCGAAAAGCCTGCCATCTCGACCACTCCCGCCCCCTTGGTCAGCTGCATCAGCATCCACTCCAGACGGTCGTCGAGCTGGTGGGCGGTGATGAGGGTGTCGTAGCCATGCCGTGCGATCAGCCGCTCGAAGAAGGCGTACCGTGCCGCTCGGGCCCGATGCTCGAAATTGGAAGCGGGGAGCGTGATCGTCTCGATATGGCATGCGAGGCCGTGGGTGTGTGCGAGCTGCCGGGCGTGGTCGGCTTCACGGTCGGAGGCGGTTCTGGTGCGGTAGTTGACCAGTGCGATATCGAAGGCGATATCCGCCTCCCGCAGCAGAAAGAAGAGGGCGCTGCTGTCTACGCCTGCAGAGAAGGCGAGGAGGTTTTTGCCCTCCCTGAGATACTCAAGACTCTGCGGTGAGAGTAGCGACAAGCTTGTCTCCGGCGACTTGCGTGACTCTGGCGCGATAGGTGCGGCCCACTTCGGGTTCGCGTTCCATCTCGTTTTCGTTGATCAGAATCTCTCCGTCGATATCCTCCGCCCATGCGAGCTTTTTGGCGCCGAGGAAAAAGGCATGCTCGCTGCTGGGGCCGAGCACCACGACATCGATCTCGTTGCCGAGCTCCTTTTCGAGGGAGCGCTGCAGCTCTGCTTCGACGATCTCGTTGAGTCTGGCGATGCGCGCATCGATCGTCTCCTGCGGGATTTTGAGCTCCTCCATCGTCTGCGCTTTGGTCCCCTCCTCGTCGGAGTAGGCGAAGATATTGATACGATCGAAAGAGTAGCTTTCGAGGAAGTCGCACAGCTCCCCAAACTCCGCGTCGCTCTCGCCGGGATGGCCGACGATGATGGAGGTGCGTACGAAGCTGTCGGGGGCGCTGCGCATGATCTGCAGCTGATGTTCGATGATATCCCGTCCGCTGCCGCGGCGCATGCGCTTGAGCATCGGGTCGCTGATGTGCTGGATCGGCATGTCGAAGTAGTTGTGAAAGATCGGCGAATCGACGATGCGATCCAATACATGATCGGAGAGGGTGGAGGGGTAGAGGTAGAGGATACGGGCACTCCGTACCCCTTCGATCCCCTCGATCGCGTCGATCAGCGCTGCCAGTCCGTCTTGCTGCCCGAAATCCCTCAGATAGGAGCTGCTGTCCTGCGAGATGAAGCTGAAGTCGTAGTAGCCCCGGGCGGCGAGTCTCTCGACCTCCGCGACGATTTCGTCGAGGGGGCGGGACTGGAGTTTGCCTTTGAAGTGGGGGATGGCGCAGAAGGCGCACTGCTGGTTGCACCCTTCGGAGAGTTTGATGTAGGCGTGGTGGCGTGATCCGGTGATGACGCGCTCCTGATCGCTGATGAGGTAGGTACGCGGGCTGAAGCGGCTCTCCCGGCGCGCGATCAGTTCGTCGATCTTGTCGTAGTCGCCGACCCCGGTGAAGATATCGACCTCGGGCATCTCTGCCTGGAGCTCTTCGCGGTAGCGTTCGCTGAGGCAGCCGCTGACGACCAGCAGCGAATCGTCGCGTCTGATTTCATGCAGCCCCAGAATCGTCTGGACGCTCTCCTCTTTGGCGGCGTCGATGAAGCCGCACGTGTTGACGATGATCAGATCGGCCGTTTCGGGCTCCTGCGTGATTTCGTAGGATCGGAGGCGACCGAGCATCACTTCGGAGTCGATCAGGTTTTTGGTGCAGCCGAGGGAGACGAGGTGTAGTTTTTTTGGCATGAGCTATATCCACATATTATCTATCAGTCTGGTGGTGCCGACTTTGGCGGCGACCAGAATGATGCTGTTGTCGATCTCGATCGTTTCGAGTTTGTCGAATGCGCGATCGACGATGGCGACATACTCTATATCTGTCGGGCGCAGTATCTCCCGCATGCGTGCGATGATCGTCCCACAGTCGCGCTCCCCCTCGATGACCATTTTGGTCGCGGTTTTGAGCGATCGGGAGAGGGTGAGGGCATCCCGGCGCTCTTCGTCACTGAGGTAGACATTGCGGCTGCTGAGTGCCAGCCCGTCGCTCTCCCGGACGATTTCGCAGGGGACGATTCGGGTCTCTATGTAGAGCTGGCGGACCATATTCTGGATCAGATAGAGCTGCTGGGCATCTTTTTTGCCGAAGTAGGCTCTGGTCGGTCGGGTGAGGTTGAGCAGCTTGAGGACGATCTGCAGCACGCCGTCGAAGTGGCCGGGGCGGTTGTACCCCTCGAGGATGTAGCCTTTGACGCGGGGCGCTTTGATCGAGAGCTCTTCGGCTTCGTAGATCGCGTCGGTCGCAGGCATGAATACCGCATCGACGCCGGCGAGGCGGCAGATCTTCAGATCCGCTTCGATCTTGCGCGGGTAGGCGTCGAGATCCTCTCCGGGCAGGAACTGGGTGGGATTGACGAAGATCGAGACGATTGTCCTGTCGTTTTCGGCGACGCTGCGTCTGATGAGCGAGATATGCCCCTCATGCAGGGCGCCCATCGTCGGGACAAATCCTGTGCTGCCTTCGGTTTCGCGGCGATAGCGCTGCATCGCGTGCGGGTCGGTAATCTGTATCATATTAAAGTCTCTTTTGTGTAAAATCTAATGCATTATAATCTACAGAGTCTATATTATAGCCAAATCAGGAGAAATTTTTGGATAGTTATGAATACAACGAGCTGCTCAAAGAGCTCGGTACCAAAATCGACAATATCCGACAGATTATCGCACCCGAAAAGCTGGAGGCGAGGCTGAAAGAGATCGAAGAGATCGAGCAGGGGGCCGATTTCTGGAGCGATGCGAAGCATGCGGCGAAGATTCAGCAGGAGAAGAACCGAATCCTCTCGATGCTCAAAAAGTACAACGACGCGGCCGGTGCGGTGGAGGATGCGAAGGAACTGCTGGAGATGGCGCAGAGCGAGGGGGACAGCGAGACGATCGAGGAGCTCTACAGCGATGCCGAAAATCTGAGAGAGAAGGTGACGAAGCTGGAGATCGAGATGATGCTCAGCGGCGAGGATGATGCCAAGAACGCCATCGTCACGATCCATCCGGGTGCGGGCGGTACGGAGAGCCAGGATTGGGCGAGCATGCTCTACCGGATGTATCTGCGGTGGGCGGAGCGCATGGGGTTCAAGGTCGAGGAGCTCGACTACCAGGCGGGTGAAGAGGCGGGGATCAAGGATGTCAGCTTCATCGTCAAAGGGGAGAACGCCTACGGCTACCTCAAAGTCGAAAACGGCATCCACCGGCTGGTGCGTATCTCGCCCTTTGACTCCAACGCCAAGCGCCACACCTCCTTCACCTCGGTGATGGTCTCTCCCGAAGTGGACGACGATATCGACATCGAGATCGAAGAGAAGGATATCCGCGTCGATACCTACCGTGCCAGCGGCGCGGGCGGCCAGCACGTCAACAAGACGGACTCGGCGATACGGATCACCCATATCCCGACCAATATCGTGGTACAGTGTCAGAACGACCGCAGCCAGCACAAAAACCGTGCCAACGCGATGAAGATGCTCAAATCACGCCTCTACGAACTGGAGCTGGAGAAGCAGAAAGC
>CAYLLC010000128.1:0-5097 GCA_964384355.1 uncultured Sulfurospirillum sp. | reverse complement strand
ATACCAAACCCCGATAAATAAAATGGTACAATAGCGCGAAGATATTGTTTCAAAGGAGCGGTATGAAACCGGTGATATTTCTGCTGGCGATGCTGATGTCTCTGCATGCGGGTCAGATCAGGGTGGCGGTGGCGGCCAATGTCAGCTATGCGATCGATGATCTGATCGCCGCATTCCATCGGCACTATCCGGGTATCCGAGTAGAGGTGCAGCCGGGCAGCAGCGGCAAGCTGACGGCGCAGATCATGCATGGCGCGCCGTACGATCTCTTCATGTCGGCCAATATGCGCTACCCGCTTGCGCTCTATCGCAAGGGGATCGCCGTGACCCGTCCGATGGTCTATGCACAGGGTGCCTTGGCGCTCTTCAGCGCCAAAGCGCGTGATCTCTCCGGAGGATTCGATCTGCTCACCGATCCCGCGATCGGACGCATCGCGATCGCCAATCCCCAAACCGCCCCCTACGGCAAAGCGACCGTCGAAGCGCTGCAAAAGCGCGGTATCTTCGATCGTCTCAAGCCGAAGCTGATCTACGGCGAATCGATCTCCCAGACGATGGTCTATGCGATGAAGGCGGCAGATATCGGTATCGTCGCCGCATCCTCCCGCTACGCCCCCAAGCTGTCGCGATACGATGACGACCGCCACTGGCAGAGGCTCGATGTGGCGGACTATACACCGATCGATCAGGGAATCGTCCTGCTCAGACATGCCGATAGCAACCCGGATGCAGCGGCTTTCTACGCCTTTATCTTCAGTCATGACGCGGAGGCGATCTTCAGAAAGTACGGCTACCGCATCCCATGAATATCCTGACCGCCACCGTCCGCGAGATCCGAAGCAGCGGCAGTCTGCATCTGGTCTATTTCGATCTGGAGGGCCATACGCTGGTGATGACGGGGCTGGAGACCGATGCCGCGATCACGCCGGGCAGGTCGGTACAGCTGGGGATCAAGCCCACTGCCATCGCGCTGGCGCATGCGGGTGACTGCCGTGCATTTGCCAACCGTCTGCCGGGTATCGTACAGAAGATCGAGGCGGGGGAGCTGCTCACATCGGTCGGCGTCACGGTCGGGGAGCGGGTGCTGGAGGTGATCATGCTGCGGATGGAGGCCGATGCACTGGCGCTCGAATCCGGTGCGCATGTGACGGTGCTCTTCATGGCGAGTGCGCTGTCGATTCAGGGAGTCGCAGATGCCTGAGAAGCTCTCCGCTATCGATTTCACCCCTTTTCTGCTCTCTTTCAAGCTCGCCTTTATCACGATGGTGCTGCTCTTCGTGATCGCGCTGCCGCTGGCATGGTGGCTCTCCCAGACCCGTTCGCGGCTGCGTCCCTTTGTCGAAGCGCTGACGGCACTGCCGATCGTGCTGCCGCCTTCGGTGCTGGGCTTCTATATCCTCTGGGCGCTGGCACCGGACTCGCCGCTGGGCGCGTTTTTTCAGGAGCATCTGGGGGTGAAGCTGGTCTTTTCGTTTCCCGGGCTGGTCGTCGCCAGCTGCTTTTACAGCATGCCCTTTATGGTGCAGCCGCTGCAGAGCGGTTTCGAGGGGCTCAGCCGCCGCATGCTCGAAGCCTCCTATATCAGCGGCAAGAGCAGATTGGAGACCCTCATGCGTGTCGCCCTCCCCAATATCAAACCCTCTCTGCTGACCGCCCTGATCGTCACTTTTGCCCATACGGTCGGAGAGTTTGGCGTGGTGCTGATGGTCGGAGGCAGTATCCCCGGCGAGACCAAAGTCGCCTCGGTCGCGATCTACGAGATGGTGGAAGTGATGGATTACGAGACGGCGCATATCTACAGCGCGATCATGGTCGCGATCAGTTTCGCGGTACTGCTCGGAGTCTATATCTTTAACCAGAAGCAGGGGCGCAAAGCATGGTAAAGATCGACATCGCCAGGCCGCTGCATGGGCATCGGGAGCAGATGCGGCTGGCAGTGACGCTGGAGATCGGTGAGGGGGCTTTTGTCGCGATTGCGGGAGAGAGCGGCAGCGGCAAGACGACGCTGCTGCGCATCCTGGCAGGGCTGGAAGAGGCGGAGGGTGAGATCGTCGTCGGAGACGAAGTGTGGCTCTCGCCCGCCGTGAAGCTGCCGCCGCAGAAGCGCAGGATCGGGTTTGTCTTTCAGGAGTATGCGCTCTTTGACAACATGAGCGTCGAAGAGAATCTGCTCTTTGTCGCGAAAGATCGTGCACTGGCGGCACATTTGCTCGAGATCACGGGCCTCTCACAGATGCGCAGCAGATCGCCGAAGCAGCTCAGCGGCGGCCAGAAGCAGCGCGTCGCCCTCTGCCGTGCGATGATGCGCCGCCCGAGGCTGCTCCTGCTGGACGAGCCGCTCTCCGCACTCGATCCCGCGATGCGCAGCAGGCTCCAGGGCGAGATCCTCTCGCTGCATCGTGAATTCGGTACGACGACGCTGATGGTCAGCCACGATCCCAGCGAGATCTACCGGCTCGCCGAGCGGGTCGTGATCCTGGAGGCGGGGAGGGTGACGGCCGACGGCACACCTGCCGAGGTGCTGCTGCAGACCAGCGGCTCGCAAAAGTTCTCTTTCGAAGGGGAGCTGCTGGAGATTCGCGAGGCGGATCTGCTGCGTGTCGCGATCGTCGCGATCGGTCAGCAGCTGGTCGAAGTGGTCCTCACCCGCAGCGAAGCGGAGCGTCTGACGATCGGTCAGCGGGTGCAGGTCTCGACCAAAGCCTTCGCGCCGGTGCTCAAAGCCCATTAATGTCACGCGGAAATATGCCGATATATGTTAAAATAGTTTAATTTTTAAAAAGCAAACGCGGGGCAAAGGATCGGCATGACCAAAATGATACAGACTTTTCAGGATTTCGTCTCCAAAGAGGCGCTCAGCGGTATACTTCTCTTCGCAGCGACGCTGCTTGCGGTGATCGTCGCCAACTCTTCACTCTCCGAGAGCTATTTCGCGCTCTGGAATATGCCTCTTGGCCTGCATCTGGGTGATTTCAATATCTCGATGAGCCTCACTTACTGGATCGACGACGGGCTGATGGCACTCTTTTTTCTGATGGTGGGGCTGGAGATCAAGCGGGAGCTGCTGATCGGGGAGCTCTCCAGCGTGCAGAAGGCCTCCTTTCCGGTAGTGGCGGCGCTGGGCGGTATGGCGATCCCTGCGCTCATCTATGTCGCGCTCAACAGCGACGCTCCGCTGGGATTCGGCATCCCGATGGCGACCGATATCGCTTTCGCGCTGGGGATACTGATGCTGCTGGGCAATCGGGTCAATCCCGCGCTCAAGCTCTTCCTCGTCGCGCTGGCGGTGGTGGACGATCTGGGTGCGGTGCTGGTGGTAGCGACGGTCTATACGCAGGAGATTCATACCGTCTACTTCCTGCATGCGGGACTGGTCTATGCGCTGATCTGGATACTCAATCTCAAAGGGGTCAAGAGCCTCTGGCCCTATCTGATTCTGGGGATCGCGCTGTGGGTCTATATCCATGCGATCGGCATTCATGCCACGATCGCCGGCGTGCTGTTGGCCTTCGCGATTCCGATCCGATCCAAGATCGACGAGCATGACTTCATCCGTAGCAGCCGTCGGGCGATCGACGCTTTCGAGCAGCATATCGACAAGATACCGATGCTCAACCACCACCAGATCGACGCCCTCGAAAATATCGCCTACGGATACGACCGGGTGCAAAACCCGCTGGTCAGGCTCGAGCACAATCTCCACAGCCTCAGCGCCTTTTTCATCATGCCGCTCTTTGCCTTCTCCAATGCCGGTGTCATGATCGATTTCGGTGCCGTGACGGCAAATATGGCGATCGTGCTGGGTGTGGTCTTTGGCCTGCTGATCGGCAAACCGATCGGTATCTTCGGCTTTACCTACGCCGCGACCCGGCTCGGCTGGGTCACCAAGCCTGCCAATCTGAAGTGGAGTGAAGTGCTGGCGGTGGGCTTTTTGGGCGGTATCGGCTTCACGATGTCGATCTTCATCACCCATCTGGCATTTTCCGATCCCGTGACGATCGACGCGGTCAAGCTGGGGGTATTCATCGCCTCTTTTGTCGCCGCGCTGATCGGTGTGGTCGCGATCATGCTCACGAGCAGGCCCCGCTGACGGGCAGGTGATACAGAGGCGCGCTCCAGACTCCGCGTCGCTTCTTTGGGCGGCGCTATGCTACAATCCCCCTCGAGTAAATCATAGAGAGTATCATGCAACCATATCCTTACAATCCCCTGCGCATCTGGCATATCTTCACCGTACTGCTGACGATCTTTCTGCTGATCAAGAAGCGCGCTCGCTTTTTGATGCTGCGGCCGTTGGAGCCGCAGCGGCTGGTGGAGCGTATCGGCGCGCTGGGGGCGAGCTTCATCAAGCTGGCGCAGGTGCTGGCCACGCGCAACGACTTCTTCCCGCCCGACTATCTCGAAGCGCTCAGAAAGCTGCATGATGAGCTGCCTCCGATGGCGCCGCAGGAGATGCAGGAGGTGTTCGCGCGGGCCTTTGGCCAAGATCCCTTCGCGAGATTCGAGCGCGAGCCGATCGCGTCGGCGTCGATCGGGCAGGTGCATGCGGCATGGCTGGCGGACGGGACCAAAGTCGCGGTCAAGCTCCGGCGCAGCGGGATCGTGCGGCAGGTGCATGCCGATATCCGTATCCTCGAAGGGTTCAACCGCCTCTTCCGGCCGCTCTTTTCACACTACACCAAGCACTCGGTCGAGGCGGTGATCGCGGAGTTTTCGGCGATGATCGTCAAAGAGGTGCGCCTCGATCAGGAGCGCGCCAATCTGCACAAATTTTCCGAAGTCTATGCCGATATGGGGGTGCGTTTTCCCGTCGCGTACGATACGCTCAGCAGCGACGACGCGCTGGTGATGCGCTTCGAGGAGGGGGTGCGGTTCGACGATAGAGAGGCGATCGAAGGCTACGGCATCGAGATCGCGCCGCTGATCGAGACGCTGGTGCAGTTCTACACCGAGCAGATGCTGGTGCGCGGCTACTTCCACGCCGATCCGCATCCGGGCAACCTGCTGGTGACGCCGCAGGGGCAGCTGGTGCTGCTCGATTTCGGGATGGTCAAGCGCATCCCCGACGAGACGCGCGTGGCGATCATCGAGATGATC
>CAYLLC010000127.1:0-5330 GCA_964384355.1 uncultured Sulfurospirillum sp. | reverse complement strand
CTTCGAGATATTCACGCCCTTCGTTGATGAACCAGATCGTACTCTCTTTGCCCGGCCCGACCTGGATAAAGATATAGACCAGCACTACGACAGCTACGGCAGCCGTCAATACCCAGAAAGCCAGCTTCGCCAGCCCTGCTCCGACCACTTCGCGTCCGGTCTCGTCGGGAATCATATAGTAGACCGATCCGATCATCGCATAGAGCATCCAGACGACCAGCGCATTGATATGCACCATTCTTGCGACGGAAAAGTCGAAGATCTCAAAGAGAAAACCCGGATAGAGAAACTGAATCGCCGCGATCAGTCCCATCAAGAGCTGTGCACCGAAGAGAATAATCGCCACTCTGAAATACATCATCCCGATTTTCTGGGATTCGAACTGTAGTTTGTTCGCTTTGATACTACTTAGCATAGGTGCCTCCTTGCTCTTTACCGAAGTTTCTCGGGAAACCGTTGGTATCGATAGAACTCATATGTTTTAGAAATGCCACCAGACCTTTCGCCTCTTCGGCCGTGATACCCAGATTCGGCATCATGCGGGCATGGGTGGGGTATTTGGACGGATGCTGCAAGAACTCCGCCATCGCCTCTTCTCGCGTACTCTTACCGGTCATCGCCAGCATCGGACCGTTGTCACTCCATGCCGGATCGAGCCATGCTTTGGTCAGATCGGGTGCGTAGTAGGCACCGTTACCCAGCAGGGTGTGACAGTTCATGCAGTTTTTCGCCTGAGATGTCAGCTTGCCCAGATGCAGCAGTGCCGCAGCCTCCTCCGGGCTCCACTCTTTACCGAAAAAAGGCTCTTTGTCACCGATGACCGGTGCCTCATGCCCTCGCTTTTCGTTCATCTCATAGGTGATGTGATAGTTGATAACCGTAGGAGCCGGAACCCTCTTGGTTACACCGTTTTGCAGATCCGCATCCGTACCCATCGTGATCTGCCCCATCGTATCGAATGTCAGCCAGATCAGCAGGATGACTGCAAACCCCGTTACCCATGCAGCAGATCGTCTCCAAAACGATATACTGCGCCAAACAGACTTTGGTTGCTCTGCCATATATACCTCCTTTTAGTCGTGTTGCTCGTGACTCTCTTGCAGCAAAAAGTAGATGAAATGGGGCAGAATCAGATAAGCCACCATCGTCAGCATCAATACTTTTCGCGTAAAATCGCCACTCCCAACCAGAGTACTGAGCAGATAGAGCGAATATGCACACCCGAACCAGAAAAGATAGCCGATATATTGGTAATATCCGGGAATCTTCTCCATCTTGGCGAAAGTGTATAGCCCCACGAAAATAATCCCGAAGATCATTACCAGTGTCGCAGATGTAAAAATCGGTAAAAAATCCTGGGGAGCAAGCTGGGGCATGTTGAGATACACCTCTTTCATATCGTCTCCTGTCTCAAAAAGTACTACAGGTGTAATTGTAATGAAATAATAAGACTTAATGATTGATATAAGTCAAGAAGCGCGTTAAAAGAGCTTGGTTAATCCATCGCTGTCGCGTATGGTGATCGCATGGCTTTTGTCGATCGAGATGATGCCGTTTCGCTTGAGTTTGGCCAGTGTTCGGGAGAGTGTCTCGGGAGAGACATTGAGGATCGCGGCGATCTGATTGTTTTTGACCGTCTCGAAGAGCTCCCTGTGCTCGTAGATAAATTTGGCGACCTTCGCTTCGGAGGTGAGGATCATCTCCTGATGGATCACATTGGCCAGCACCTTCAGCTTCGCAGAGAGCGATTTGATGATCTCCATACAGATTTCGGGATTTTTGAAAAAGATATTCTCCAGTGCGCCGTAATCGATCTTGAGCACCGTCCCGCTGGTGACAAATCTCGCAGATGCAGGGAAACGCATCTTTTCGAAATTGGCCAGCTCTCCGACCATCGCCGTAGGCACGAACTGATGGATATAGATCTCCTGCCCTTTGGGATTGGTCTTGTAGAGCCGAAGTATGCCGTCTACAAGGATATGGAGTTTGTCGGGGGCATCCCCTTCGTAAAAGAGCAGCTCATCCGCAGCGTAATCTTTGAAGTAGGATATCTGCTCGAGTCTTTTCAGATTCTCTTCACTGAGGCTGCTGAAAAACGGTATCTCCTGTAGTGTATGTCTCATCCATCGCCTTTTGATTCCAACTGATCTATTATAGCATTGATTTGCTTTAGCTTAAGCAGGACTATTTTTGTCCCGGATGCCCGCGGTACGGGCTTCTCCTCTGATCCGAAAAAAACGGACAAAAAAATATTGCCTACTTTTTAATCAACTAAAAGCATCCAAAACATACAAAATTTGATATTATAATGACTTATCAAATATATTTGCAAAAGGAGCATTATGGGCGCATTCAAAGCACTCAAGGGACAAGGACACTGGCCGACACTGTTGGCGGCATTTCTCTATTTCGACTTCAGTTTTATGGTGTGGACCATGCTGGGGCCACTCTCGACGGAGATCAGCGAAGCGTTGAAGATGACGCATGGATTCGTGATGAGTCCGTCACAGAAAGCGACGCTGCTCTCTCTGCCGATTCTCTCCGGCGCGATCCTGCGCATCCTGCTGGGATTTCTGGTGGACAAGATCGGAGCCAAAAAGACGGCACTCCTCTCTCAGGCAATCGTCGTCTTCGGACTCTTCTACGCCTACTTCAGAGGTGCGACGATCACCTACAACGAACTGCTGATGGTCGCGTTTATACTCGGTTTTGCCGGTGCATCGTTCGCCGTGGCACTGCCGCAGGCGGGACAGTGGTATCCGCCCAAGCTGCAGGGTGTGGTGCTGGGCATCGCAGGTGCGGGCAATATCGGCGTCGTACTCGACTTCCTCTTCGCACCGAAAATCGCGGAGAAGTGGGGCTGGGAAGCGGTCTTTCTGGTCGGCGGCGTCCTCTCGGCACTGATTCTGATCACCTACTTCTTTCTCGCGAAAGACGCCCCCAGAGAGATCTACACCCCACGCCCCAAAAAGGTGAGCGACTACCTCAAACTGCTCAGGGATAAAGATACCTGGTGGTTCAACCTCTTCTATGCCGTCAGTTTCGGTGGCTTCGTCGGATTCGCCAACTATATGAAGGTCTATCTGATGAACACCTATCAGACCGACATGAGCGCTTTCGGTGCGGCGTATCTCAACGAAGAGAATGTCAAAGTGGTCGCCGGCTATTTCGGTGCGCTCTGTATCTTCGCCGGTGCGGTACTGCGCCCGGTCGGCGGTGCGGTCGCGGACAAGATGGGCGGTATCAAATCACTCTATCTCTTTTTCGGTGCGGTGACACTGCTGGCGCTGATCAACGCTTTTGTCCATCTGCCCTTCTACGCCGCGATCCTCGTACTCTTTCTGATCATGGCCAACCTCGGTATGGCCAACGGTGCGGTCTTTCAGCTGGTGCCGCAGCGATTCGGCAAGGATATCGGCATCATGACGGGTATCATCGGATGTGCCGGCGGGCTCGGCGGTACGGCACTGATCAAGACACTCGGATGGAGCAAGGGGGCCTTCGACGGATATACCGCCGGTTTCGTCATCTTCGCCGTCGTCGTCCTGATCGCGATCGTCGGAATCTCCATGGTCAAGACCCGCTGGAGAACGACATGGGGCCTGCAGGCGGGCGGCAGAATATAAGATTGCCCATTTTTTGGACATTCTTCCGAAGGAAGTGAGAGAAAAAATAGTGTATACTTCGGGGTAAGAGAGGGGTTTGGATATGGCGAATATCAAATTATCGGGTTTTACACTGGCAAAAGGCGACCATCTCACCGGAGATGACGCCTTCGCCTACAAGCGCGTCAGTGACGCGGCAATCGGTATCGTCTGTGACGGTGTCGGAAGCGCCGAAGCGGGTGCCGAAGCTGCGGAACGCGTCACGGCATACCTGCTCAAAAACCTCAAAAACCGCCCGATGTCATGGAGTATGGAGAAGACGATCCGTCACTTCGTCTCCAACATCAACGCCATCCTCTACCACGAATCGATGGATGCCTACGAGCGTCCCGAACTGGTCACGACCCTCGCACTCGCCGTCATCGAGGGAGACAAACTCTACGGTGCCAATGTCGGCGACAGCCGCATCTATCTCGCCCGTGACGGCAAACTGCATCAACTCTCCAAAGACCACAACTCCGACGAAGCGGGGATGGAGCATGTCCTCACCGCAGCACTGGGACTCGCCGAAGAGACCGATATCCACTACTTCGAAAACATCATCAAAGAGCATGACCAGATCCTGCTCTGTAGCGACGGACTCTACAACCTCTTCGGGGATGAGGAGGAGCTGCGCAAAGCGATGAGCGCCGGTGCCAATGTACTGGTCAAATATGCCAGCAAGAAGGTCGACGACGACCTCCCCGACGACACCACCGCCGTCATCATGCAGATCAACGAAATCGATCAGGTCTGCAAGCTCAAAGCGATCAAACTCCCGATTCCCGAGAGATTGACCCCGGGCGAGACGATCGACGGATACAAGCTCCTCAAACCGCTGGTGCAGAACGAACGCACCTGGCTGGCGACCAAAAAAGGGGTCGAATATGTCCTCAAATTCCCCCCTGCGGAGGCGATGGAGGATGAACGGCTGCTCGATCTCTTCGTCAAAGAGGCATGGAACGCCAAACGGCTCAAAGCGGGATTTTTTCCCAAGGCGGTCATCCCCAGAAACCGCACCAAACGCTACTATGTGATGGAGCATATCGAGGGCGACCAACTCAAAAGCTACCTCAAAAAGCGCCTCCTCTCGATCGACGAGGGTGTCACGCTCGCCAATTTTCTGCTGCATGCGACGCAGTTTCTGCTCAAATACGACCTCGTCCACGGCGATATCAAACCCGAAAACATCATCCGTGCACAACGCAAAGGGAAGAGTTATTTCAAGATCGTCGACTTCGGATCGATCATCGAGATCTTCTCCACCGCCAGCCGCGCAGGCACTCCCAGCTATCTGGCGCCGGGGCGTTTCAAGGGCGAAAGCATCGATGAGGGGAGTGAGATCTTTTCGATCGGCGTCACGCTCTACGAAGCGCTGACGGGCAAGCTGCCCTACGGTGAGATAGAGCCGTTTCAGACACCGACATTCAAGAAGGCGAAACCGCCCTCCAGATACAACCCCAAAATCCCGCCGTGGCTGGAGAGTATCATCCTGCATGCCATCGCGCCGGACAAAGAGGAGCGCTATCAGCACTACTCGGAGATGCTCTACGATCTGGCCAATCCCGATCAGGTCAAGCCATGGTACGACAAGAGCAGTTCACTGATAGAGAGAGAGCCGCTGAAGGTCTACAAGATCGCCTTTATCCTCTCTTTTCTGCTCAATATCTATCTGATTATCAGGAT
>CAYLLC010000126.1:0-5381 GCA_964384355.1 uncultured Sulfurospirillum sp. | reverse complement strand
CGATAATTTTTAACGAATCCATTCCTTTGGGAGAGAGGTTGATGAAGCTATCTTCCGTGGCGGTGGCGACGAAGAAGATCTTTTGCTTGTTGATGAAATCTTTGATTTTGGCGTTGAGTTTTCTGTGCGGTGTTCCCATGTTTACGCCAATCCGAAATACCCCATCACCTGATAGGTCCCCGCGGAGCAGATTGCGGCAAAGATACCTGCGAGCAGATCGTCTCCCATCACGCCCCAGCCCCCTTCGACTTCGCGGTCGATGCGTCCGATGACGGAGGGTTTCCAGATATCGAAGAGTCGGAAGTAGAGCACCGAGAAGAGAATCTGCCACCATGTCGCGCCGCTCATCGAGAGGGCGAGCCAGATGCCGGCCACTTCGTCGATGACGATTTCGCTGGCGTCGTGGATGCCGCTCTGGGCCTCTTCCTTGTTGATTTCGTTGACGGCGACGAGCGTCAGGAGGATCGTAGCGAGGAAGAGGGTCGTCGGCTGGAAATACCACAATACCGGCAGTGCGGCGATCGCACCGGCGATGGTGCCGTAGGTGCCCGGTGCTTTGGGCAGCAGCCCGGTGTAGAAAAATGTCAGAAAGAGTTTGCGCATGGGTTCCTTTCAGGTGAGTGATACGGTCTGGTGCAGCTTCATGATCTCCAGATAGAACTTCTCTTCGGTCAGCTCCTCCAGCAATCCTTCGCTGGGGAAGAAGTTGTTGAATTTCTGGATGATTTTGTCGAATCTGTGCGGGTAGAGGTTGCTCAGCAGGATTGCGGAGATCTCTTTGCGCACCAGTACGGCAGGAGGAAGCACCCCCGCATCGAGCAGCTCGAGGATAAACTCCGAACTGTAGGAGATGTGGTGGTGGCTGCCGTGGGGGCATGTCTTGGTGCTGACGAGGGTTTTGCACTCGTTGCAGTAGACGAATTCGTTGCTGACATCGATCTCGATCCCCAGATCGGGATACTGGCTGACGATCGATCGGGTACCGTTCTTGTCGTAGTAGAGCCCGATACCGGCGTGGTTCTGGCCCACCGAGAGGTTGGTGCATCCGAAGTTCCTCGCGGCGATCGCATCGAGGATTATATTGTTGAAACCGGCGAAGATATAGGTATTCTCAAACGGAACGATCAGGACTTTGTTTCTGGGCAGGAAGTTGTCGACGAAATATTTGAGGATCTTCTGGCGCAATTCGTAGGAGTAGGTATCCTTCTTGTAGGGTTTGAGCAGAAAGAGGATCAGCAGGTCGCTCTTCTCGAGCGTCATGCGGATGAACCGCTCATGCCCGCGGTGCAGCGGTTTGCCCGAGATCATGATGGCCGATATTCTGGATGCGCCGGTGCGTTCGATCATCGTCGATATGGCATTTTTGACGCTGCGTATGGCGCTGCAGTCGACTTTGTAGGGGCCGCTGACGGCATATTTCCCCAGACGATCGAGGGTCTCTTTGACGCCCGGATGGTTGGGATCGGTCGTGCCGAAGATCTTCTCGACGCGCTGCATGCGGTCGATTTCGTAGATATCTTCGACGACGATCTCGCCGCGGTTCTCTCCGTCGACGACGAGGTAGAGGATATCACCCTTTTTGGCGGCGGCGAGGACCTTTTCGTTGCGTTTACCGGCGGGTGCGAGGATAAAGGAGAAAGGGAAAAACTGACCTTTGTATCGGGAGGTTTTGTCGACAAGCTCCGCTTCTTCGCGATTCATGAGCCTGTCGACGGGGGAGAGGACCCCCTCTTTGACCATCGCGAGCGTACTCAGCGCTTCGTGGTCGATGTGCAGTTCGTTATTTCTTTTTGGAGATCCCATATTTTTTGCGTTTTTCCCATAGGCTCTTTCTGGATATGCCCAGCTTTTTGGAGAGCTCGGTATCCGGAAATTTATTTTGGTATTTGACGATGATATACTTGACATAATTCTCGATAGAGAGGATATCACCCTTCTCAAAAACACCTTCGTCGTTTTTGACTTCGAGCGACTCTATCTCGTCGTCATGCAGATCGTTCATGTCGGTTGTGGAGAGTATAACACGCCTGTTTTGAATTAGAGATAAAACTTTCGCTTTATCGCTCTTTTTCAGGTTCTGGAAGTTGATCAGATAGACCAATTCGCTGTCGTGGATCTTTTTGAGCTGGGCGATCGCATCGGCATCGTCGAGCGAGATGAAGGTGAAAGATTCGTTATACTCCTTGGCATATTTGAAGACGATCGCATCGGCGTTTTTCTGGTAGTTGACGCGCAGCATGATCGGGAGCCTGGTCTTGTTGGTGATCTCCTGCGGCGGCTGCTTTTTGAGCAGGTGGTTGATGTAGCTTCTGTAGGTCTCGTTCTCTTTTTTGAAGTTGATATAATCCTGCAGGTGGTTGAGCTTTCGGATCAGCTCTTCGATCATGAAGGGTTTGAGGATATAGTCGTCCGCCCCCGCTTTGAGCGGTCCCGATACGGTGTCGTTGCTGACATAGGAGACCATCAGAATCACGATCGCGTTGCGGTAGTGTTCGATGACGGGGTAGAAGTTCTGTCCCGAGATATTGGTCGAGAGGAGCACAGCGTCGAAATCCTCGTCTCTGACAGCGTCTTTGATGGTGGTCGCCATTTCGCAGTTGTGTCCCAGCTCAGTCAGTTTGGTTGAAATACTCTGCGCCAGGTATATCTCATTTTCAACGATTAAAATCTTCATTTTCTCTTCCAGTTATAGTATTGTACGGTTGCCGCGGCTTCCACCGCGACACCCTCTTTTCTGCCGACGAATCCGAGCTTCTCGGTCGTCGTCGCTTTGATATTGACATGAATGGGCGCGATCTCCAGAATGGAGGCGATCCGCTCCCGCATGCTATCTTTATAGGGCGAGAGTTTCGGCGTCTGTGCCATGATCGTCAGATCGACATTGCCGATCTCAAATCCCACACTCCGCACGAAACGCACCACTTCGTCAAGCATCTTTTTCGAATCGATATCTTTGTTGGCGAGATCGGTATCGGGATAAAGCTCTCCGATATCTCCGGCACCGATGGCACCCAGCAGCGCATCGATCAGCGCATGCAGTGCCACATCGCCGTCCGAATGGGCTTCAAAACCGAGATCGGAGGCGATTTCGACGCCGCCGAGCACCATCTTTTTGCCGGTGCAGAAACGGTGCACATCGAAGCCGATCCCCGTAAACAGGGCACCTCTCGCCTCACTCAGACAAGGTAACGCTTCTAAATCGTCAAATACTGTAATTTTTTTAGCGTTTGTTGAACCTTTTACATAATAAACGGTTCCGCCGATCGCTTTGACGGCACTGCTGTCGTCGGTGTAGAGGGTCTCGGAGTCGAGTGCCTTGCGCAACACCTCCGTGCGTGAGAGCTGCGGTGTCTGGATCAGCTTCACCGCATCGCGGTCGATTGTTTCGTTTTGATACACGACGGTATCGCTGACGAGCAGATAGGGGACGACGATATCGGCGCGTGCTCTGGCCGAGAGGATCCGCCCGAGCATCGCATCGGGGATACACGCCCGCGCGACATCGCTCACCAGGACATAGGGCGTCTCGACATGCGCCAGTGCATTTTGCAGGGAGGCCTGCCTGCTGTCACCGCCCGCGACGATGCTGTACGGGCCGTGTTTGCGCATATAGTCGACTTCGTCGGGATGTGCGGTGATGATGACCTTGTCCGCATCGATGCGTCGGGCCAGATCGTCTGCGACAAATTGCCACAGCGGTTTCGCTCCGATACGCAGCCACTGCTTCTTCACACGCTGTCCAAAACGGGTGGAGTTGCCGGCAGAGAGGAGGATCAGTGTAAAATCGGGCAATTATTGTCCTTTTTAACTTTTGTGTTACAAAATTATACATCAAAAAAGCTTTTTCTTTGCTAATATAGGGTTCATTATCTTTATTGTTGTAGAATGGTTTTACCAATTATGAGAGGGGAATTTTTTATGAGAAAAGAGTGGGTTAAAAAAAGAGAAAATGACCAGGTAAGAACCCAGATGTATTATGCGAAGCAGGGCATCGTCACCGAAGAGATGCGCTATGTCGCACAGGTGGAGAATCTCTCGTCGGAGCTCGTGCGCAGCGAAGTGGCGAGAGGGCGTATGATCATACCCGCCAATATCAACCACACCAACCTCAGGCCGATGGCGATAGGGATCGCGGCCAAGTGCAAGATCAACTCCAATATCGGTTCGTCTGCACTCGCTTCCGATCCGCAGATGGAGGTGGAGAAACTGAAGGTCTCCGAGCAGTACGGTGCCGATACGCTGATGGATCTCTCCACCGGCGGCGATCTGGACGAGATCAGAAAGGCGGTCATCGCCGAAGCGACGATACCGATCGGCACCGTGCCGATCTATCAGATTCTGCATGATGTCGGCAACAAGATCGAAGATCTCACGATCGACAAGATGCTCGAAGTGCTGGAGCGGCAGGCGCAGCAGGGTGTGAGCTATTTCACGATTCATGCCGGTTTCCTGCTGGAGTTCATGCCCCATATCGCCAAGCGAAAGATGGGTATCGTCAGCCGCGGCGGCTCGTTGATGGCGGCATGGATGATGCACTACCACAAAGAGAATCCATTCTATACGGCGTTTGACGATATCCTCGATATCTGCCGCAGATACGATGTCTCGCTCTCTCTGGGAGACAGCCTCCGTCCGGGATGCCTCTACGACGCGAGCGACACCGCGCAGCTGAGCGAGCTGAAGGTACTCGGAGAGCTGACGCTCAAAGCGTGGGAGAAGGATGTGCAGGTGATGATCGAAGGACCCGGCCATGTCCCGATGAACCAGATCGAGCGCAACATGAAGCTCGAGCAGGAGTATTGTCACGAGGCGCCTTTCTATATTCTCGGGCCGCTGGTGACCGATATCGCTGCGGGATATGACCATATCTCCTCCGCCATCGGCGCGGCGATCGGCGGATGGCACGGTGCCAGCATGCTCTGCTATGTCACGCCCAAAGAGCACCTGGGCCTGCCCAATGCCGAAGATGTACGCAACGGCATCATCGCCTACAAGATCGCGGCACATGCCGCCGACATCGCACGCGGACGCAAAGATGCGATGAAGGTCGATGACGAGATGAGCGATGCACGGTACAACTTCGACTGGAACAGACAGTTCGAGCTCTGCCTCGATCCCGAGCGCGCCAAAGAGTATCACGACGAGACACTCCCGCAGGATGTCTTCAAAGAAGCGGAGTTCTGTTCCATGTGCGGACCGAAGTTCTGCTCTTACAAGATCACGCAGGAGATTGTAGCGGAGCACAGCCTCTGAGAGCAGGATGAAAGTCCGCACGCTTGCCGAAGGCAAAGCTTCAGAAGTGGAGAAGAGGCGCGGCTTTGCCGGGGCGCTTCTCCCAAATAGAGTAGGCACGGACCGAAGTTCTGCTCTTACAAGATCAC
>CAYLLC010000125.1:4252-5578 GCA_964384355.1 uncultured Sulfurospirillum sp. | reverse complement strand
TGTGTGGTAGAAAAGTATCTATCCCTTCGGGAGATGGTGTTATTGCTCGAGGGGATCGTTGGAGCCGGCTTTACCTTTCCAGATGTTCGCTTCGTTGACACCGGCGCAGCTGGTTTTGTCGTTGTATCTGAAGATACCGAGGCTGTCTGCATGGCTCTTCCATGTCGTAGCAGCATCCGTGACAAAGAACTGATAAGCTGTTTTTTCCGTTTTAGGATCTTTTGAGTTTTTCTTTGAGAAGGTATTGTCCTCTGTCAGTGTTACGGCAGAGTCGAAGAAACATGTATCCGTGAGGACATGTTTGGCATCACTGTCGTATGAGTCCGTACCTCTGAAGTGTACCAGCTCGAAATCCGTCGCTTTGTCTGAGATGAATTTGACATTGTCCCATTTGAAACCGGCATCGAATTTGTTGTAGAAACCGCCGCCTTTGACATAGGCAGTGAAGTTTTTGATGGTCGGCTGTGTAGCAGTTGCATCATCGGTTGCGATTGTATTTTGATCGTTACCGAACTCCATCGCAGATGAGTCGTGGTTGTTTGTTTTGTCCACATTCACTTGTCTTACCAGTACATTCTGGATCGTACCTCTGTATCCAAGGTCAGTATCTACAGAGTCATCCTGTGCATTGTAGACATAGAGACCGTCGATGTTGACCGTACCACCCCAGATCTCGACACCGTCATCGGATCCGCCGATGATTGCGACATTTTTGATTGTCGTTCCGCTACCGACACCGGCGAGAGAGAGACCGTTGAGCTCTTTGTCTTTTTCGACTTCGAAACCGGAGTGCTTGATGACGACATACTCGAGATCTCCCGAAGACTCCGTATCATGATCATGGCCGATACCGCCGAACTCTACGGATGTATCCGCTTCATATTTGTTTCTGCCATAGTGTGTATGTGCGTTGCCCGCGAGGATCAGACCGCCCCACTCACCTGTTCTGTTGGCTGCAGATTGTCCATCAGCATCTTTTTTGGATGTGAATACGATAGGCTGATCTTTTGTACCTTTTGCGATGATCTGTGCACCCGGCTCGATAATCATATAAGATTTGGGTTGTTTACCTGCGATAGTCGTACCCGGCTCAATGACAATTTTGTAACCTTTTTTGATATTGACTTTACCATCCAGATACCATGTTTTGTCGGCAGTCAGTTTGATATTTTTGGCAATATCTCCGCTCAATGTTGTATTTGTCGGTACAACCGGTGCAGCGGAAGAGATAGAGACACCACCTGCAGGGGCATAATCAGCTGCAGTCGGTACACCCGGAAGCTCAGGATTGCTTGCAGCGTTGCCATTGCCATTACCGTTGCCTGC
>CAYLLC010000125.1:0-4152 GCA_964384355.1 uncultured Sulfurospirillum sp. | reverse complement strand
CCGTTGCCTGCACCCGCTCCATTACCTGTACCACCTGAAGAGCTTCCTCCGCCGCCGCATCCTGTGAAAGTAACTGCTGCTACAACCATAGCCGAGAGTAAAACTTTTGAGTATTTCATGTTCTGTATCCTTTAAAAATTTTGATTACGGCGATAACTTTAACGAACTTCGGTTACAGCAAAATAACAAACCGGTTACATTTCGGTTACACGGATGTAGTTGATTTGTTATCAACAAATTTTATAATGATCCAAATTTTTTCGGGAGTATGCACGATGCGTAATGAGTCTTTTGGCGTCTATTATCTATTGATGTTTCTGGCAGCGGCAGGAAGCTATACCATATATAGATTCGTTATGGACAGTGACTTTCTGCCGACGATCATTCATCTGATAGCGAGGTAACACGATGTCGGTCACCACTTTGATACTCATGCTATATCTTGGCATCAATCTCGTTGCAGGGCTGCTGCTCCTGCGTGCTTCCTACACCGAAAACAGCAAAAAAACACAAAGGTAAACGATCATGGTAGATGTACAGCAAACCATCACGGCCAAATTCCCTACGGTGGCGAAGCTCCCGCCCCTCGTCACGACGCCGCTTTTCAGTGCGATCAAGCGCGTCATCCACGAAAACGACATCAACGCTTTTCTGGCGCAAAACGCCCATCTGGGGGCGTTCGATTTCATCGAAGCGGTGCTGGAGTACTTCCACTTCAGCTACAAGATCTCACACAATCAGATCGAAAACATCCCCAAGCAGGGGCGCGTCGTGATCATCGCCAACCATCCTCTGGGCGCGCTCGACGCCCTCTCGCTGATCGACATGATCAAAAATATCCGCACCGATATCAAGGTCGTCGCCAACAGCATGCTCAGCTCCATCGAGCAGCTCAGGCCGCTGCTGATCGAGGTAGATGCTTTCGGCGGCAAGATCCCCAAAAAATCGGCACAGAGAGTCTACGAAGCGCTCGAAGAGGAGATGGCGGTGATCATCTTCCCCTCGGGAGAGGTCTCCAGAGTCCGGCCAAACGGCATCAAAGATATCAAATGGCACAAAGGCTTTCTGCGCTTTGCCACCAAGACACAATCCCCCATCCTGCCCATCTATATCAAAGCGAAAAACTCTGCGCTCTTCTACACCATCTCGTCGATCAACAAGACCATCTCCGCATCGCTGCTGCCGCATGAGATGTTTCACCAGAAGAACAAGACGCTGGAGTTCAAGATCGGCGAACTGATCCCCTACAGCAGCTTCACCGGCACACTCTCCGACACCAAAACCCAGGTCAAACTCTTCAAAAAGCACCTCTACCGCATCGCCAGAAACAAGAAGCCGATCTTCGCCACCCAGCGATGCATCGCCCACCCCGAAGAGCGCCAACTGCTCAAAGAGGAGCTCAAAAGCGCCCAGCTGCTCGGTGAGACCAGCGACGGCAAGAAGATCTATCTCTACGAATACCAGAGCGAATCGTTTCTGATGCGCGAGATCGGCAGGCTCCGTGAGCTCACCTTCCGCAAGGTCGAAGAGGGAACCGGCAACAAAAGGGATCTCGACGAGTACGACACCTACTACAAACATATCATCCTCTGGGACGAAGAGGCGCTGGAGGTGGTCGGCAGCTACCGCATCGGCGAGAGCAACTTCATCCACAAACACTACGGCATGGAGGGCTTTTACAGCAACACCCTCTTCCAGTTCGCACCGCAATTCGAACGCTATCTGCAAAACTCCATAGAGTTGGGACGCAGCTTCGTCCAGCCCAAATACTGGGGCAGCCGCGCGCTGGACTACCTCTGGCAAGGCATCGGCGCCTATTTGGGTCAGAATCCGCATATCCGCTACATGTTCGGCCCCGTCAGCCTCAGCTCCGCCCTGCCCAAAGCTGCGCAGAACCTCATCATCTACTACTACGATCTCTACTACGGCAGATTTTCGCACTATCTCACGCCGGTGCAGCCCTTCGTGCTCCATACCCACGAGCAGCAGGAGCTGCGTAATCTCTTCGACGGCGAAGATATCAAAAAAGATTTTCTCACACTCAAAAAGCAGCTGCGCTGCTACGATGTCACCGTCCCCACGCTCTACAAGCAGTACACCGATCTGTGCGAAGAGGATGGGATCTCCTTTCTGGGGTTCAATATCGATCATGCGTTCAACGACTGCATCGACAGCTTCATCCTCGTGGAGATAGACAAGATCAAAGCCAAAAAACGAGAGCGCTATATCAAGTAAAAAGGACTATGGAATGCCCTATGAAATATAGATCCATTTTTGTTTCCGACATCCACCTCGGGACGAAGTTTTCCAAGGCGGATGCGTTTTTGGACTTCATGAAACAGAACGAATCCGAAAACCTCTATCTCGTCGGTGATATCATCGACGGCTGGGCGATCAAACGAAAGATCAAGTGGACACAGTCGCACTCTGATGTGATACAGAAGCTCCTGCGCAAAGCACGCAAGGGAACCAATGTCTACTACATCACCGGCAATCATGACGAGTTTTTGCGCTCCTTTTTGCCGCTGGTGCTGGGCGATCGTATCTATCTGCAAAACGAAGCCGACTATACCGACCTGCACGGCAAACGCTACTACATCACGCATGGCGACTTTTTCGATGCGATCACCATGACCAAAAAGTGGCTGGCCGTACTGGGAGACTACGGCTACGACCTGCTCCTGCACCTCAACGAACCGATACAGAAGGTACGGAAGTGGCTGGGCATACGGCGCTACTGGTCCCTCTCCAAATATGTCAAAGACAACATCAAAAGCTCCGTCAGCTTCATCACCGACTTCGAAACCATCCTCGCAAACTACGCCAGACAGAAAAAGTACGACGGCATCGTCTGCGGACATATCCACAAAGCCGAGATCAAAGATATCAACGGCATCCGATACCTCAACTGCGGCGACTGGGTAGAGAGCTGCACGGCGCTCGTGGAGACGCTGGAGGGAGAGTGGAAGATCATCGAGTGGCTGCACCATGAAGATTAGCCTGGCACTCTCCGGCGGTGCGGCAAGAGGCGCCTTTCACCTGGGTGTATTGCATGCACTCGAGGAGAATATGATCGAACCGATCGCCATATCCGGCAGCAGTATCGGTGCGATTATCGCGACCAGCTACGCTGCCGGTGTCTCACCGCTCGATCAGCTCGAGATCTTCAGCTCCCAGGCATTCAAAAAGGCGTTCAGGTTCAACTTCTTCAGACAGGGGCTGCTGACGATCGACCGACAGCAAAAGATTCTCAGAGAGCTGGTACCGATCGAGGATATCAGCGATACAGAGATCGATCTACATATCACCACCATCGATCTGGAGAGCGGTCATATCGTCCGATTCGACAAAGGGGATGCCGTCACGCTCTGTATCGCATCTGCTGCCGTCGTGCCGCTCTTTCACCCTGTACCCTATCAAGGATATCATCTCGTAGACGGCGGGATCATGGACAATCTGCCCGTGACGCCGCTACAGCAGTATGGATTCCCGATCTTCGGAGTCGATCTGCATCCCGATCAGAGGGGATTCAAAAACACGATCAGCGGTATCGTCAAAAGGACCATCTTCCTGATGTGGCGCGCATCCGTGCAACCGCACAAAGCGCGCTGTGATCTCTACATCACCCATCCCGATCTCAGCAAATATAGCCTTTTTCGCTTCAAAAAGCTCAAAGACATGTTCCAGCTCGGATATGAAACGACACTGCCGTTGACCGATTATTAGCACTTGCGCACTGTTATCGATTTGCAACCGTATAGTTGTATAATAAAGTTGTTTTCTTAAGGATGTAAACTGATGAAAAAAACATTGAAAAAGTTAAAAAAGCATTTCAAGCGAGAGATCGAAGAGGCTAAACATGCGGGCATAGAATCGGTCCTTCTCTCTCCCGATTGTAACGAGCCTATATTTTTGGATATCGGTCAGGATGATAGGAGCCTGTCAGAAATCGCTGCATGCAATGGATGGCATAATCAATTTCTGGTGATCGATTTCAAACGGGGTACGGAGAAAGTGCTCAGATGTGAAGAGGAGATCTTCTCTTGATCGCCATATATATCCAAAATATCACATGCATGACCGACGCATCTGCCTGATCACCGATACCCTCTGCGATGCCAACGGTGTATCGAGATTTATCCAGGATATCGC
>CAYLLC010000124.1:0-5722 GCA_964384355.1 uncultured Sulfurospirillum sp. | reverse complement strand
ATCGTCTGGCTGGCGTACCGGATGGAAAACTCCGAACGGTACCGGAGCTTCAAAAACTTCTTCCGACGCCTGATGCACGACGATCGTTTCGCGCCCAAGCGCTACTTCGACGCGATGATCGTCGGATTGATCTTTCTGAGCGTCTTCGTGCTGGTACGGCAGGCGCACCACCCCGTCTCCCCAGCACTGCGCCACTTCAACGACTACACCATCTCGCTGATCTTTCTGGCGGAGTATCTGCTTCGGCTGTGGGTCTGGGACGATATGCACAAGGTGATCATCCGCCGCTACGAAAACGACCTCTTCTTGCAGCGCCCCTTCTCTTTGCGCGCGGCACTCTCACAGATCATCGCCCGCAAGTGGGCTTTTGTCCGCACACCTCAGGCGGTGATCGATCTGCTCGCGGTGATGCCCTTCTTTCATGAGTTCAGGATCTTTCGTATCTTCGTCCTCTTTCGTGTCTTCAAGATCTTTCGCTACACCCGTCGTATCCAGCATCTGCTCTCCATCCTCGCGGTCAAAAAGTTCGAGTTGACGACGCTGCTGATGTTCGTCTCGACCGTGGTCTTCATCTCCACGATCCTGATCTATGTGATCGAAGCGCACAACCCCCACGCGCAGATCCGCACCCTCTACCAGGCCTTCTACTGGACGATCGTGACGATCTCTACCGTGGGATTCGGCGATGTGGTGCCGGTCAGCGACGAGGGGCGTGCGGTGGCGATCATCATCATCCTCATCAGCGTCTCGGTCCTCTCCTTCACTACCTCGATCATCGTCTCCGCCTTCTCCCAGAAGCTCGACGAGATCAAAGAGCACGACAACATCGAAAAATCGGTCCACCTCAAAAACCTCACCCTGCTGTGCGGCTGGAGCAAAGTCTCCCGTATCGTCGCCGGCCGGCTCGCGCGCGAGGGGCGCCACTTCATGATTCTCGATGCCGACAGGGAGGCGATCGCCGAGGCGCAGAAGCTCGGATTTCTCGCGTTTGCGATGGACCCCACACAGCGCGACACCTACCGCCGGCTGGAGATCGACTTCCGCCACAATGTCCGCAGCGTCCTCTGCCTCTACGACGACGATATCCAGAATATCTACATCATCCTCACCCTGCGTGCGGTCGATGCCGATATCCCCATCCTCTCGCTGCTCGCCGCATCACGCAACGAGATCAAGATGCGCAGAGCCGGTGCGGACGAGATCATCCATCCGCAGCGTCTGGTAGGGATGATCGCCCGCGAATTCAGCGGCAAGCCGGTCGCCTTCGAAGCGATCCATGCCCTGCGCAGCGAGCATGCGGGAGCGAAGGTGACGGAGCTCTATCTGGACGATCTGATCCTCTCCCATTTCGATACGATCGGCGCGCTGGAGTCGGGGCGCTTTCATCTGATTCTGGTGGGGATACAGCGTGATGAGCGCTTCCTCTTCAAGCCAGCCGACGATACCCCGCTCGAGCCGGGCGATATCCTGATCCTCATCGGCGAAAAGTCGATGCTCTCGGAATTCGACCGCTTTATCCATACCGCAAGGAGCAGCCGATGAGCCGCAAAAAATTTCTGATTTTCGGATGCGGCGAATATGCCCAGCAGATCGCGCGCAACCTGATCGACAGCGGCCGGAAGCTGCGCTATTTCAGCCTCGATGCGGAGGAGATCGAAGCGCTGAGCCGTCAGGGCATCGATGCCGCCCCTTTCGATCTGGAGGATGAGTGGAGCGATCTGGGAATCGAGGATGAGAAGGATTATATCGTCTACTGCGCCCTCTGCGACGAAGCGGAAAATATCTTTCTGACCATCTCGCTGCGCACGCTCTTTTCGCAGATCACGATCATCGCCCTCGCCAGCGACCGCGAACATGCGACCAAGCTGAAGATGGCGGGCGCGGACAAGACGATCGTCACGGCGCAGATCACCGCCAACCTCCTCTACGAACGCATCAGCAACCCCACCGCTTCGCAGCTGCTCCAGAAGATCCTCTACGAAAACAGCGACCTGAGTATCGCCCAGATCGCCGTCGCGTCGCGGAGCGAGCTGGTCGGCATGCGCGTCGCCGAGACCCGAGCGGTGCAGGATCGATACGGCATCATCCTGCTGGCGGTGATCGACGCGCAGATGCAGACGCGCTTCGCGTTCGTGCGCAAAGGGCTGGAGCACACCATCGCCGAGCAGGATATCCTCATCGTGATCGGGGAGGAGCCCGCTATCCGGCGCTTTCAGGAGGCGACCGGAGAGCACTACGCCACCGACTGGCACCACTGGAAATGGTTCGATGACGGAGCCTGAGATCTACCAAAGGAAACAGAGATGAATTATCAAGCATGCTACCCCCTCGCGGAGGGTGAGATCCTCAACGCATCGCACCCCGAATACCCCCTCTTCGCGGTCACGATCCACGGCAGCGACAGGGAGCGGATCAAACTCTCCAAGCGCCTCGTCTGCGCCGTCAAACATCTGCCGCTGCGGCTGACGATCCGCTACGAAAAAGATACCCTCCGATCGCTGGAGGCGGGCGTACGCAAAGACCCCACGCTGATGCTGGATGATGAAATCGTCGCTGAGGGGCTCGTCCCTGCCGAGACGCTGACCCGGCGCTTCGAGCGACGCCTCGCACAAAAGGATAGCGCACGATGAGATCGCACATCCTCAAAACCGCACTGATACTCCTCGTCATAGCCTCGGCCGCGACCCTCCTCTACACCAAACGCTACATCCCGATGCACACCTACCGCACCCTCACCCCAAAAAAGGGTGCGATGGATCGCACGGTATTCGGCATCGGCGAGATCTCCGCCGAAGCGCTCTATCCCCTCACCGCTCCGACAGGCGGCACGCTGCGCACCCTCACCAAAGATCAGGGAGATCGCGTCACACGGGGAGAGGTGATCGCCGTGATCGATCCCGTCGATCTGCCTGAGCGGATCGCAGCGACCCGAGCACTCCTGGAGAAAGCCCGGCTCCAGACACGCGCCGCACAGGAGGCGTACGACGCGCTGAAGGCGAAGGTGGCGCTGGCGCAGAGCGATTTTCGCAGGACACGCCAGCTCCATCGCAAAAAGTTCGCCTCCGATGCCGCCTACGACAGAGCCAAAGCCAACCTCGACAGCCTCACCGCACAGCTGCAGACCTCCCGCACACAGATCGCGACCGCAAAAGCACAAGAGCGCCACACCCGCAAGAGTCTCGATGCACTGCGCCGGCAACTGGCACACTTCACCCTCACCTCCCCGATCGACGGCTATGTGCTCACACGCGATGCACAGGTCGCACAGACCCTGCTCCCCTCCCAGCCGATCGTCACCCTCGTCGATCCCGCCACCCTCTGGGCGCGCGTCTATATCGACGAGCATGTCAGCGGCGCCCTCAGGAAGGGACAGAGAGCGACCATCATCCTGCGTTCGCATCCCGATCGCCCCCTCTCAGGCTATGTCGCACGCATCGAGCCGCAGAGCGACCCCGTCACCGAAGAGCGCATCGTGGATGTGGCATTCGACGACATACCCGATCCCTGCTATCTCAAAGAGCGCGTCGAAGCGACGATCGTCACCGCCCGTCTGCATGATGTGATCCTCCTGCCGCTCAAGGCCCTGAGCCGCTACGACGGCCATACCGGCGTCTGGATCGATGCAGGGGGCAAAGCCCGCTTTAGACCGCTGCGTCTGCTCGCGACCGACAGCCGCCGCGCCGCCGTCACGGGTATCGATACCGACATGAGCGTGCTGCTGCCCGAAGCGGGCAAAAAGCCGCTCGCCGAAGGGATGCGTATCTACCGATGATCCATCTCGCCTACAAAGATATCCGCCACACACTGGGCAAATTTCTCGTCACCGCGATGGGCGTGGGGATGCTGCTGGGAATCGTGCTGATCATGATCGGCGTCTATCGGGGAATGATCATCGATGCACAGGTACTCCTCGACGACACCGGAGCCGATCTCTGGATCGTGCAGGATGGGACGATGGGCCCCTTCGCGGAGGCTTCCCGCATCCACGAAGATCTCAAAAACAGCCTCCGCGTGATCGACGGCATCGACCGCACCGCCGCGCTCACCTTCCAGAATCTGCAACTGCCCTACCATAAAGCGCACTTGCGCGTGGTGGCGGTGGGGTACGACCCCTATGTCTCGCCCGCACCGCTCGACCCCACCCGCCTGATCGCCGGACGCCCGCTCGCCCGCGACCACTACGAGATGGTCGTCTCGGAAAAACTCGCCATCCCCGTCGGGACACGGATCACGCTGGGGCGCAATCGCTATACCGTCGTCGGGATCACGCATGGCACCGTCTCTTCGGGCGGCGATCCGCTGATCTATCTGAGCCTCAAAGATGCGCAGGAGCTGCAGTTTCTCTACGCCAACCCGCGCATCCGAAACGACCGTGCCCGCGGCCTGCACACCGCCAACGCCCATATGGTCAACGCCGTCATCGCGACCCTTCGCCCCGGCTACGATCCGCAGCATATCGCCCGAGAGATACGCCGATGGAAACATCTGAGCGTCTATACCCAGCGCCAACAGCGCGATATCCTCACCCACAACCTGATCAAGATGGCCTCCAAACAGATCGGGATGTTTACCGTGATCCTCGTGATCGTCTCGACGATCATCATCGCACTGATCATCTATACGATGACGCTGGAGAAGATGAAAGAGATCGCGATCATGAAGCTGATCGGCATCCCCAACATGACGATCATCCGCATGATTGGCGAAGAGACGCTGCTGCTGGGCGTGGTGGCGTTTCTCTTCGCCAATCTCTTCGCGCATGCGATCTACGACTCCTTTCCCAAGCGGGTGGTGCTGGAGCGTCCCGACGCGTGGATGCTCTTCGTGGTCGTGCTCGTCGCATCGGTGCTCGCCTCGATCTCCGGTATCCGCAAGGTGATCCAGGCCGATCCCGCTGCGGCGATAGGAGGGTAAGATGCCGACACCGAGCATACGGGTAGCGCACCTGAGCAAATACTTCGGCAAGGGGGAGAATCGCGTCGAGGTGCTCGAAGATGCCTCCTTCGAAATCGCCCAAGGGGAGCTCGTCGCACTGATCGCGCCCAGCGGTGCAGGCAAGACGACGCTGCTGATGATGATCGGATGTGTCCTCGAACCCTCCGGCGGCAAGATCTGGCTGGGAGAGGAGCTGGTCTGGGATGAGCGGCGCTGGAGCATCGCCGATCCGCGCCGTATCCGCAGGGAGAAGATCGGATTCATCTTCCAGGCGCACTATCTGATCCCTTTTCTGAATGTGATCGAAAATGTCGTCCTGCTCCCCCAGACCAACGGCGTCGATGAAACCGAAGCCAGACGCAGAGCGCAGGAGCTGCTGGCCTATTTCGGTATCGCAGAAAAGGCCGAATCGATGCCCGCACAACTCTCGGGAGGCCAGAATCAGCGCGTCGCGATCGCACGGGCACTCGCCAACAACCCTCGCATCGTCCTCGCCGACGAACCGACCGCCGCCCTCGATATGCAGCGCTCCGTCGATGTCATGAAGATGCTCAGAAAGATCGCCAAAGAGCAGCATGTCGCGATCATCATGGTCACCCACGACGAGCGTATGCTCCCCTACTGCGACCGCGTGATGTCGATCGAAAAGAAGAAAGTGGTGATGCGGGAGGTGACGGAGACGAAGATACTCTGAAGAGGGAGGCTCAAACTCCCCGATACCCGAAGCAGAAGTAGAACACCACCCCGATCGCGTAGACGACAAATCCCCAGAAGATCATCTCCCATA
>CAYLLC010000123.1:3780-5732 GCA_964384355.1 uncultured Sulfurospirillum sp. | reverse complement strand
TCCAGCGCTACCGTCGCCGCGACCTGAATCGGGGTGAACATCCCGTAATCGAACCATGACTTGATCTTCTGGAGCGCACCGATCAGTTTGGCGTTGCCCACGAAGAATCCGACCCTCCAGCCCGCCATGTTGTAACTCTTGGAGAGGGTGAAGCTCTCGACCGCCACATCTTTGGCGCCCTCTACCTCGAAGATCGAAGGGGTACGGTATCCGTCGAAGGTGATATCGGCGTAGGCGATATCGCTGATGATGTAGAATCGCTCCTTTTTCGCCAGCGCGACCAGCCGCTCGTAGAAGGGTTTTTCCACCGTCACGGTCGTGGGATTGTGCGGGAAGTTGACGACGACATATTTGGGGCGCGGCATCGACTCTTTGAAGGCTTTGTCGAGATTGTCGAAAAAGACCTCTTCGTCGAGTTCGTAGCGTGCGTTCCAGACCAGCGGCGATGTGACGACATTGCCGCCCGCGATGATGAAGGCATGCGTGTGAATCGGATAAGCCGGCTCGGGTACGACGGCGACATCACCGGGATTGGTGATCGCCTGCACCAGATGGACATACCCCTCTTTGGAGCCCATCGTCGCGACCGCTTCGGTTTCGGGATCGAGATCGACGCCGTATTTGCGCTTGTACCAGTTGCAGATCGCCAGTCTCAGTTTATAGATCCCTTTGCTCGCGGAGTAGCCGTAGTTTTTCGGTTTCTGTGCCGCTTCGACCAGTTTTTCGACGATATGCTTCGGCGTCGGGCCGTCGGGATTGCCCATCGAAAAGTCGATGATATCTTCGCCCGCGCGTCTCGCTTTCATCTTGATTTCATTGATTTCGGCAAAGACATAGTTGGGGAGTCTGTTGATCGTATTGAATTGTATTTCGTCAAACATGTTGAATATTTTTCCTGTATCTTATAATAGTTTATCTGCGCTTCGCGAGGTATAGGGTGAGCCCGCGTCTGAGGTTTTCGAGTGTATAGATATCGCTCACTTTCATGTACCTTGCATTTGCGGGTACTTTCAATCGGATATTATAACTTTTTCTATCTTGTGAAAAGTTGTCTACGATATTGAGATAGCGGTCGTAAAAGACGATCTTCGGATGCCATCTGTTCGCTTTCGGGCTCTTGAAAACGGCGACTTTGGCATGTTCGACATTGATCCAGTAGTCATCCAGCGGTCTGGGAAGTGCGACTTTTCTGTCGTATGCGATGCGCTGCGGCACCAGATTCATCTGCGATATATCGACGAAATAGCGCCAGTTGGCGAGGGAGAAGCGTTTGATCTTGATCACATCCGCACCCTTCTTCGCAAAACTCCCGACGATCATGGAGGGATCGGGCGCACTGTCGGAGTAGACGGAGACTTTGTACATGAATCCGCTCTGATCGTGGATCACTTTGCGAATGTCGATGCGGCTGTATCCCAGCTCGTTGAGCGTCATGCGGATCAGCCTGACGAATGCGACCGGATGGTGCGCTCTGGTGGCGAAACTGAGGGAGATATCGGTAGCGCGGGAAATCTTCGTATTGAGCAGGTGGTTGTCGCTGAGTACCTGCAAGACGGCGGCATAATCGACGCGCCCTCTTTTGAAGAAGTTTTCCCGCTTTTTGAAGAGAATCGTGATGATCTTTTTATTGGCGACGAAACTGTTTTTGCCGATGATGTTTTCGATCTCGCCGAAGAGAGATGCGGCATGCAGCGAGACCCCCAGCAGCAGTATCAGCAGGTATCTCACCACGCCACCCCTTTGCTGTATTTGCGAAACTCCCGGTTGGTGATCTCCATGATTTCACCGTCTTTGTAGATGAAGCGCACGGGCCCTCTGCCTCTGAAGCGATAGGAGTAGCCGTTGTTGAAGATCTCGAATTTGTTGTGCCCTACGACGATCAGCTGGGGTCGTTTGGGGTCGAGGTTGAGCCGTTTGCGTATCAGAAAATCTTTTTTGGTGTAGTCATCCAG
>CAYLLC010000123.1:0-3680 GCA_964384355.1 uncultured Sulfurospirillum sp. | reverse complement strand
CTCTTGCGCTTTCTGCTCCGGCGGTTGCGTCGCTTCTGCCTGTACACTCTTGTTGGCATCGAGTGCACCGAGCTTTTTCGCGGCCTCTTCGACGACATCGCTGTTGAGATCGTGCGCTACGGCATGCTCGTCGCTCTCCAGTGTAGAGAGATCGTCATCTCTCCCTGCGACCAGATACCAGATCAGACCGCCCGCTACCAGTGCGGCAGCCAGCCAGACCAGATATTTGCGCCACGCGATATCGGGATCGTTTTTCGCATGCGGGAAGAGCTCCGTCTTCTCCTCCTGCTCCCGCTTGTGCTGCTGATAGTAGTGCAGATAGCTCTGGCGCAGCTCCTGCAGCTGGACGGGGTATTCGCGCTCCAGGATCTGGATGAATCCCAGCGCTTTGGTTTTGTTGATATTGGAGAAGTCCTCTTCCAGAAACGCAGCCAGATCGGTCTCGTTGATGAAGGTTTTGTTGGAGACTCTGCGCAGGCCGATCGCTTTGAGATAGGCGACGGACTCCGCCAGATTGGTCGGTATCTTCTCTTCGGAAGCCTGCTCTTCGCTTTTGGCAGCTGTTTTGCGGGTCGTGCTTTTGGCTTGTGAAGCCGAAGCGGTTTTGCGCGTGCGTCGGGTTCTCGGCTTCGCGGTTTCGCCGGTTTTGGGGGAATTTTCGTTGCTCTTTTTGTCGTCCATCTATCTCATCCTATCACATAAAATTGCTGTCGCTACGCTGACATTGAGCGAATCGAACGCTCTTTGCATCCTGATCGCCACGGTATGGTCACATTTGCCGACAATCCTGGAGGGCAATCCCTCACCTTCACTACCTATGATCAGCGCTTTTCGGGGAGCGAACTGCATCTGACGGACATCTTCACCCTCCATCGTCGCCGCATAGGTCACGAATCCCGCCTGTTTCAGTTCGTTGATCAGGGTAGCGGTATCGTGAAACAGCACGATCGGCATCTCGAAAATCGCCCCGCTGCTCGTACGCACCAGCGCTTCGAGCGGCAGGCTTTTCAGACCCGATACGATCACCGCATCGACACCGAGCGCATAGGCACTGCGGATGATCGCACCGATATTGCCCACATCGGTGATACCATGCAGCACCACGACAAAATCACTCTTTTTGACGCTGCCAAACGGCGTGAAAGCGATCGGTGCAATCTTCAGAAACATCCCCTGATGGTTGCCCCCGCGCGCCATCGACTGTGCCTTTTTGGCATCCAGACGCACGATCGGCTTGCCCAGTCGGGTGAGCTTCGCAAAAAGTTTTTTGTCAAGCTCTTTGGAGAGATAGACCTCTTCGATCAGGGAGGGATACTTCTCCAGAATGTATAAAAAAATTTGCTTTCCGTATATTATCATAAATTGATTTTACTATAAAAGATTTAACCGGGGCTAAATGAGATCGTTGTAACACGCTTTGGGCGATTTTCCGGTGATTTTGGCGATCAGTTTGGCGGCCTGTTTTTTGGGGATATCGAGCGCCATGATATCTTCGACGCTGATCGTACCGAGTGACTTTGTGTCACTATTTATCACGACAACCCATTCGCCTTTAATATTTTGCATTCTGAGCTGTTCCAGAATCTCCGCCGCACTGCCGCGAAACTGTTTCTGATGCATCTTGGTCGCCTCTTTGATCGCGAAAATCTCCCTTTTGGGATCGATGTTACAAATCTGCTCAATCAGCTTCATGATGCGGTGCGGCGCTTCGTAGAGGATCGTCACGAATCCGCTGTAGAGCGCCTCCTGCAGATCCGCTTCGCGATCGCGCCCTTTGTGCGGCAAAAATCCATAAAAGAGAAAACGGCTCTGACAAAAACCGCTCGAAGCATACGCCAGCAGCGCGGCATTGGCACCGGGGAGGACATCGTAGGGGATCGCATGCTCCTGAGCAAATCGCACCAGTGCACACCCCGGATCGGAGACGGCAGGCATGCCTGCATCGCTGACATAGAGTACCTCCTCTTCAAAGAGGGAGATATCGATCTTTGCCAGCACTTCCGATTCGTTGTGCGAATGCATCGCGATAAAGCGCTGCTCGGGAGGGTGGATAAGGTTTTTCTCTTTTAATAGGTAGATAAGTCTCTTTGTGACGCGTGTATCTTCACAAAAGACGGTAGTGGCGCTCTCCAGAAGCCGGAGACTTCTGAGAGAGATATCTTCGAGGTTTCCGATCGGTGTCGGAATAAAGTGAAGCAAGTGAAAAAATTATTTGAGGTTGTATTTTTTCTTGAATTTCTCTACACGACCCGCCGCATCGACGATTTTCTGACTGCCGGTAAAGAACGGATGGCATTCGTTGCAGATGTCTATTCTCATCTCGGGTGTGTTGGACATCGTCTCAAAACTGTTTCCGCAAGCGCATGATACTTTGCACTCCATATACTCTGGGTGAATATCTTTTTTCATAGGTTTTCCTTCTTTTTTCTTGCATCTGATAACAAGAATATTTGGGTTTTAGGTGCGCAATTATACATAAAGTAGTTTATTGTCAGCTTAAAAAAACAGCAGACCAAAAAAAATCGGTCTACTGCCATATAGGGGGAGGGGAACCATAAGTATAACAGAAAAAAAGATTTAAATCAAGAGTTTTGCGGCGATTGTGACCGCGGCTGTCTCACTTTTGAGGATCAGATCGCTCTTCAAGCCGATTTTGTAACTGTTTTGTAACTTTTGGCGCTCCGATTCGCTCAATCCGCCCTCACATCCGACAAGCACCCGATGCACACTTCCCCACGCCGTCTCACCGCCAAAATCGAGTACCGCCATCTCCTCATACCGCTGCAAAGCAGCATCCAGATCCTCCACGAGCTCCAGCTCCATCAGATCGGTACGGCCGCACTGCTGGCATGAGTTGACGAGAATCTTCTCCCACCGTGTGAAATCGGCTCTGAAATTTTTCTGACTCCGCTCACAGTAGATGAAAGTGATCTTTACCACACCCAACTGATTGAGCATGGGGAGCGTTTTTTCGATCGTTTTGGGATCGATCATGCACCAAATCAGATGGAGATTGCCGCCGCGCCTCTCTTCCTGCACCGCATCGACAAGCTCCAGCGTCGCTTCCCGCTTGCCGATCGCCGCGATCCGATAGCGGTAGCGCATCCCGTCGCGGAGATTGCGCACTGACAGCTGTGCACCTATGCCGAAGCGGCGCACCTTGAAGAGATAGCGATGATGCTCCCCCGTGATATGCAGCTGCGAAGCACCCGCCTCCGGCTCATAGAGAAACTGCAACCATCACCGCCGTCACGATCAGAATGATCACGATATCGCCGATATATTTGCGCTTCGCATAGCTCTTGAAAAGCTTCTGAGATTCGATATCCCGCTCCCGCGTCCGCTTGAACACCTGATGCAGCTTCGCACTCGTAAAGATAATCCACCCCAGCGCCGCGACCATCATGACCACCTGCCATGTCACCTCCAGCCCCGTCGCGCCAAACACCACCAGCCCGGTGAAAAAGAGCGCCGCCAGCATGAAGTAGTACTGCAGCGCCACACTCTCCACACGATTGGAGAAACCGCGAAAATCTTTGTCCTGACCGATAAAGAAGAGGCTCAGCACCGCGATCAGCAGTACCAGTGCGATAAAGATACGATGCAGCGTCAACGCCATCGAAATAAGATCTTGCATAGCTTCCATAAGTGCGGACTCCCGGATTTTTGCCGATATTATA
>CAYLLC010000122.1:0-5772 GCA_964384355.1 uncultured Sulfurospirillum sp. | reverse complement strand
TCGAAAACGAGCTGGGATGGCAGGCGGAGGAGAACTTCGAAAGCGGTATCCTGAAAACGGTGGCGTGGTATCTGCAGAAATATGGCATGAAGTAGCCTCTCTTTAAACAAAATAGCGACTTGGTCGATATGTGATCTATAGTCACTATTTTGCCAAAGGGAGACTCTTTTGAATATTCGACGCGCATCTTTTCTTCTATTGTTCTCTTTTGTGCTGCTCTTTCTGGCGGGGTGCGGTGCGAAGCGGCATCAGCTGTTCGGTCGGCATGCAGCATCTTATGTTTCCGGTGATTTTCACCGCAACTACCCCTATGCGATTCAGCCCTACGACCGACTCTCGATCCGAATATACGGCTATCCTGAGCTCAGCACCGATCAGGAATCCGACCGCAGCGGTGTAGAGGTCGCGACCAACGGTACGGTACTGCTGCCGCTGATCGGACGGATCAAAGTAGCCGGATACAGCCGCGAAGTGCTCGAAGAGAGACTCTACAAACTCTACGGCGCCTATCTCGAGAAGAAGCCTGCAATCAAAGTGGAGATACTCAACCAGAGGCTCTATGTGCTGGGCGAGGTCAAAAACCCCGGACCCGTCGATCTGGGCAAGGTGCGTCGTTTGACACCGGTCGAAGCGATTTCACAGCGGGGCGGTCTGACCGACTTCGCCAAAAGAGACCATGTGATGGTGATCCGCGGCAATCGCAAACAGTACAAAGTCGCACTGCTGGATCTGACCGATATGGCCAGTTTCGGCAAAAACAGCTTCGCGCTGCAGCCCGAAGATATCATCTATGTCGCGCACAACCGAAGCAAAGATTTCAATCTGCCGCTCAACGGGCTTGAGCCCAGTTTCTCTCTGATCAGCGCGATCTTCAATACCGTCGCGATGTACAAGATGGTGCAGTAGGGAGCAGGGATGCAGGAACAGACAAAAGAGTTGTACAGAAGATCGCTCTGGGATAAGCTGGCCGACTACAAAAAATCGGTTCTGGCGATTATCTTCGCTACGGTGGCGATAGCGATATTCTATCTGTTGACGGCGGAGAGGAGTTATACGACCGATGCGATCGTCGAAGTCTCCCCCAAGGCGAATCAGCTGAGCAACAGCGTCAATGTCCAGAGCGGAGACAGCGTCTTTTTCCGCCATCTGCGCACGCAGATCGATTTTCTGCAGTCGCGCTCTCTGATCGAGAAGGTGGTCGACCACCTCTTCGCAAATGTCCACTACTACAAGCGTGAGGGAATTCGCTATCACAGGGTCGATCATGATCTTCCCTATCGGATCACCTACCTTCGGATCAAGGATCCTGCATTTTACGGCAAGCGTTTTCGCATCAAAGCGATCGATCAGAAGCGGTATGCACTGAGCCTCGTATCCAAAAAGTTCCCGTTTGGGGAGAAGCTGAGCAGACCGATCGTATACAGCTTCGACAAACTGCTCAAAACGCGCTACTTCGATATCGCGGTAGAGCGAGACAAGCCGCGCTCCGTCGAGCCGATCTACTTCATGATCTATGACAGGCAGAAGTATATAGACCATGTGCTGAGCAATCTCTCGATCATTCAGAACAGTGAGAAGTCGAGTATGATCCGTATCATCTATACCGACACGACGCCGGGAAGCGCCAAGCGTATGGTCGATGCACTGATCGAAGCGTTTCTCGATATCAATACACAGAACGAACTTGCCGATGCGGAGAACCTGCTCGCCCTGATCAACCAGAAACTGAAAAAAGAGAAGCTCAAACTCGACGCATCCGAAGAGAAGCTCAAACACTATCTCGATGCGAATAAAATTGCGGGTATGGATGATCAGACGGGCCGGATCGTCAACATGATCTACCGCTATGAGATGGATCTCGAAAAGAACAGACTCATGCGTAAAAAACTGCAGACCGTACGCAGGCTCTACGGCCGATCCTACGACTACCATGCGATCATCCCGCTGGTACCTTCACTCGAAAACAGTGCGATCAGCCGCTATCTCGACTCGATTGTCGAAGATGAGAAGCGTTATCGCAAGCTGCGTACGAAATATACGCCGAAACATCCCGAGATCAAGAGACTCTCGCAGACGATCCGTGCCAAACTGGAGACACTCGACAGGATGCTCAAAGAGATGGGGAGCACACTCGATCTGCAGATCGCTACGATCCGGCGCTATATCGCCAAATATAAAAAACAGCTGGGAACCATACCGCAGCGGGAGTTCGGATATGCCAGACTCAAGCGACAGTACGACCTGCTCGAAAAGCACTACCTCTTTCTGCTGGAGAAGAAGACGCAGCTGATCATCTCCAAACAGGTACAGGGCGATTATGAGTATCGCGTCATCGACTACGCGTATGAACCGGCCAGACCCTCCAAACCCAAAAAGAAGATCGTGCTGCTGCTCTCACTGCTGATCGGCATGCTGCTGGCACTCTTCTATGCGCTGATCAGAGACTATTTCTCCCGCTATATCAAAGCGCCGGGAGAGGTGGAAGAGCTGACGACGCTTCCCTATCTGGGAACGATCCCCTATATCCGTGACAAACGCCTCTACAACGATCTCTTTGTCGTGAAGGATCCGCATGCGTTCGCATCCGAGATGGTCTGGTCGCTGCGTACCACGATCGAAAACTACCTCCAGTCACAGAAAAAGGGAGGCAAGATCATCGCCGTCACCTCCGTCATCAAAGGGGAGGGCAAAACGACACTGGCAGGCAATCTCGCACTGACGCTGGGTATGGGGGAGAAGCGGTGCGTGGCGGTCTCCCTCGATACGCGTCTGCCGGAGCTGCATCTGAAGTTCGGGCTGCCCAACAGCCGCGGCATCGTGTCGGTGCTATTCGGGAAGAGGAAGCTCTCCGAAGTGACCTACCGCAGTGAAAAGTATCCCAACCTCTATATCATTCCGGCAGGGGAGGGTGAGATCAATCCGCTGGAGATCATCAACTCCAACAAGATCGATCGCATGCTCGATACGCTCCGGGCGGAGTACGACTATATCATTCTTGATCTTCCGCCCGTCGCGGTCGCCGCAGAGGCGATATTTCTGATGCGTCGTGCGGATCTGGTGATCAGCGTCCTCAAAGCCAACTACTCCGAGAAGCGTTTCGTCCCCTATATGGAGAAGATGGTCAGAGAACACCACCTCAATGAGACCGGTTTCGTGCTCAACGGCGTCGATGCCCGCTATATCCATATCGTGACCAGGCGGGAGAATCGCAAATATATCAGAAGCCACGAATATATCAGCGGCAAAAAACGACGCAAAAAAGGGTTCTCTTTTTTCAGGTTTTTCGACTGATCGGTGCAGGTAGCGATATGAAGCGCATAGTTTTACTGAGTCTCTTCGCCGTCATGATACTCCTCTCGATACCTTCGCTCAAAATGGGAGGCGCACGCTTCGGTCAGCTGGCGATTCTGGGGAGTTTTTTCCTCTTTTTCTGGGAAGATCTGATGCGCAAGGATGTCGCGTGGAGGATTCTGCTCTTCTTCTGGATCGCAGCGGTGCTGATGATCCTGCTCAGTCTCAACTCCACATCGGTCAAAATCGGTGAATCGAAATTTTTCGTCAAATATCTGCTGATTTTTCCGGCGGCATTCTATACGGGGTTCTACTATATCCGCTATATCGATCTGCGTACTCTGATTCGTGCGCTGGAGATCATAGTGCTGATTCTCTGTCTCAACGCACTTCTTATCGATCTGGGCGTCGTGCCGGAAGCGATCAAAAACATCATCGTCAGCTACCGTACCGCATTCGAGGGGAGTGCGAAATATATCGAGTATCAGGGGACTTTCGCCGAAGCGGGCTGGTTTGCGATCACCGTCGAGACGACGGCGATCTTCGCGCTCCTGCTGCGGTACGACTTTTCGATATGGCCGCAGAAGCACAGGTGGATTTTGGCGTTGCTCTATGGCTTTGTGTTCGTATCTCTGGTACTCTCCAAAAACAAGACCGTCTGGATAGGACTGCTTGCGATCATGCTCTTTCTGATTCTCTACAAGGGCATGCTTACGCTGATACGCACCAACCGCTATATGCCGGAATATATCCGTATGCGGGATCCGTTGCTTGCCCGTTTTTCCAGACTCAACACCAATCGCATGCTGCTGATGATCGTTGTGCTGATCCTCGCCTTTTTCATCGCCAATACCCTGCTGCCCAAACCGATCATCACCGCCGAGATGCTTGCGGAGAAGATGCAGCATGAGCGGGGCAAAGCCTTTATGATCGTGATGGACCTGCTCGGGCGCACGCACTGGATCGGGGGGTACGGATTCGGTTTCGTCGAGGCATACTTCACACTCTTTCCGCAGGGGGTGATCGGTCTGGGGCCGGGCAGCGGCATGATCTTCAACTCCTATCTCGATATCTGGCTCAGCGTGACGATTCTCGGGTTGATATTTCATCTGCTTCTGCTCTGGTTTTCATCATCGAGTCGCTATTATGTCACGATGGCGATACCGATTCTGCTCTTCGTCTACGCCAACTTCAATCCCTCGATCGGAGATGAGTATTACTATCTCTTTCTGGGGATGAGTTACGGTATCGTGACATGCTACAAGGATAGAGGACATGGATAGAAAGATCGCATTCATCGCAACGGGGTATATCGTCAAATATGACGGTATCAGCGTCTATACCGAAAATCTGCTCGACGCTTTTCTGGAGCGTATCGCGGATGCGCGCTATCCCTGGCGCATCGATATCTATGCAGGGAAGCAGGTCGTGCAGCTGCTGGAGGAGCGCGTACTGGAGCGTCACCGCCGAAGCGGTCCCGATCTGCGCCTGATCGCCGTCGATGACAGGAGTTTTTTTCACAAGATGGCGGGGCTTTATGCCGGTTTGCTGAAAAACGGTCGCTACGATGCGATATTCGCCACCAATTTCATGCCGCTGATACTGCCGTGGACGCGGATGATGAAGGTGATTCACGACCTCTCCCCCGAGACCAATCCTGCACTCTATTCGCCGTTTCACCGGCGCTATCATGCCCTCTTGCTCAGGAGCGCCAAATATCTGGATCGCGCGATCGGATATATCTCACGGACGACCGCAGCAGATCTGCGGAAGTACTACGGGATCGTCCCCGAGCGTAAAACGATGCTCTATCTGCCAAACGGCATTCCCTTCAAAGTACGCAACTACGAACGACCCGATCCGTCTCAGAGTGAGGAGAAGTTCACAGGCAGGAAGCTGTATCTGCTGGTCGTGGGACGGCTGAACCGGGCGAAGGGGGTCGATCGCATTCTCGATTTTTGCCGCTTTTTCGACCGTTTTCTGAGCGATCGGAAGCGGTTCGACGAAGTGGTGCTGACCTTTACCGGTAAGCAGACGGAGGAGACTACCGCGCTTTTCGAAGATGCCGCATTCGAACGGATCAGACTGCGTTTTGACGGATTTCTGGATGACGAAGCGCTCAACCGGCGTTACCGCGAATCGCACTTTACGCTATTTCTCTCCCGAAACGAGGGGTACGGCCTGCCTCTGGTGGAGGCACTCTGGTTCCGCTCCGTTCCGCTGCTTTCGGATATCGCGATCTTTCGTGAGATTATGGGTGAAGGGTATCCGCTCTTCGGGGAGGGCACGGAGGAGGAGATGCTGCAATTCATTTTGCGCCATTTCGACGATGCCGGCTATCGTGCGGCGCAGCGGGCCTATCTGGAGGAGGTGACGGCGCATGAACGCGACGGCTATGCTCGTGCCGCACAAAATTTAATAACCTGGATAAGCGCAGATGCAAAGTAAAATCTATATCTCGGTCGTTTCACACAATCAGAC
>CAYLLC010000121.1:0-5794 GCA_964384355.1 uncultured Sulfurospirillum sp. | reverse complement strand
TTTCGTTATATAAAAAGAGTATACATAAAAACTTTACTTTTGTAAACCTTTTAGCAGTTTGAATTCACTGCACTGTTTCAAAAGTTCACTATTTTTTCCCTTGCAGACCAGTTTGCCCTCTTTGAGTACGAGGATCGTGTCGGCATGCACGATACTGTTCATACGGTGGGCGATGATAAAGGTGATTTTATCGCCGGAGATGCGATCGATGGCATCGGTGATCTTCTGTTCACTTTCGCTGTCGAGTGCGCTTGTGGCTTCGTCGAAGATCAGAATCTGCGGGTCGCGGTAGATCGCTCTGGCGATCGCGATGCGCTGGCGCTGTCCTCCGGAGAAGTTGGTACCGAATTCATTGATTCGGGTATGGATCCCCTCCGGCAGTTCGGAGATGAAATCCCATGCATTCGCATCTTTGAGCGACTGAATCACCTTCGCTTCGTCGATCGTCGCACCGTAGGCGACATTGGCTGCGACGGTGTCGTTGAGGATATAGACGCGCTGTGTGACGATGGCGATCTCCCGCCGCAGGCTTGCGAGTGTCATCTCCCGGATATCGGTATCGTTGAAACGGACCGCACCGCTGCTGGGATCGTAGAAGCGCAGCAGCAGATTGACGATCGAGCTCTTCCCGCCGCCGCTGTTGCCGACCAGCGCGATCTTCTCTCCCTTTCTTGCACTGAAGCTGATATCCTGCAGTGCCGCTTTGGCCGGGTCGTAGTGCAGCCAGACATGATCGAACGACACACGCGCGATCGGTTCGTCGAAATCGATCATGCCGTCCGTGATTTGTGGCTCGCGGCCGAGCAGCTGCTGGATCCGTTCGTCGGCGGCGATCGCATCCTGGATCTGGTTGAAGAGCTTGGAGACCTTCTTGATCGGCGTATAGAGCATGAAGAGTGCCGTCAGAAAGGAGAAAAAACTGCCGACGCTGAGATGGCCGTGGATCACCTCCGTACCGCCCATGATGATGACCAGTGCCGCCGCCATCGCGCCGAGTATCTCCATGATCGGGGTGACCAGTTCGGTCGTGCGTACCGCCTTCATGTTGATCTTGAAGATTTCACGGTTCTCTTCGGCGAATCTTTTGCCCTCGAACGCTTCGACGCCGTTGGCTTTGATCATTTCGATATTGTTGAAAATCTCACTGAGCCTTGCAGTCAGATTGGAGAGCAGCTCCTGCGAAGAGGTGGAGAGACGCTTCATCTTTCTGGTCAGGATCGAGAGCGGTTTGGCTGCCAGCGGGATGAAGATGAGAGCGAAAAAGGCCATTTTGGGATTGAGGTAGAAGATATAGAGCGTCAGAAAGATGACCGTCAGGATCTCCCGGATCATGACCGGAATCATCGAAGAGACGACATTGCGCACCCGCTCTACATCGTTGACGCTTCGGCTGATCAGCTCTCCGCTGCGCATCGTATGGAAAAAGCCGATCTCGAAAGAGAGAATTTTGGCGACCAGCCGGTCGCGGATGCGTCTGACGATATCCTGTCCGATATAGGCGGAGTAGTAGGCCTGCAGATAGACACCGGCACTCTTGAGCGCATAGACGGCGACGATGCCGAAGGGGAGGATATAGAGCAGATGCTCGTTCTTTTCGATAAAGATACGGTCGAGCACCGGCTTGATCATATAGGCGGTCAGTGCGGTGCCGGCGGAGGACATGACCATACCCAGAATCGCCAGAAAGAGTTTCTGTTTGTACTCTTTGAAGTAGGGAGAGAAGTGGCCCAGAAGGGTCAGAAAATCGTGCACTATTCGCTCTTCTCCCAAAGCGTACCTGCGGGGGTATCCATGATCTGGATGCCCATCGCATGCAGCCGGTCGCGGATCGCGTCGCTGGTGGCGAAATCTTTCGCCTTTTTGGCTTCGCTGCGCTGTGCGATGAGCTTCTCGATTTCGGTTCTCGTCTCGGGATCGATCCCCTGCTGGAAATAGGCGAAGGGATCCATCCCTCCGATACCGAGCAGCTCCGTCAGGTAGGCGATATTGGCGTAGATCTCTTTCTTGAGCCCCTTATCTTTCGGGTTCTGGTCCAGCCGTTCGTTGCTCTGCTGGATCATCTCGTCGACGGCAGCGAGTGCGAGGGAGATATTGAGATCGTCACGCAGTGCGTCGAGCAGTTTTTTCCGGAAGGCTTTGTCGACGGCGGAGCCGCTCTGCAGGGCGATGCGCTTCTTCAGGCGGTAGAGCCGGTCGAGCCGCTTTTTGGCTGCGAGGAGGTCCGCTTCGTTGAAGTTGAAATTGGCGCGGTAGTGGGTCGCGAGCAGATAGAAGCGCAGCACCTCACCTTCGTAGGCTTTCAGTGCATCTTTGAGGAAGAAGGAGTTGCCCAGCGATTTGCTCATCTTTTCGCCGTCGATCTGTACGAAGCCGTTGTGCATCCAGTAGCGTGCCAGATACTGGCCCGATTCGCACCTGCTCTGTGCCGCTTCGTTTTCGTGGTGGGGAAAGAGCAGATCGGCACCGCCGCCGTGGATATCGATCTGGTAGGTTTTGTCGGTGGCGAGGTGCTTCTTGATCATCGCGGAGCATTCGATATGCCAGCCGGGTCTGCCGCTCCCCCACGGGCTCTCGTAAGCCGGTTCGCCTGCTTTGGAGAATTTCCAGAGGGCGAAATCTTTGGGATCCTTTTTGGCGCTGCTCCCTTCGATGCGGGCGCGGTTGTGGCTCTCGTCGACATGGCGGTGGCTCAGGCAGAGATATTTGGGATCTTTCGTAGTGTCGAAATAGACACCGTCCTCGATCACATAGGCGCACGATTTTTGCATCAGATGGTCGATGAATGCGATGATCTCGTCGATCGTCTCGGTCGCTTTGGGTTCGATGTCGGCATCTTCGACGCCGATTGCATGCATATCCTCCCGGTAGCGTCGGATATAGTAAGAGACGATCTCTTCGAGGCTTTTGCCGCTCTGGTGCATTTTGTTGATAATCTTGTCGTCGATATCGGTAAAGTTTTTGACGAAAGTGACGCGGTAGCCGAGCGCCCGCAGTGTCCGCCGCAGGAGGTCGAATGCGATCGCGCTGCGGGCATGCCCCAGATGGGCGTCGTCGTAGACGGTGGGGCCGCAGACATAGATGCGCACATGGTTCTCTTCCAGCGGTACGAAGGGCTCTTTTTCGCGGGAAGCGGTGTTATAGATAGTCACTGATCAGTTCCTTTGTCTGAAGTAGTATCATAGTCAATATCCACGCGCCGGCGAGGATATAGAGTCCATATCTGTGTCGGATTATAGCGTAAAATTTCGCTTTCCCAAAGGCGCGGATCGTCAGCAGCAGCAGCATGATACCGCTGAGCGAGCTCGCCAGTGCCAGCCCGGCAGCACCCATCGGCGCGATCAGCGCGAGGGAGAGGAGGATATTGAGCCCCAGTGAGAGCCCCGAGATCTTCGCCGCCTCCTTCTGCCGGTGGGTGGCGTAGAGCCAGAGAGAGAAGATTTTGGCCAGTCCGAAGGGGATCAGGCCGATCAGGTACATCGTCAGGACGATCGCCGTTTCTGTCGTATCCGATCTTGCGAAGGCGCCGCGTTGGTAGAGGAGCCAGACGATCTCCCGGCTGAAGATGATGCCGGTGATCGTAGCGGCCAGCAGCAGCGCGGCCAGCAGCCAGAAGCTCTTCGTCAGCATCTGCAGCGCCTTCGCCTCTTCGCGCTTCTTCAGGTAGCGTGTCACCTTCGGAAAGATCGCGACGGAGGTGGCGATCGCGAAGAGTGCCAGCGGAAACTGGAAGATACGGTTGGCGTAGTAGAGATAGCTGATCGATCCCGCAGCGAGAAAGGAGGCGAGCCAGCCGTCGAGAAAGGCGGAGATCTGTGCCGTCGAATTTCCCACGACGGAGGCGAGGAAGGTGGAGGAGAAGCGCTGCTTCTCCGATACGATCGATGCGCGTTTGCGCTTCTGCGCACGCAATCCGCCGATCAGCAGGCGGTGCAGCCCGAGCTTGCGCAGAGCGATGAGATGCACGGCCACCTGCATGACTCCCCCGGCGATAACGGCGTAGCTGAGATACCAGACGATGGTATCAGGCGGCAGACCCCGGCCCAGCAGGAGCGCGGTGATCAGCGCGATATTGAGCAGCCCGGTCGCGAATGCCGTCGTGGCGAAGTGGTTTTTGTACTGCAGCAGCGATGCGAGAAAGGTGACGATGAATATCAGGATCAGATAGTAGAAATTGATCGCCACCAGCGGTGCTGCAGCCTCGATCGTGGCATCGTCGAATCCCCATGCGATCAGCTTGGTAAAGAGATTGTCAAAGAGCGTCACCAGCAGCGCGAACAGCAGCAGCAGTCCCAGAAAGCGCAGAAAGATCGCTGCGGCGAAGACCCCTTTGTGGCGGCTGTGGGTGAAAGCGGGCAGGAAACTCTGCGTGAACGCCCCCTCGGCGAAGATACGGCGGAAGAGGTTGGGGAGCTTGAATGCGACGATAAAGATATCGGTGTAGATATTGGCCCCGAGGATCGACGCCTGGAGCATGTCGCGGAGAAAACCGAGAATCCGCGAAAAGAGAATGCCGAAACTGTTGGTGAAGATCGATCTGAACATGACAGGGTTGCTATCTTCTCAAACTTTTCAAAGCGCTCTCTTCTCTTCGACACTGGCGACGATGCGGGTGCGGGAGGTCTCGGCGACAAACCGGTCTCCCACTTTCAGATCGTTCAGGTCGATCTTCTTGCCGTTTTGGCTGATCTGGGCGATGCCGGTGCGATCCCGTTTGGCCGGATCGTTTTGCAAGAAGGCGTTGTAGAGGGATTGCAGCTGCTCCTCTCGCTGCTGGAGTCTGTGGCGCATGAGCGTTCGCATCTGCGTCTGCAAAGCCTCGGCTTCCTGACGGTAGAGTTGCAGTTTCGCCGCGGCGGAGTTTTGCTCGAAGAGCTGTCTCAGGTGCAGCAGCTGGGTCTCTTTGCGCTGGAGTATCGCACGCATGCCGCCCGTAAAAGTGTCGATCAAGCCGTCGATCGTGATGCGGATTTCGCTCTGATCGGGCAGTATCAGCTCCATCGCGGCGGAGGGGGTAGGGGCGCGCAGGTCGGCGACGAAATCGCTGATCAGAAAATCGATCTCATGTCCGACGGCGGAGACGACGGGGGTCCTGGCCGCGAAGATCGCGTCGGCGACGCTCTCTTCGTTGAAGGACCAGAGATCTTCGAGGCTGCCGCCGCCGCGCCCGACGACGATCGCATCCGCACCGAGCCGATCGGCGATGCGGATATTGCGTGCGATCATCGCTGCGCTTCCCTCTCCCTGTACCTGCGTATCGATCAGCGTGATCTTCAGCAGCGGCCAGCGCTTCTGCGCGACGCGCAGCATATCCTGCAGCGCCGCACCGGTCGCGGAGGTGACGAGGACGATATGTCCGGGAAAGGGAGGCAGCGCCTTTTTTCGGCTTCTGTCGAAATAGCCCTTCGCTTCGAGCCGCTTCTTGAGCTGTTCGTAGGCGAGGGCGAGTGCACCGCTGCCTGCCGGCTCGATCGTGGAGCAGTTGATCTGGTAGCTGCCGCGCGGCGTATAGACGGAGATACCGCCGCCGACGATCACCGCCATCCCCTCTTCGAGACGGAATTTGAGCCGCTGATTGTTGCCCCGGAACATGACGCATGAGATCGCGCTTTTGTCATCTTTGAGCGTGAAGTAGAGATGTCCCGTCGAGTGATAGGTGACACGGCTCACCTCGCCTTCGACAAGGACCTGCATATAGTGGGTCTCGAGCAGCGATTTGATCTGGTTGTTGAGTGTGGAGACGGAGATGGGATGCATACCAACCTTTCGGTTACATTTTGGAGAATTGTGCCAGAAG
>CAYLLC010000120.1:0-5842 GCA_964384355.1 uncultured Sulfurospirillum sp. | reverse complement strand
TTTGCCCTGGTAAAAGCGACATAGAGCAGTCTCAACCACTCGTCTTGTTTCTTGCGATGGGACAGAGAGACGACCACACGATCGAACTCTCTGCCTTTGGCTTTGTGCATCGTCGATACGGTGACTTTCCCGGTTTGCGCAAACTCTTCAAACTGAATATCGTCAAGATACTCCTCCCATAGCGAGAAGTAAAACTCTTCATACTCCTTTTTGAATCCATCGATCACATCTTCAAGAAGTTTGAGGCGTTTGGAGCCGGCATAGGTTTTATGCGTCTCGTTCAATGCCCGCCGGATATCTTTGTTCTCGAAAAAGGGGCGATCGGGTACCTCGGCATAGAGATACTTTGTAAAATCGAAGATCTCCGCCAGATTACGCGGGCGGTAACCGCTACGCTCGATCAGATAGTGTGCTTCGATACCATGAGAATGCAGATGCGAATAGATCTGGCTTACTTCTTCGTTACTAAAGGCCAAATAGGCAGTCGTTCCTTCGTAGGTACCACTCTGTAGTATCAACTCTACTGCCGCGACTCCCGGATGAGGCGTATCACACAGATGAATTGTGACGGGGCGCTTTTTGTTTTTTTTCACTGCCTTGATCGGTGTCTCTTTAAAACGTATTTTAAGAGGTTCAAGCAAGCGAGACGCTACAGAGACAATCTGCGGCGAACAGCGATAATTCTCTACCAAAGCATACTCTTCGGTACCGTTCTCCCCTCCGAAACGCTCTTTGAACTTGGCAAAAAAGCGTACGTCGGCACCGTTGACACTCTCCAAAATGCACTGATCGTCGTCTCCCACGGCGATCATACGGAGGTTTTCGTCATGTGCCAGGTAGAGCGCCTCGATCAGCTCGAAAGCATCGGCATTGATATCCTGATATTCATCCAGAACCAGCACCGACTTAAAGGGCGGTTTGACGATGCCTTGTTTGATCTGATTCGCCGCCTCAGCGACGGCATGACGCAGTAGGTCGCTCTGTTCGTCGGAAACTTGCCGACCGATCGTTTTAAGCGCATAGCCGTGAAAGGTGCGTATCTCCACTTCCCACGCCAACTCACCGATGAGGTCTCGTAGTCGACTTTTAAACTCACTAGCCGCCGCATGAGAAAAAGTCAGCATCAAAAACTGCTCGGGTTTGACATCCTCTTGCAAAATGAGCGATGCAATCTTGTGTACCAATACCGTCGTCTTGCCGCTTCCGGGACCTGCAAGTACCAAAATCGCATCATGTTCGTTATCCTCTACGATGGCGCGTTGCTCCTCGGAAAGTTTGGAAAAGATCTTTTCGTAGCGTCTTTTGGTCATCGGACGCGATATCTCGGCCTTAAGGAGTTTGTAATGGCGCTTGAAACGATCGTAACCCATGGTGAAATAATCGCTCAAAAAAGCCGTCGCCTCTTTGGGATTGTGCCGCATCCGCTTGGCATACTCTCCCATAATGTGAATCGATTCGATCTTTCTTTGGTAATACGCCCTCATCCGTTTGGCATACTCTTGTTTCGTGTAGCGCAGTTTGTTTTGAAACTTATCGGTTTTGTGAATCTGCATCGGGGAATAATAGATAAAACGTCCCGAAGTCAGCTCGACGATTTGCGTCGTGTGTAGATGGAAAAGTGCCTTATCAAGTGCTTTAAGCGGAAACTCGAGCGTTTTTTTTAGCTCGACCATACTGAATGAAAGTTCGACGGCTTGTTTGCTACGTGTTTTGGGGAGTTGCTTTATGAAATAATGTACGACGGCTTTTTGTACGCGATGTTTATATGTTAGCGACTTTATCAACCGTGTTTCATCGAATAACTCATAGTGCCAAAGATCGTTTTGGCGATCGATACGATACGCAACGAAAGTATCAGGTAGAGCACGCCATGATCGGAATGCTTTGCGTATAATATCCGAAACATTTCTATCCTCCGTAATGACGCCATCATCGATCAAAAATTCATTAAGAGCGCGGATCGTGATCTCACCGCTCTTGTTTTCCCTTACCCATTCTTCAAGAGTCTTTTCGACACGAATGATCTCCTCAAGTCGCGTGAGCGCATCGGGTTTGATTTTGAGCGTCATCTCTTTATCGTCGCTGACGATACCGAGTTCTTTGAGGCGCAAAATCGAAAGTGCGATCACTTCTTTGTCCATATCAAGGATCGATACAGCTTCGTCCACCTGATACGCCGCAGGTTTCCCCCGGCCGAGCAGACTGCCCAATACTTGGGTCAATCTCCGATGTTCTTCCTCGTTCAGAGTACCGTCATCGTGCATTTTATGCAGTTTGTCATAAGCATCTTTGGCGATAGCGTCGGCATAGTAACGCACCTGGTTGCGCTTACGTTTCAAATACCCCTCACGCTCCAACTCCAACAGAGCCGTCTTGACCTTGATATCCCAACTCTCGTCATCACCCTCCGTATCCCATCCGGCTTTTTGAGCTATCTCGCGGCTACTTAGAAGGATCTTTTCCCCCGGCTGATTTTTGAGTACGGAGAAAATAGCGTTAATCTCTCTGGAGGTTAGCTTGGTACGGCTAAGTGTATTGAAATGCTTATCAAGATCTTTTTCGTCAAATAATATGGGACAAAAGGCTTCAAGCTTCGGGTCCCTGGCGCCCCTCCCGGCCTCTTGGGCATAATTTTCCAACGAATCGGAGACTTCGTAGTGAATCACCGTTTCGATATCGGGCTTGTCTACTCCCATCCCAAAAGCGGTGGTCGCGACGATCACGTTGACCTCACCTTTGAGATAGGCTTCGAGTATCCCCATCTTCTCTTCACTCTCCAGTTTGGAGTGAAACGACTTGACGATACGAGGAGCAAGATCCTGAGAAAGCTTCTCGGCAATCTCGTCGCATTGACGGGTCGAAGAAGGAATGTACACCAGTGCAGCCCCCTGCCGCTCATTTAAAATCTTAAGCAGCTGAAGATACTTCTGATCCTCTTTTTCTACGCCGATTGCCTCATAGTGCAGATTTTTGCGCTCCGGACGCGCCAGATAGCGCTTCATCTCCAGCCCTAAACTCTCGCTGAAATAACGGTCGATATCTTCGATCACATCGGGTTTCGCCGTAGCGGTAAAACAGGAGACCGGTATCGACTCCTGCCATGGCTGTACGTCGAGCAGATCTTTGATAAATTCGGCGATAAAAAAGTAATCATGCCTAAAATCATGCCCCCAAGTCGACAGACAGTGAGCCTCATCGATCACGAATCGGTCGATGACTCTGTTTTTGAGCAATGCAAAGATCGTATTGGAACGCAGGCTCTCCGGCGCGATATAGAGCAGATCGGCTTCACCGTTTTGTACCTTCTCGATCGCGTCGGTTCGCTCCGGCGGGGTTTGAAAACCGCTGATCGCTACGGCACTGAAATTGGCGACTTGCTTATGAAAGCTTTCGATCTGGTCTTGTATCAGCGCCTGAAGCGGAGCGATGACGACGGTCAAGCGCTTGAGTGCTTTGGCGCGATAGAGCGCGGGAAGCCAAAAGCTGAATGTCTTGCCGCCACCTGTAGGCAGAACGGCAATGAAGGATTCTTGCTGCAATGCTGCTTGGACGATCTCTTTTTGCGAAAGTGTCGTTCCTCGAATAAGCGACGCATCGAGTCTGGGAAACTCACGAAAACCCGCAAATCCGAATACGTCATGGCTAAATTCCAGTAAATCTTCATCTTCTGTTTCTTTTGGCAGTATCAGCCGTTCCTGCAATACCGTGATCCGGGGATAGTCGTACAATACCTTCGGCGGCAAGGTATGCACTTCGTCGATACCTTCCGCCTTGGCTGAAAGGATATAGGCCAACTCGATCGGATGGTTTTCAATCATCTCATCAAGCCAATCATCATCGATGCTCAAGGAAGCAAAAAGTGTTTTGATAATTCCTTTGAGAACGAAAGGTGACAGAGATTCCGGCTGAGTTTTCAATGTGGCAAAAAAACCTTCAAAATATCTATTCTTCTGGCATAAAGAGTAAAAGACTTTTTGGAAATTCTGACCTAATGTATCAAATTTTTGAACGACACTATCATGAAGCTTTCGTGTCAATTTCGCATCTTCAAGTGGATTGTTTCGAAAATCATCCTCTTTTTTATATGCTTTAGGAAGAGCATGGAATGTTTTTTGAGAAAACAGAAGTAGCGATATGGGTAAAGTATCGATTATAGGTTTGATCTTTAGCGCTCTGTTCAAAGAGCTCTCTTCAAGATAGCACTGATCAAAGTTGATGATATTGTGTCCGCATACAGCATCAAAAGAGAGAGAATCAAGAAAAGAGACAGCTTCATTTATAGAAGAGCAACGTAACTCTTTTTCACCGCATAATAGACCGATCTCGCCTATCTTATCGTGATGAGTCACTTCGAGATCAATATACAGAATTTGTTCAGACATGCAAAATTGAAAAAATCTTTCTATAGAACAAAAACAGCATAGCGGCTCTCCATCAAAAACGTTTCATAAAACAAAAGTTAAATATAGCATTATTTTAATAAATATATATTTTATTTAAAGATTGTATAAGGCTATAATTGATTATAAATTCATGGTTTTACATCATAGCCATACACGATCAGCAGAAAAATTATCTCCATTTTTGAGAAAATTGCCAAGCCGTGTAGTAGCAAATATACGCTATCATATTTCCCAAAAAGAGGGGGCTCCGTGAAAAATCTCTACGATCCGGCGGTGGCGGAGTGCTTGGCGAGCGATCTCGATCTGCGTGTCTACACTTCGAGATTGCTGGGCAGCGATCCTTCACTGGTGCTGCATGGCGGGGGCAACACTTCGCTCAAGTGGCAAGATACCCTCTATGTCAAGGGGAGCGGATGGGATCTCGCGACGATCGAGGCGGCGGGGTTCGCGCCGGTCGATCTGCAGACGCTGCAGCAGATGGCGACGCTCTCTTCGCTGAGTGACAGTGAGATGGTACGGCAGCAGAAGGCGGCGATGCGCGATCCGCATGCGCCCAATCCCTCCGTCGAAGCGATTCTGCATGCGATCATCCCGTTTCGTTATGTCGATCACACGCATGCGATGCGATAGTGACGCTGAGCGAATCGCCGCAGGGGCGGGAGGCACTGGGAGCGCTGTTTCCCGATTTTCTGATCGTACCCTATGTGATGCCGGGTTTCGTGCTGGCGAAGAGGATCTACGAGATGAGCCGCGATCTGGAGTGGCAGCGCTGCGGAGGAATCACCTTCTTCAGCGGATTGGTGATGCGGTGGTTTCGCGATGCCTTCTGCGAGGTCGAAAAGCGCGAAGCGAAGCAGCGTGGTATCGATCCCTACGCTCTGCTGGAGGAGAAGGCGCGCAAGGTACCGGTGGGTGCGTATGGAATCATCCCGATCTTCAGCGACAGCATGAAGTACGACCGGTGGTACCATGCCGTACCATCGTTTCTCAATCTCTCGCTCGATCCCGCGCGATGCAACCGCGCCGCGATGTTTCGTGCGCTACAGGAGAATGCATGCATCGTCTCCGCGATCAATCTGCAAAAGATCGAAGCTTTCAGCGGGGTGAAGGCCGATTCGATCGTCTTCGCCGGCGGTGCGGCCAAAGGGTTTCTCTGGCCGCAGATACTTGCCGATGTACTGGGTATCGCGGTCAGGATTCCCGTCGTCACCGAAGCGACGGCGCTGGGTGCGGCGATGGCTGCGGGTGTGGGTGCGGGGATCTACGGGAGTCTGGAGGAGGCCGCACGTACCCTCGTCTCATGGGATCGGGAGTATCTGCCCGATATGGAGCTCCATGCACAGTATGCGCAGATCCGTGAGAGGTGGCAGGAGGCGTACGATCGCCAACTGGCGCTGGTCGATGCCGGTATCACGCAGGCGATGTGGAGCGCGCCCGGA
>CAYLLC010000119.1:0-5914 GCA_964384355.1 uncultured Sulfurospirillum sp. | reverse complement strand
CCCAGGACGATGATCCCCATACCGCCCAGCCAGTGCATCAGGCTCCGCAGCATGAGGATGGCATGCGGAAGCGATTCGATGTCACTGTATATCGTCGCACCCGTCGTCGTAAATCCGCTGATCGCCTCGAAAAAGGCCTCTGAGGGCGTCACATGCGTATAGAGCCAGAGCGGTACCGCACCGGCGACACCCAGCAGCACCCAGATCAGATTGACCGAGAGAATCGAATCCTTGATCCGCATCTGCAGATCATGCCGATAGAGGAGCAGATAGACCGCTGCGTTGAATCCCAGAAAGATCAGATCAAAGAGCAAAAACGCATGCATCTTCTCGCCGTAGAGCCATCCCGTCACGATCGGAATCAGCAAAAACAGAGCCAGAGCCAGGCCGATCGTGGCGATGAATTTGGAGATATTTTTCAGAGTGCGTAGATCCATCGCTTCACCCTCTCCTCCTCTTCGCTATCCAAAAAGAGCGTAATCAGATCATCCGCCTCCAGCGTCATCTTCTCGATAAAGGGGAGCAGGACACCGCCGCGCAGGATGAAGGCGACACTCTTTTTCGCCTTGCAGGGTTTGACGACTTTGCCGATCAGCGGAGAGTTTTCGAAAATTCTGCGCTGAAAAATCACCCCTCTGCCGCCGCAGTAGTGCTTCTCGAAGATCACCGTACTCGATCCGATCTTTTCGAGGATCGCGTAAAAGGCGTTGGTTTTTGGGCCGCGTGCCGCGACGATGTCGAGTTTGTGCATCAGATCGTAGTAGTCGGTGTTGTTGTTGATCGCGACGGTTTTGCGGATGCCGTACTCTTTGGCTTCGAGGCAGCGGATGATATTGGTCTCATCTTTCGTATCGGTCGAGATGATCATATCCGACTGCCCGATCTGCTCCTCTTCGTAGATAATATGCTCGACATAGCGGCTGTGGATCACGGTGGCGCGATCCTGCAGGATCTCCGAAGCGCGTCGGCAGAGCGCGGCATCCTTTTCGATGATCTTGAGCTGTACACCTCGATCCAGAAGGACTTTGGCAATTTCGATCCCGAGCAGATCGGCACCGAATATCGCGATCCTCTCGATCTTTTCGGGCATGCGCGTGTCGATCAGCTCGCAGTAGCGCCGGATCTGCACCGGATCGCCGAAAAAATAGAGCAGATCATGCGGCAGAATCTCCTCCTCCTCATCCGGGATGAAAAAGTGCTTTTCCCGCTCTATACCCACGATCACGCTCGTATCGCTGTTGAACCACGCGACACTGCTCGCCTCCGCCACGCGCTCATGCACGAAGACGGAGATCAGTTTGTAGTCGGTATATTCGAACGATTTGACATTGTTCGCCCGGGGGAAGTCGAAGAGCGCACGAATCGACTCCGCCGTCGCACGAAAGGGGAAGACCGCATCGCTGATACCCAGCTTCTCGGAGATCGAGCTCCTGGCGAAATAGTCATTTTTGAGCCGGATGATCTTTTTGTCCGTATCGATCGCATCGTCGGCGATCAGGGTGGAGAGGAGATTGGCTTCGTCACTGTCGGTGACGGCGATGAAGATATCGAAGCGTCGGTTGAGCAGTGTGCTGTAGGTATCGGGGTCCTCGATATCTCCCGTAATCGTCAGCAGATCGACACTCTCCTGCAGCACCTGCAGAATCTCCGCATTTTTGTCGATGATCGTGACATTATGCCTCAGACAGAGCGTCTTGGCGAGCAGATGACCGACCCGGCCGGCACCGGCGATGATTAGATCCACATCTTCTCCTTGGAGGATACGACCCTTTCAATGGACCGCATTCGGTGCGGTTATTATATTCCAACTCTTCTGACAGAAGTGTCAGTTGTCAGACAGATGCTGCCTCTTTGCACCGCAGATTGAAGATTCTGGTCAGATTGAGATCCGCCAGCAGCTCCGCGAGCCCGGCATTGCCGACGGTGACATGCAGCGTCACCTTCTGCTGTTCCACCAGCTTGAGCAGATATCCGATCAGTGCGGAGGGCATCGAGAAGGAGTCGCGGATCGTCAGGTGGAGCGGATCACCCGCTTCCAGTCGCATCGCGTCGATCGTCGATTTGATCTCTGCGATATCCTGCATCCCGCGGATGGTCCCCTCTATCTCTACTGTCTCTCTTGCCGGTTTGATGATTGTCATGGTGCTTCCTTTTTGATGAATTTTTTGATGATGACACGGTTGGCGCGCGCATTGTAATAGTAAGCATCGACCGATCGGCTCACCATCAGCAGCCCGCGTCCGTTGAACTGCGACTTCTTGATGATTCGGTTGCGCATGAGTGTCGTATCGAAACCCTCACCCTCATCTTCGATATCGATTTTGAAGGTCTTCAGATGCGGCTCTTCCTTGAGGTGGAGCAGTACTTTGATCTTTTTCTCCCGAAACTGCGCTTCCCGTTCCTGCAGAAACGCCTCATATCGCCCCTCCTCCAGCAGCCTGCGCTTGGTCTCGTGGTCGATCCCGAGATTGCCATGCTCGTAGGCGTTGACGATCATCTCGCTGAAGGCTTGCAGCATCGCAGCGCTCTCTGCGGCATCCATACCGTGCACGGTGAGAAAATCCTCCACTTTGCACATCAGCGCATCGATCGCATCGGCGGTGCTTTCGATCGTGTATCGCGCCACGCTGCAGTGGTGGCAATACTCCTTTTCCAGAAAGAGAAAAGTCATATCGTCGTCGAAAGTCTCGGTGCGCGACATGACACGCTGCAGAAAGTGCCGGTAGTTGGCCGCATCGCGGAAATCTTCCTGCAGATAGCGGTGGTAGAGTTCCCCGGAAGGGAGCAGCGTCTCGTTCAATCCGTCGGTGTAGAGCAGTACTTTATAGATCTCCCCGAGGCTGTGACGCTGGAGCCTGAAATCGTCACTGTGACGCGTCATAGGGGTGTGGTTGGATCGTATTTTTCGGATCTTCCCTGCACGATCACACAGCAGAATCGGCGGCATGCCGTACATCGCGCTCTCGATCGACATATCGCCGAAATCGAGCAGCACAAAGCTGCAGGAGAGCGCCTCCTCTTCGAAGATAAGCTTTTTGAGATAGTAGTGAAACGCTTCGATCGTCCCGGCAAGCGTAAAGCTATCGGAATCGAGCGCTCTGTCGACATAGTCGTTGACAAAGGCGCTGGCGAGTATCGAAGTGATCGAAGCGCTCAATCCTTTGCCCATCGCGTCAAAGAGCATGATCAGCGTGCGGTTTTCATCGATGCGCCGGATCGAGTAGGCATCGCCGCTGGGCATCTGAATCGGTTTGTAGGCGATATCGAAAAACCAGCGCTCGTTGCGATGTTCGTAAAATTTATAGTAGTAGTCGTTACGCAGCACGAAGATCTCTTTGTGAAAGATCCGCTCGTTCTCCGGATCTGCGCTCTTCTCCTTCAGGGGTGCTTCCAGCATCGGGTACTACTCATGTCTTGAAGTGCGCCAGCGCATTGTTGAGGCTGTCGGACTTCTCCGTCAGCGATCCCGCGATCCGGTTGACACTCTCTCCCGCCCGGTTGTTCTGCTGGACGGTCGCGACCAGTGCATCCATCTTCTGAATCAGATTCTTGGTCATATGTGCGATGTAGGTGGTCTTCTGCACCGAGACGGTCGAGATCTCCACACTGTTGCCCAGCTGCTCCTTGGTCTGCTCCGCATTGCGGATCAGGTGATCGGACTGCTCTGCGATCTGGTTGAACTCCTGTGAAGTGGTCTGGATATCGCTGCTGATGCGGTCGATCGACTGGGTGATGATATTGACATTCAGATTGATCTCCGAGAGCGAGCTCTGCGTGCGCTCCGCCAGCTGCCGCACCTCATCCGCGACGACGGCGAATCCGCGCCCATGTTCACCGGCCCGTGCCGCTTCGATCGCGGCATTGAGCGCGAGCAGATTGGTCTGCTCCGCAATCTCTCCGATCATCGAGATGATGTTGCGGATCTGTGCCGCCTGTGTATTGAGCTCCTGCATCTGCTGCGTGATCTCTCCCTGTCGCTGGCTACCCGCATAGATCATCTCCACCGACTTCTGCAGCTCGGAGACGAATCTGTCGAGTACCTGCTGGGTCTCTTCGAGATCTTCGGTCGTCTTGATCACATACTCTTCTGTAATGTCAAGATTCTCACCTACATCCTGTATCAGGCTGTTGGCATCATCAGAGAGCCTCTTAGCTTCTCCTATATTCTGAAAGAGCGCATCCGCCGTCTGCTGCAGGACTCCGCTCTCGTGTCTGGTCTCGGTGGAGTTGCGCTTGCTCTGCTCGATCGTCGCTTTGAAGTGTGCGATCAGCGTGTTGACGGCTTCGGCGATCTGCCTCAGCTCACCCTCCGACTGCGTCTCGATGCGTCCGGAGAGATCCATCGTCTCACTCAGACGATCGACCTGGTCCCTGATCTCTTCGACATTGGAGATGATGCTGCGGGCGATCAGGAAGATAAAGAGCGTAAAGAAGCCGATCACCGTCGCATCGATCACAAAAGTGCGAATCGCATGCGAAGTGGTCGCATCGAGCAGGGATTCGATGTGATCTAACGCATCTCTGGCGATAAAGTCATCCACCTTTTTGAGGATGTTGATCTTCGCCGTGATGGTGTCGAACCACTTCACCGAATCGGTAGCGAAGCGGTGTGCCAGCGCCTCGGCACGCATGCCCTCGACCGCATCGATCGTATCACCCCGGTAGGCTTTGCGATAGAAGTCGATCACCTCCTGTGGCGCCGTCGCGAGAAAAGCGTCCAGATAGCTGTTCTGCTCGGCGATCAGCCTGATCTCTTTGGCCTCCATACCCGGTGCGAAACCGCCCGCGGCGAATGTACCCGACAATACCGCACGCTCGATACCGGCACGCTCTTTGGACTTGAGAAAGTTCGCATAGGCACTCAGCAGATTCGCCAGCGGTGCATCGGGGCTCATCTTGGCCGTTTCGGGGATGATGTCGAGCATCGCTCTGTTCATCTGTGTATAGAAGCCGATCGCTTTTGCAAGCGGGATTTTGAGCATCGAGACCTGCATGCGGATATCGCCCAGTTTCCCGAGGTAGCCGTTAAGCGCTCTGATCTTTTGACGCAGGGCATCTCCGAGTATCTCCTGATCGAGCGTAGCGACGAAAGCTTTGTACTCTTTGAGCCGGCGATCGGTCAGATCTCTCTGTGCGGGCAGTTTTTTACGAAACTTCGCCCCCTTCGATCCCAGATACCCGGCACTCGCGCCGCGCTCCTTCTGTGTCTCGTGTACCAGTTTGGAGAGTTTGTCGCTCAGCTGGACCAGCTTTTCGACCCGAAGCAGCTGCTGCCGCTGTTGATACCCTTTGAGAGAGTCGACACTCAGCGAGAGGAGCCCCAGCAGGATGATCAGTGCCGAGACGATTCCCAGCTTCTGTTTGATAGAGAGTTTTGCAAGCATGACGATGATTCCTTATATCAGATATTTTTATCTGAAAGGAATATCGTCTTTTACGGAAATTTGTTTACATCACCCCAGTTTGAGGAAGAGTGCCCCGATCAGCGCCAGCACGATCGTCCCGACGAGTGTCAGGAGATTTTGCATACGATGCGAAAGTCCGTAGCGTTTCGTCGTCCATTCGGCGACCCGATATGCCGGGTAAGCGGCAAACATCAGCAGCGCCATCATAAAGACCAGTGTCACGACGACCTCCTGCATGCTCACCCCTCCCGCTCGAACCAGCTGAGCCGGTCATGCAGCTTCACCACTTCGCCGACGACGATCAGCGCAGGGGTCGGCAGATCTTTGGCCTTTTCATAGATGTCGGAGAGGGTGCCGATCACCGTCTTCTCCTCCGGTGTGGTACCCCGGCTGATCACCGCGACGGGATAGTCGGCGGGCTTGCCGATTTCGATCAGTTTGGAGGCGATACGCCTGAGGTTGTGCAGCCCCATCAGGAAGATGATCGTATCGTCGCTTCTGTAGTTCTC
>CAYLLC010000118.1:0-5926 GCA_964384355.1 uncultured Sulfurospirillum sp. | reverse complement strand
GCTCCAGCATCCAGATCGCGATACCGAGCATGACGACACCGAATATCTGTGACACCAGCGTCATCCAGCCGCCCGGTTTGGGCATGAATTTGCCCGCACCCGCACCGACGATCAGCAGCGGCACGCCCATCCCCAGACTCATCACGAAGAGTGCGGCACCGCCCAGCAGCGCATCACCGGTCTGGCCGATATAGACCAGCGCACCGGCGAGGGCAGGGGCGACGCAGGGGCCGACGATCAGCGCGGAGAGAAATCCCATCACCGCGACGCCTGCCAGTCCCCCTTTGCTCTGTGCGGAGTCGGAGGTCTTGGTCAGTTTGCTCTGCAGCGCCTGGGGCAGCTGAATCTCGTAGTAGCCGAACATCGAGAGCGCCAGTGCCACGAATACCAGCGCAAAAGCGGAGAGTACCCAGGGATTCTGGAGTGCCGTCTGGATATTGGCGCCGAAGAGCCCTGCAAAGACGCCCGCGATCGTATAGGCGATCGCCATCGAAAAGACATAGATTGCCGAGAGGAAGAGGCCGCGACCCGCGCTCATCTTCGCTTTGCCTTCACCCGACTGCGAGACGATGATCGAGGAGAGTATCGGGATCATCGGGAAGATACAGGGCGTCAGGCTCAGCAGCAGCCCGAATCCGAAAAAGAGCCCCAGAATCGTCCAGATCGAGCCCCCTTTGAGGGTGTTGACGATACGGTCCTCTTCGGAGAGGGGCGGTGTGCTCCGGGCTTCTGTCCGCTTTTGCTGCGGCAGTGCCTGCGGTTTGGCTGCCGCGGGGGCCGCTGTGCTATGCTTGGGTGCCTGCTGCGGCGCCGCAGCGTCGAGGGTGAAGTCGAACGACTTTTTGAGCGGCTGATAACAGAGCCCCGCCTCGGAGCAGCCCTGATAGGCGATCTCGAGGGTAAAGCGGTCGGCACCGGGAATCTTCTGTGCGATCAGCGAGAGCGGGATATCGACTTCGATCGGCTTGCCTCGGTGGACGACGAACCCGTGGAACTTCTCCGGCTCGGGTCTTTTGAGGTCGCCGGTGATGTCGATCTTTTCGGGTTTGGTGATATAGTATTTGAGTTTGTCGTCGTAGACATAGATCTGCTTTCCGAGCTTGATGACCGTCTCGATCCGGTCGCCGCTCTTGTGGGCCGAGACCTGAAACGCTTCATCCGGTTCGAGAATATCCTGCTTGACCATCTTGAATCCACCGAAGAGGGTGGAGAGTGCGAGCAGGAGCAGCAGTGGTATCTGTTTCATGCATAACTCCCGTAATTGATAAATTTAGGTAGGATTATACTCAATCTTTGTAAATAGTTTGTGTATGGCGACGAAAAGGGCGTGTTGAAGCCCCGAGATAGTTATGGCGCTGGTTGTTGTCGGGCATACTTTCGGGGAATCATGCAGCGCTCATGCGGGAGGGGATAGCCGGAGCGCTCCGCGACGGACCGCGCACCGCTCTGGACCATCTTGTTGGCGATCGTAAAAGGGGTGATCATCGCGAAGATCGAAAAACGCGATGCCGGGATATTGTCACCCACGGCGAAGATCGTCTTGAAAATCGATGCCATATCGGAGGCGAGGATTTTGCAGCGCCATGCCGGGGTGCCCGGCTTTTGGCCATCCGGTGTCGCTTCGAAACGATCATAGATCGCCTGCAGCCGCCGGTAGAGGGCGTCGTTGCAGTGCTGATCCTCTCCGCCGTTGTAGATGTAGCAGATGTCATGCTGACGGCATGCGGCATCGATATCGTCGTAGGGCCTGATCCGGTAGTAGCGGGCGATCAGCGCTTTGCGCTGCGAATAGGTGAGATAGGCGATCGGTTTGAGCGAGGGATCTTTGATGTCGGGATAGTTTTTGCCGCAGAAGCATCCGTAACGGAAACTCTCGTCGAACTTCTCCTCCGCGATCGCGGGATGGCTGCACGGCTTTGCCTGCGCCATCGCCTTTTGCATCGCCGGGGTCGGGGGCGGATTGAGCCCTTCGAAGGGATCGCCGCCGTAGAGAAAGAGCGGCAAAATGAGCGACATGAAGCGGATGCGGGGATGCATCAATGCCTCCTTATTCTTTAGCATGCTTTGGTAAAATGGCTTATGCGACCAATTATACTGCTTTCTCTCTTGTTTCTGGCTACCGTGTCTGCGGCGGCCACGCTGCGTGAAGCGATCGCCGGTATGCTTATCTTCGGCATGCAGGGGCGATCGGTCGATGCCGATCCCGCACTCGCGGAGACGATCCGCAGATATGGCCTGGGAGGGGTGATCCTCTTCGGCAAAAACATCTCCGGCCCCCGACAGCTCAGAGGGCTGACCGACGGACTCCGGCGGCTCAGTGCGAAGCCGCTGCTGATCGCGGTCGATCAGGAGGGCGGGAGGGTCGATCGTCTCGCGAAGCTGCCGGGGATGCACCCCGTCCCGTCGGCAAAAGAGATGGCGCAGCTTCCGCCCGAAACTGCATCACGCATCTATGACAGGATGGCCGCCGATCTCGCCCGCCTCGGCTTCAACTGCAACTTCGCACCGGTGGTCGATCTGGCGAAAAATCCCGCAAACCGCGTCATCGTACGAAACGGCCGCAGCTACGGTGCCGATCCGGAGCGTGTCGTCGCGACGGCGAAGCGGATGATCGATGCCGACCGCAGGCATGGTATCCTCTCCACACTCAAGCACTTTCCGGGGCACGGTTCATCGCGGGGCGATTCACATCTGGGATTCACCGATGTGAGCGGGAGCTGGAGTGCGGAGGAGCTGCAGCCGTTCGCGAAGCTGATCGAAGCGGGGGAGGCAGATATGATCATGAGTGCGCACATCTACAACCGCCGCCTCGATCCGCGCTATCCCGCGACGCTCTCGCGCAGGACACTGACCGGGCTCCTGCGGAAGCGACTCGGCTTCAGAGGCGTGATCGTCACCGACGACATGCAGATGGGGGCGATCCGACAAAACTATCCGCTCGCGGAGAGTATCGCGCTGGCGATCGATGCGGGTGCGGATATGCTGCTATTCGGCAATCAGCTCCAGCGTCCCGTCGATCCGATGCGGGTGATCGGCATCATCGAAGGGCTGGTGCGCTCGGGCAGGATTTCGCCGCAGCGTATCCGGCGCTCGAATCGCCGTATCGCAAGGCTCATGGAGAAGATCGCGCATGCGAAAAAGCCAAATCATGAAAGGGGTGATCAGTGAACTATTTTGTCCACAGCAAAGGGTGTGAAACGGAGGTGCAGGAGCGTCTCGGCGAGGCGATCGCGGCAGCGTCGCTGCAGGTGGTCGAGCTGGAAGATTTTCTCCGCTCCAAAGATACGACCGAGGAGGACCGCGTCGTCATCTACGGCAGCAGCGACGAGATCAAACGGCTGCTGGAGCACTCCTTCGTCTACGGCTTTTCGATCGGCATCGTTCCCCGGGCGTCGCAGCGCTATCTGCAGCAGACCTTCGAACTCCCCGCCGACCCTGTAGAAGCGCTCCAGATCGCACTGGACGGCAAGAGCGGGTCGCTCGATCTGCTCTACTGCAACGACGAGATCGTCCTCTGGAGCGCACTGGTCGGAGAGGCACCGCCGCATGGCAAGATGGCATCGCTGCACTACGAAGCGGGCGGCGGGAGCAGAGTGCTCCTGCTGCTGCGCAATATCGGCAGAATCTTCCGCCTCAGACGGGCGGTCGTCAAGCTCAGAACCTTCAAGGAGCAGCAGATCGCCACCGCGCTCAGCGGCATCGTCATCGTCGCGCACGACGACCACTCATGCGCATCGAAACTGCTGGCCAACTTTTTTGCGAACAGCCGCGGCAAGATCGCCGCACTGCTCCTCTCGCCCTCGTCGGTCGTCGCCTACATCGGCTATCTCTACAAAGCGCTCTTCGCTCCCTCCGGCAAGCTGCCCAAAGCGGTCGGGGTGGTGATGAGCGAACGGCTCGAGATCGAGAGCGAACCGCCGCTGCCGGTACAGATCGACGGCAAACCGCTCTGTGCGACGCCCGTCACCTTCGAGATGCACAAAAAAGCGGTCCGTTTCGTCGCTTCCGAACGATTCTGGGAGAAGGAGTCGCTGCGCCAGAGCGACGAAAAAGAGGTGGTCAAACTGGGCGCGCTTCCGACCGATCCGGGTGAGCTGGAGTATTCGCAGAAGCATATTCCTTTCTTTCCGCATGCCGACACCTCCAAATATCAGGAGCTCTTCACCTCGCTGCGGGAGGAGGCGCGTACCGGAGCCACCTACATCACGATGATGATACTCAGTACGCTGCTCGCGACGACGGGGCTCTTTCTCAATTCGGCATCGGTCATCATCGGTGCGATGCTGCTGGCACCGCTGATGCAGCCGATCGTCTCCTTCTCGATGGGGCTGCTTCGCTTCGATATGGATCTGCTGATGCACGGCAGCAGGAGTGTTTTCGTCGGCGTGGCAATCGCGCTGGGAATGTCGATGCTGCTGGCATGGGGATTGCCGTTTCAGATGGTGACGGCGGAGATGGCGGGACGGCTCCATCCCACACTGCTCGATCTGCTGGTGGCGATCATCTCGGGTATCGCGGCGGCATACGCCAAGAACAATCCCCGCATATCGGGCTCGCTCGTCGGTGTCTCGATCGCGGTCGCTCTGGTACCGCCGATCGCGACGGCCGGTATCGGGCTGGGGTGGCACGAATGGGAGATATTCCAGAACGCCTTCCTCCTCTTTCTGACCAACTTCGCCGGTATCGTCTTCGCTGCCGCGGTCACCTTCATGGTGCTGGGCTTCTCTCCGATCAAGCGTGCTAGAAAGGGACTCATCATCTCGACGATGACGCTGCTGGCGATCTCGGTACCGCTCTATTTCACCTTTTCGCTGATGGTGCATGACGCACGCATCAAAGAGGTGCTGCATACGAAACCGCTGCAGATCGAAGGGCACAGGGTGGTGCTCGAAAATATCGAGATACGCCACAGCGCGCACGGCAAAAATCTGGAGATCCGCTCCGATACGGTGAGCGATTTTCATTTCGGAGAGGGTGCGAGGCATGCCCTGAAATCGGCGATCTACGAGCGGGTGAAACCCTATCTGAGGCGCGGGGAGAAGCTCTCGCTCGAGGTGATCGAGCGCTATCGCTACTGACGCTTTTTCGGTTTTTTGTCGAGCTTGAACTTCTGCGGCTCGAGCGTGATATTGGTGACGACGGTGCTGGGGCGCATCGTCAGCGTATGGGCGATGATGTCGGCGATATCCTCCGCTTCGATGTAGCTCTGCGGATCGTCGGAGGGCTGGAAGTGCAGATCGTCGAAAAAGTGCGTATTGGTGATGTCAGGGGCGATATTGATCACCTTCAGGCCGCTTTTTCGCGCCTCTTTGAAGAGGGAGAGGCCGAAGTGGTGCAGTCCCGCTTTGCTCGCACCGTAGGCGGCACCGAAGATCGCCGGCTGCTGGCCGCTGATGGAGCTGATGTTGAAGATATAGCCGCTGTTGGCTTTGAGCGGACGCAGAAAGAGCTTGGTCAGAATCAGCGGTGCGGTGAGATTGAGCGCGACGATCTCCTCGATCTGGTCGATATGGAGCTCCTCATGCGGCGCGAAGTGCCCGACACCCGCGGCGTTGATGAGGATGAAGGTGTTCTGTTTGTCGATCTTGTGCTGCAGGGCGAGCATATCCCTGCGGCTTGTCAGATCGCATGTGATATGGACGAAGTTGTGGTGGTCGCAGTCGCATTTGCTGAAATCTCTGGAGACACCGATCACTTTATAGCCCATATTGAGCAGTTTATAGGCGCATGCCAGTCCGATACCGCTGGATGCACCTGTGACGATTGCATTTTTCAATGATCATTCCAAATATATTTTTTTCTTATAATAGTATAAACTTGATGATAAAGAGATAAAAGCGGCTCTCCATACCCGGTGGGTGCCGGGCAGGAAGGTTTACTTTGCGAGGTAGTTGTCGAGAATCAGCTTGAGATAGACTTTGTCGGC
>CAYLLC010000117.1:0-5943 GCA_964384355.1 uncultured Sulfurospirillum sp. | reverse complement strand
CTAAACATTTCCCCCACACAAACGCTGTATAATAGTGCCAAAGCATGCAACAAGGAGGATGTGATGGCCAAAGAGAGTATGACATGTATCGACAACCGCACCGGCAAGCGGTATGAGTATCCGATTCTCAAAGCGACGCGAGGTCCCGATACGGTGGATCTGCGCAGCTTCTACAAAGATACGGGGCTTTTTACCTTCGATCCCGGCTTTACCTCTACGGCGAGTTGCGAATCGAAGATCACCTTCATCGACGGAGGGAAGGGGGAGCTGCGCTATCGGGGGATTCCGATCGAGGAGCTGGCCGAGAACCGGCGCTATCTGGAGGTCTGTTTTCTGCTGCTGGAGGGGCGGCTGCCCGACAAAAAAGAGGCCGAAGCGTTCGATCTGGAGATCCGGCATCGCGCCTTCGTGCATGAGGGGCTGCGCAATTTGATCGAGAGCTTTCCGGGCAATGCGCACCCGATGGCGATCCTCTCCTCCGCCGTCTCGGCGCTGGCGTCGTTCTACTATGAGCATCTCGATCTGAACGATCCGCATGAGTATCATGAGATGGCCAGCCGCATCATCGCCAAGATCCCGACACTCGCGGCATTCGCCTACCGGCACTCGCTGGGGATCCCCTTCATCTATCCCGATATCGACCGCAGCTTCACCGAAAACTTCCTCTACATGATGCGCGCCTATCCGCATGGCCGCATGAAGATCACGCCCGAAGGGGAGCAGCAGATATCGCAGGTGGAGATCGATGCGCTCGATACGATCTTTACCCTGCATGCCGATCATGAGCAGAATGCATCGACGACGACCGTGCGGGGCGTGGCATCGACGGGTGCACATCCCTATGTGGCGATTTCGGCGGGGATCTCCGCGCTCTGGGGCAGGGCGCACGGCGGGGCGAACGAATCGGTCATCGCACAGCTGGAGATGATCGGAGATGTCAAAAATGTCCCCGAATTTATCGCCAGAGCCAAGGACAAGAACGATCCGTTTCGACTGATGGGGTTCGGGCATCGCGTCTACAAAAACTTCGACCCGCGCGCCAGAGTCCTCAAAAAGCTGCAGGATCAGCTCAGAGAGGAGCTCCATCTGGATGCGAAACTGCTGGAGATCGCGCATGAGATCGAGCAGATCGCACTGCATGACGACTACTTCGTCAGCCGCAATCTCTATCCCAACATCGACTTCTATTCGGGGGTGATCCTCTATGCGCTCAAGATTCCGCGCACGATGTTTACGCCGATCTTCGTCATCGGCAGGACGGTCGGATGGATCGCGCAGTGGATCGAGTTCCGACAGGATCCGACATCCAAGATCGCCAGACCCAGACAGCTCTATACCGGGGCGTGAGAGGCTTCGCCCTCCGGCGGATAGAGGGTCTCGTGGATCAGCTTCAGAAAGAGTGACCGGGCGATCGACATGTCGTAGGTGAGCTCCTTGGGCACCCACACCAGCAGGGCGTATCGGACGATTTTGCGGTTGATATCGACGATCGTGACTGTCGGCCTCTCGGCTTCGGATCGGATGTGGGGGAGGTCGCTTGCGTCGAGTGCATGCAGAATCTGCGCTTCGATTCCGGCATGCGGGATGCGCTTGTCGGCGCTGAATCGGATATGGAGGCGTCTGTTGGTCCCTTCGAGCGTGTGGTTGATGAAGGTGCCGCCGATGAAGCGGGAGTTGGGGATGACGGTGCGGATATTGTCGCTCGATCGGATCGTCACGGAGCGAAAATCCATATCGTCGACATCTCCCACCGTCTGCGGATCGAGCTCGATATGGTCTCCGATGCGGATGGAGCGGTCGATCTTGAGAAGGATGCCGATGGCGTAGTTGGAGATGAAGCTCTGCAGCCCGAAGGCGAGCCAGAGCAGAATCGCACCGATGACGACGAAGATCGTGTGCATATCCAGGCCGATCGTCTTGAGTGCGATGAAGAAGGTGGCGAGTATGATGATATAGTAGCCGCTGTTGGCCATCATACGGGCGGTGGAGAGGCTCTTGATGCGTCGGGTGCGGCGAAAGCTGTCGACGAAATTTTTGTAGATTTTGGCGATGAATAGCCCGATCAGCACGATCATGACGAAGATCAGCACCGTTTTGATCGAGAAGGCTTTCTCTTCGTAGACGAAGAGGGTCTTGTTCGTGAACTGCAATATCGAATCGACGATATTCTGAAAGCCCACTTTGGTCGATGCGATCGCAATCGAGGCGGTGTCGAAGTGTCGGTCGCCCAGATCGCTCAGCAGTGCCGAGGTCGTCATGTAGAGGCGGCGCTTTGGCTGCGAGAGTCGTGCGATATCTTCGTCGACGGCGCGCATCGTCTGCAGAAAGGCGGTGCGGTTCTCGTCGCGGATCGCTTTGAGTGCCAGGAGCATGTGGGCTTCGATCCGCTTCGTCAGTGTCGCTTCGGTCGCTTTGGCGAGCTTTTCGCTGCTTTTGCTGATCTGCTGTTTCTCCTCCCGTGAGCGCGGGATTTCGCTATCCTTTTCGATCTTGAGGAGCAGATGCTTCTCTTCGAGGGTATCGATCTTCTTCGCGGTTTTGCGGATGATCTGCGTGACGCTGCCGGTTCGTTTGAATCGGACTCTGGTGCGTGCCTTTTCGAAGAGACGAAACTCTTTGTCGAAGAGCTCCTGATAGAGCGTCCTGGTCTTGCGGACTTTCTCCTGCGAGAGTTTGTAGAAGGCGTACTGCATCTGATCGACCAGCAGACTGTTTTTGGGATTGTCGGGGAGCTCTTTCTCTATTTTGCTTTTGAGCTCGAAGAGCTTTTTCTGAAAATCCTGCTCCTTGTCGCGGAGGCGCTCGATCTCCAGCTTGAGTTTGGCTAGATGGTAGAGTGCCGCCAGATAGCGCTCTGCGTCGATTTTCCCGGCAGGGAGGGAGATCGTCCTGACCGGCGTGATCTGATCCTTGAGCAGATAGAATTCACGCAGTTTTTTGAGTGTGGATCGTTCGAGTGCGATCGTTTTGGCCGATTTGAGATTGCGATGGATGGTGCTGTTGATCTCCTGCGATATCCGATCGTAGTAGTGCAGTACATTGTCGCCCTCGTAAAAGGCTCTCTCCAGAGGTGCGCTCCAGAGGGTCAGGTTGAGTAGCATCAGCATGAGGATTTTTTGCATGGAGGTATATTAACAGCTTATTGTAAATATGAATTAAATGTATAGTTGAAAAGAAAAAAACAGGGGAAGAGGTTCCCCTGCAGAGAGTGGTTACTTTTTGATGCAGTCGCCCAGCGGTCCGGGTACGCAGCTTGGGAGATCTTCACACCCTACGCATACCGGTTTTTTCACTGTTTTGACACTACATCCGCTGACTGCGAAGATCGCAGATACCATCAGTAAACTTACCATAACTTTTTTCATCACTATACTCCTTCAAGTTTTACAAGACAATATTAGTTTACCCAAAAAGCCAAAGAGCGGGAAAATTTCAGGATAAAGTCATAAAAATATGACCATATCTGTTACCCCGGGAAACGCCCCGGGATCGGCGCTCATGCTTGCATCAGCTCTTTTGGGGACAACTGATCTATCTTCTGTTTGCCCATGATCGCCATCAGCGCACGCACCCCTTCGCAGAGATGTCTGTGATAGGCGGCGATATTGTGCGCCTTCTGTGCGATGAGGAATTTGCTTCTTTTCTGACGATCCATCGTCGCAATTCCTACCGGGCACGCTCTGCCGTTCGCTCCCGAGCACTCCTTTGCACGGATGCAGCCTGCCGAAATCATAAAGCCTCTGGCGATATTGATAAAATCGGCGCCGCGGCATAAAAGTGCTACAACATCATCGGGCGTGAGAACTTTCTCACTGGCGATGATTTTGATTTGGTCCCGAATATGACGCTTCTGCAGGGCGCCGACGACGATATCGAGCGACTCCTCGATCGATCTGCCGGTGCGGTACATCGTCTCGAGAGGGGCTGCTCCGCTGCCGCCGTCGGCACCATCCAGCGTGATAAAATCGGGGAAAGAACCGCCCGTGGCGATCCTCTCTGCCAATAGATCGGCAAACGGCTCAAAATTGTCCTGTGTTGAGATCACTATTTTGATTCCGACCGGTTTTTGTGATAACTTTTGTAACACTCCGACAAAATCGAAAAGATTTTCGGGGGTATCCGCATAGGGAAAGCGATTGGGGCTGATGATGTCCTGATGTGCCGGAACACCGCGATACCAGGCGATCGCTTCGCTCACTTTGCATGCGAGGAGCTTCCCGCCGCTCTGTTTGGCACCCTGTGCGATTTTGATCTCCGTCATGCGTGCAAAACGCATCACCTTTTGGTATCGCAACGGGTCGAAGTTGCCCTGTGTATCACGCACACCGAAGAGACCGCTGCCGATCTGAAAGACGATGTCGGGGATATCCTCCGCCTGCTGCGGGAAATCTTCGAGCGGCCTGCTCCAGTCGACACGGAAAAAAGCCCTGAGCCGCTCGTCGAAATTGTAGGTTTCCGTCTCTTTGGTGAGGATCAGATCCCGGTAGAGCGTCGTGGCGATCTCTTTGTTGAAGAGCAGTTTGGTGATGCTGTAGACGCCCCTGGCGAAGAAGGTCCCGCGATGGATCTCGAGATAACGGCGCTGTAAGAGATCGCATTTGCACCCGTGTGTCGTCAGAAAATTGGTCGTCAGGGATCCCTCGCCGGTATTGATAGGAAAGCCGCCCATATAGGCGCCTCTGGCAAAGGCCTGCGTCGCCTCAGGGCTGATGGCGCCGTCACTCATCGCCGAGCGCCCGATGATGCTGCGTGCCGTGAAGGGATAGGGGTGTCGCGCGCCGAAGGTGACGCTGAAATCGTCATCGACTTCATCGATATTGAGGACGCTGTTGGCATGGACAAAACGGCGCATGCCGCTGTGGGAGGGTCTGGAGAGCGAAAAGGAGAAGTAGAGACTCTTGTCGCGGGAAGCTTTGTCGACCCACTCGACCTTCTCCCGGATATCGTAGTAGGTCTCGTCGCCGAAGTATTGGCGCATCGGAGCGCGCAGCAGATAGAAGAGATAGCGCAGACGCCCGATCAGGGGGTAGTTGATCAGGATCTGATTCTCTCTCTGGACATAGCGGTCGTAGAGGGCTGTCAGTACGGCCACGATCAGCAGTGCGATCGTGAGTAACTTGAAAAAGAGACTCCAGTCGTACTGTATCAGCTGGCCGCCATGCTCGAGAAGCTCCTCCATCGCTGACTACTGATCCTCTCTGAAGAGCAGGTAGTCGATGCTGAACTTGCCCGCACCGTGCGCGATAAAGATGAAGAGAAAGAGCATGTAGTAGAGCGGTATCTCGAAGCCGTTGTCACCGGCACTGAAACCATGCGGCAGGTGTACGGTCACGATCGCGACGATCATGATGACGATCATCGGAAAGGATATCAGCCGCACGAAAAGCCCCAGTGTCAGCAAAATGACACCCAGCATTTCCGTCGACGCCGCCATATAGGCATTGAGCGTCGGGAAGGGAATTCCCATCGAGCCGAACCACTCCGCCGTCGCCGACATATTGGACCACTTCATCAGTGCAGGCTCATAAAAGCCATACGCCACCGCAAGCCGTGCCAGCAGAAGGGCCGGTGAACGCAGATGGTTCAGTAGTCTCGCAACTTCAATATATAGATTTCGTAACATCACCTCTCCTTTGCCTTTTCTTGTATGGTGGGCGGGAGGGAGGCTTATTTCCCGTCACCGCATTTGCCTGCTCCGCATTTTGCCGCAGCCGGCGCTTTTCGGGCGTCACCGCACTTTTGGGCCGGAGCCGTGGCAGTCGCTTTGGCATCGCCGCTCTTTTGTGTCGCCGTACCGGACTCGGAAGGCGTATCGTAACAGCCTGCAAATGCAAGCAACGCTGACGCAGTCAATAGTGTAAAAAAGAGTTTTTGCATGATCGCTCCTTTGTGTCATATGCAGACGAAGTATAGTGGGATAGTGTGTAGGGGGTGTGTAGGGGA
>CAYLLC010000116.1:0-6279 GCA_964384355.1 uncultured Sulfurospirillum sp. | reverse complement strand
TTCGACGATCCCTTCTTCGACGATCCCTTTTTCAACTCCTTCGTCACATCGCTGGAGTGGAAGAAGCTCTACTCCAACGACGAGAAGCTGCATGTCGATCCGCTCCCGGACAATCTGGAGGTCTACGGACACTTCACGATCCATGCCGATGTCGACAAAAGAGAGGTGCATGCGGACAAGCCGGTCAATCTGACGATCCGTATCGAAGGGGAGGGGAATGTCGACGATATACGAAAATTCGATCTCGATATCCCCGATGCGGTGGTCTATGCGGACGATCCCAAAATCGAAAGCGGACTCCAAAACGGAAAATACAGAGGCAGCTTCACGCAGAAGATCGCCATCGTCGCCGAGCATGACTATACGATACCGCCGATCACATTTCGCTACTTCGATGCGAAGGCGAAGAAGCCGGTGACGATCCAAACCGATCCGATCGAGATCAAAGTCAAAGGGGGCGGAGCGCATGCGAAAGCCGCTGCGCCGAAGATCGAAGCCTCCGAAAAGCTGGAAAAAGAGATCCAATCCGCCGCGACGGGTGACAAAAGCGATCAAAAGCGCGTGACGGCTACCGCACCCGAAAGCGGTGCAGCGGGTTATCTCTATCTGCTGGCAGGTATTTTGATCGGTGCGGCGGCGACATGGCTGCTGCTGACCTACCGTCCCGGACGCAACAAAAGCGCTGCGCCGATCGTCACGCAGATTCTCAAAGCGAAGGATGACAGGAGCCTCTACCAGCTGCTGCTCCCCTATGCCAAAAGCGATCCGTGGCTGGATGAGCGGTTAGAGAAGCTCGAAGAGAATCTCTACAAAGGTGCGGCACACAAAATCGACCGCAGAGAGATCGCCGACTTCTTCGAAGAGGTGATCCTGCCGCAGCGCTGAGATCAGGAGCGGTTCGCCTCTTTCGCCAGATCGTAACGGTTCTGGATCAGCTCCAGCAGCGCGCGCCACTGCACCAGGCTCTCCTGCTGCATGATGGTGCGGTAGTTTTTGGAAGACCACCGCACGAAGTGCATCGGATCGAGCCATTTGTAGAGGTAGCGCACCTCATAGTGCAGATGCGGTCCGGTGCTGCGTCCCGTATTGCCGCTGTAGGCGATCAGATCTCCCTTTTTGACGATATCCCCTTCCCGCTTTGCGAAACGGCTCAGATGGCCATATCCGGTTTTGAATCCGAAGGGGTGGTTGATCAGCATGTAGTTGCCGTAGCCGCTCTTGTGTTTGGCATATTCGACGACGCCGTCGGCCGGGGCGTAGACGGGCGTGCCGACCTGTGTCGCCAGATCGACGCCGAAATGAAAACGCTTCTGATGGGTGATCGGATGGATCCGGTAGCCGAATCCGTCGGTGATGCGGTATCTGCCGTGAAGCGGCGCGCCCGTCGGTACGCTGCGGTTGAGGAGGCTCAGCTGGGCGACGGTGAGCTTCGCCTCTTTGAGATTGGCGAGGCTTCGTCTGCGCGCCTCTTCGATCCGCTTGTCGAAAGCGTCGGAGATATCGGGCTTGAGGCCGATGATCTTTTCGATCTGTGAGAGCTGCTCGTTCATCAGCTGCAGCTCTTCGCTCTTGCCGGAGATCTTCGCTTCGAGCGCCTTTTTGGTGTGGAGGAGCCGGGCGTTTTGCTGCAGCAGCATCTGCTGGATCTTGCCGTACTCCTGCGTCTTGCGGTCGAGATCCGCCACCTTGCCGGAGAGGAGATGGATGAAGAGTGCGCCGCCGGCGATGATGACGACCACCGCCGCGATGACCCAGAGCGCCAGTTTGCGTATCAGCTGATGGAGGGTGTACTGTCTGGTGCCGTGGATATCACTGATCGTGACCATGAATCTGTTGCGCAAGGCGTTATGCCTCCTTTTTCAGCAGTGAAATGATCTCGTCCGTGACACGGTGACAGCTGTCGGTCGGTACCTGACAGGTGCCGGCATCGGCATGCCCGCCGCCGCCGTAACGGGTGACGATTTCGTCGATGCGTCTGCGCCGCGCTTCCCCGAAGATCGTATTGCCCAGTGCGATGACCGTCTTGTCTGGTGATTTGGCGGGAAAGATATGGATCGAAGTAGCGATCTGGGGGTAGCATGCGTAGAGCATGAAACGGTTGCCGGGATAGATGACCGGCTCTTCGCGCAGGTCGACGACGGCGATATCCCCGTAGTTTACGGTGCAGCGCTGCAGCTGCATGACGAAGCGATTCTGATAGGCGCTGTACATCTCGGCACGCTCCCTGACATCGGGATCTTCGAGAATCTCTTCGATAGCTTGCGTTCGCATCAGATCGGGGAGCTTCTGCATCAGGGCGTAGTTGGAGATTCTGAAGTCGTGAAATCTCCCCAGCCCCGTACGCGGATCGGTCAGAAAGATCAGCAGATCCCAACCCTCGGGATTTTCGATCTCTTCGGGCGTGAAATCGGCGTTTTTGGAGCGGTTGGCGGCATCGATCAGCGGGCGCATCTCGCTGCCGAAACGCGCTTCGCCGCCGTAGTAGTGGTAGATCACTTCGGTGACACTGCCTGCATCGGTATAGAGGGCATGCCAGGGGTTGAGGCGCACCCCTTCGTCGCTTTCGAGCCGATGGTCGAACGCCATGTAGGCGCTATCGACATAGGGGAGGTTGGTGACGATGTCGTGCCTGGTGATCTCTATCTTGCCGCTCTGGATATCGTGCGGATGGACGAAGCGCATTTCGTCGACCATATCCGCCGTTTTGAGCAGGGCGGCACTGGCGATACCGTCGAAATTGCTTCGGGTGACGAGGCGATACTTTTGGCTGCTCTCTTGCTGCATAGGGGCTCCTTACTGCTTCAACGGCACGCGCAGGCGCTGCCCGACATAGATATGGTTGGGGTTTTTGATCAGGTCGGGGTTGGCTTCCATGATGATATCGAATGCCATTGCCGAGCCGTAGGCGCGTTTTGCGATACTCGAGAGGGTGTCGCCGGGTTTGACGACGATGACGCGCATCTCTTTGGATCGGGTCGTGAGCTCTTTTTTGATCGATCGGGTATAGTCCGAAGTCGATTTTTGCTGCATCGTGTCTACGATCGAGCCGATCTGTTTCGAGAGCCTGGTCAAGTCGTCGTAACTGTTCTTGGAGGGTTTGACGACCACTTTGTTGTAGTGGTCGCTGCCGGGCTGTACCTTTTGGGCTGCTGTATGCCGGGGCGCATCTGCTGCCGATGCCTTGGACCTCTCTGCCGGCGCCTCCTGCGGCAGGTCGATACGGACATCTTCGAGTGCCTGCATCAATGCGTCGCTATCCGCTTCGCCGGCAGGCTTGTCTGCGGCGGCGCTCCCGGAGGGTGCCGCACGCTCTGCCGTTGCAGTGGTGTCGGTCGCATGTGTGCCGCTCTCTGTCGGAGCCGCTTTTTGCGCATCGGCCATCTGCGTCATCAGCATCTTGACGATCATCTGCATCTCCTCCTGCGTGTAGAGCTTCTTCTCTGCCGGCCGGTTCTGCGGGACGGTGCTTTGTGCGGTCGGTATCACGGCCGGTGTCGCTGCAGGCTCTTTGGCGGCGAACTCCTTCTGCCAGTAGCGGTAGCCGAAGAGCCCCATAAAGAGCACGATACCCAGCAGGATGATCAGGCTCAGCAGCTGGATCAGTTTGCCGAGGATACTCCCCTGCGAGCGTGGTGTCTCGGGCTGCGTGCCGTACTGGATAAAATCGCGTTCGATATCTTCTCTTTTTCTGAACATGTAGTGCTCCTTAGTTTACTTTCTCTTCTTCTTGTACGACCGTTGTCAGTCCCAGCAGTTTCCACCCCTGAAAACCGTTGCGGTAGTAGTAGATTTTATCGGCCGGGTAGCCGTATCTGAGCAGGCCGTCGATGAGTCTGTGGGACTGGTCGCACCAGACGCCGTTGCAGAAGATCGCCAGCGCTTTGGCATGGGAAAAGTCCCATTTACCCGCCTGGTCCGTGCGCATGCCAAAGAGGGTGAAGAGCTGTTTGGCGATCTCCCGGTTGGCGTTTTCGAGTACGGGGTAGGGGATGTTGATCGCGGAGGGGATCGTCTCGAGGGCGTACCACTTCCTGAGCCTCGCATCGATCAGTATCCCTGTGCCGCGGTTGACCTTCTCTTTGAGAAAGTGCACCAGCTCCACTTCACCGATCGTCTCGACATTGTCCGCGACTCTGGTGGGATGGATACAGAAGGGCGGGCAGGGGCGTGAAGTCTTGGTATAGTCGTCGCTCAGGCGATTGGCGGTGTCCTGAATCCTGGCGACTTTGACCTTCTGGCCCAGATGCTCGACCGTCAGCCATGGGATATCCTGCGTGATTTTGACCAGCGTGCCATCCTCTGCATGCAGCAGTGCCGCAGCGGTCAGCATAAGTGCGTAGCGTAATCTTCTCTTCATCTTCTTCCCTTTCAGTAATCTGCAAGTTTTTCGTAGAGTTTGACCGCGTGGTCCATCTTCTGCAGCAGCGGTTCGTTCTGTGTGAGGATCTCGACGATCTCCCTTTTGGCAGGGTACGATGCGAGATAGTGCGGCTTGAGGCGTCGCCAGAGCCGGTCGACGGAGGCGAGTGCGGCGATCAGCTCGGGATTGGTCGGCCGGGGGATCTTCAGTGCGGCATCGCCGTGGATCAGTGCATGCAGTGCCGTGTCGAAGGCTCCGATCGTCTCCTGTAGCTGTTTGCGGCTCTGCGGCTTGTCGATACCGGCGATCAGCATCAGTTTGGCTTTGGTCATTCGCTGTGTCAGCATGCGCTCTCTGCCCGCGATATCGATGATCCGGCTGCGCTGCGCCTCTATGAAGTTCTGCGTCGGTGCGTAAGCCTTTTTGAAGCGCTGCACCAGCGTGTCGGAGGCAGAGAGCAGCGCTTCATTGTGCCGGACGATGTAGGCGAGTGCCTGTTTGTCGCTGCCGGAGGTGGCGGTGAGCGTTTGTATCGCGGTGTAGAAGGGGTGCCACATCTTCTTGAGGGTTGCGATCTGCTGCCGCACATGCGGATCTTTGGCTGCAGTGATCTGCAGCGTCGAATCGCCACGGTCGAAGGCTGTGAGCGTGCGATCGTAGAGATCGGCTGCCGATCGGAGGCTCTTGATAGTGTGTTGCGGTGAGAGATGCATCGCCGTCATGAGGGAGAGTTTGGCCATCTTCTGCGTCAGCATGCGCTGTTTGCCCGCGAGATTGATGATATGGTCCCGGCTCTGCTCCTGGGCGATAAATGCGCCGACGATGGAGGAGAGTGCAGCCGCCTGTTGCTGGCGTGCGATCGATCTCTGATGCTCCGTATCCGCCGAAAGCGTCAGCGGCAGCAGCATGCATAGTGCGATTCGTTGAAATGTGGTGATCCGGGTCATCTATTTCGCTCCTGCTGCAGGGGGTGTGATCGTCGTCAGCCCCAGAATCTGCCAAAACTGCATCCCCCCGCGATAGTAGAGGAGCTTCTCTTTGGGATATCCGAGTGCGACGAGCCGCTTCATCGCGACGACCGCCTGTTGGCACCATGGGCCGTTGTCAAAAAGCAGCAGCGGCTCCGCCTGAGAGAAATCCCACGCTTTGCCGTCGGTTTTGACGCCGAAGATCGCAGCGATTCTGGCGACATAGGGGTTGTGCCTGCCTCCTTTGAGGATCGAAAAGGGGATATTGAGCGCACCGGGTATCGTGCCCAGCGTGTACCATTTGGGCAGGCGTGCATCGATCAGGAGACCGCTGTTTGTCTGAACCCGTTTTTTGAGGAAATCGATCACATCGAGCTCCGTGACGGTGCGGATACCCGCTATCGGCTGAAAGGGCTGGATATAGAAGGGCGGCGTCGGGCGCGAGGTCTTGGTGTAGTTGTTTCGGAGTTTGTGGTCGGTGTCCTGAATGCGCTCTATGCGGATCTTCTTGCCGCCCAAGTCGATATCGACCCAGGGCATCTGGGGGGTGATATTGACCGGGTGTGCAGGATCGGCCTGACACGGCAGCATGCCCAAAAGCAGGATGAGTGTATAGCGCACTATAGCAGAAATGGATCGCATCGGTTACTCTTTTTGTGTTGGTGTTGTGATTCGTCTCTCCTATATCGTCAAAAACAACTATTTTTTTATCTAGTTTACGAAATATTTTTCGATTCAGAAAATATCCTTTTTGGCCGATATTGGGCATAGTAAGGCAGACACAGTACAGAGAGGAATCATGGCACTATTTAAAAAAAAGGAATCGAAGGAGAGCTACTTCTCCACCGCGACCATCATCACCAAAGGGACGCACACCGTAGGCAATATCGTCGGCAACGATTCGATCCATATCGAAGGTGAAGTGCATGGCGATGTCAAGATCAACAATGT
>CAYLLC010000115.1:0-6285 GCA_964384355.1 uncultured Sulfurospirillum sp. | reverse complement strand
GGCACACGCATAGAGCGCTCGTCCTCGATCGTAAAGTCGACGTGGCCCGGAGGGTCGATGATGTTGATCTGTTTGCCTCTCCATTCACAGGTGGTCGCAGCGGAGGTAATGGTGATACCGCGCTCCTGCTCCTGCTCCATCCAGTCCATCGTAGCGGCACCGTCATGTACCTCACCGATCTTGTGCTCTACACCGGTATAGAAGAGAATTCTCTCCGTAGTGGTCGTTTTACCCGCATCGATATGTGCAGCGATACCGATATTTCTAACGTCTTCAAGTTTATGGGATCTTGGCATCTTAGTTTCCTTCTCTTACCATCTGTAGTGAGCAAACGCTTTGTTCGCTTCAGCCATTTTGTAAGTGTCTTCTTTCTTCTTGTAGGAAGCACCTCTCTCGTTCGCGGCGTCGATCAGCTCGTTCGCCAATCTGTCTTTCATCGTTCTTTCGCTTCGTTTTCTGGTGAATCCGATGATCCATCTGAGCGCAAGCGACTGCTGACGTACAGGTCTTACCTCTACGGGTACCTGATAGGTCGCACCACCGATTCTTCTACTTTTGACTTCCATAACCGGTTTGATATTTTCGACTGCTTTGTAGAATACATCGATACCTTTTTCACCTTCGACTTTCTGGTCGATCGTATCGATTGCATCGTAGAAAATTTTTGCAGCAACGCTCTTTTTGCCGTCCAGCATCAAGCCGTTGATAAATTTGGATACCAATTTGGAGTTGTAAATCGGATCCGGAGTAATCTCTCTGATCGGAGCTCTTCTTCTTCTCATATAGTCTTCCTTCAATTTTTTGCAAATTTACTCAAACGCTGTCCACGAAGGTTTTCATGACAGTGCCTGGCCAATTTTAACAATAATATTTATTTGGTTACGCTTTCCGACGCTTCGGGCGAAAAACGACAGCGGTTACCGAGCCGATCCTCTCTTTACGATTTAGGACGCTTCGTACCGTATTTACTTCTTGCGACTTTTCTGTTCGCGACACCGGCAGTATCGAGTGCACCGCGCACGATGTGATACTTCACACCCGGGAGATCTTTGACCCTGCCGCCTCTGACGAGTACGATGGAGTGCTCCTGCAGGTTGTGACCCTCACCACCGATATAACTGATCACTTCAAATCCGCTTGTCAGCCTGACTTTCGCGACTTTTCTCAGTGCGGAGTTAGGTTTTTTCGGAGTTGTCGTGTAGACTCTCGTACAAACGCCTCGTCTCTGAGGACATTTGACAAGTGCCGGTGATTTCGATTTTTTAATCACCTTTTTTCTCTCTTTACGAATCAACTGATTGATAGTTGGCACATGTTTTCCTTTGTAAAATTTCCTTACAGAGCCTATAGCTTCTATAAAGGTCCGCAATAATACTCAAAAAATGTTTATAAAGTGCTTAATTTATGGGGTTTCTAAGGTAGATTCAGAAGGGGTGCGGCTGCATGCGAAAGCGTCTCACATGCAGCCGGTTTTTTTTACGATTCCTGATATCGCATCTTGACTTTCTGGTCTTTGTACATACCGGTACCGACCGGAATCATACGACCGAGGATGACATTCTCTTTGAGATCTTCGAGATGATCGGTCTTGCCTGCGATCGCAGCTTCGGTGAGGACTTTCGTCGTCTCCTGGAATGATGCCGCCGAGATGATCGAGTCGGCGTTGATCGCGGCTCTGGTGACACCCAGCAGCGTAGGCTCGGCGATCGCCGGCTCGCCGCCGATCTTCATGATACGCTCGTTCTCTTCTCTCAGCTTTCTGCGGCTGATCAGATCCCCGGTGATGAAATGCGTATCGCCGCTGTCGACGATTTTGACCTGTCGGAGCATCTGTGAGACGATGATCTCGATATGTTTGTCGCTGATCGCGACACCCTGACTGCGATAGACCTGCTGGATCTCGCTGATCAGATAGTAGTGCAGCGCCTTTTCACCCATGATTCTGAGGATATCGTGGCTGGAGATCTGACCGTCGGTCAGCTTCTCGCCCACCTGCACATACTCGCCTGCATGTACGAGTATCTGCCGGTTTTTGTCGACCAGATACTCTTTGGTGTTGCCGTCGTCGGTATCGATGATGATACGCTCTTTGGCACGCAGCGGCTTGCCAAATCTCACCGTACCTGCGACCTCCGCGATCACGGCAGGAGATTTCGGACGACGCGCTTCGAAGAGCTCGGAGACGCGCGGCAGACCACCGGTGATATCCTTCGACTTCGCGGCGGCTTTGGGGATTTTGGCCAGCTCATCCGCCTGTTTGACCTCTGCGCCGTTTTCGACCAGGATCGAAGTTTTCGGCTCGAGCGCATACTTTTTGATCTCACCGCTTTTGGTGGCGAGTACGATCGTCGGTTTGTAGCCGGACGGAATATACTCGTTGATCACCAGTCTGGCCTGTCCGAGTTCGTCGAGCTGTTCGGTCGCCGTCGTGCCCGGCTCGATATCTTCGAATGTCACGACACCGTCCTCTTCCGCGATGATCGGCGTGGAGTATGGATCCCACTCCGCGATGACGATCTGCTCGTCACTCTCCGGCCTGGCGATGATATCGGTAGACTGGACCGTCGCATTGTCGTCGAATTCGACGATAGAGAGTCGCGGGATATAGTGGCGCACCGCTTCTCTGCCCTCTTCGTCGGCGATGATCGCGAACAATCCTTTCTCATCGACCTTGTGCCCTTTGGTGATCTTCTCGAATCGCTCGAGGTAGTCTCCGTTGAGCTGGAAATATTTGATGACGCCGTTGGCTTTCGCGCTGATCTTCTGTACGACCGGCGCACCGTTTTCAATACGCAGAAGACTGCCGTACTGGATACGGTTGGGGATATTCCATCCCTCTTTGATCACCTCTACGATACTCTCACCCGCTTCCACGCTGGCGTTGTTTTCGTACGGCAGATAGAATTTACCCTCCATCTTGCCGCTGATACCGGCCAGCTCGTTGGGTTTCGCGACATCGTTTTTGCGCAGTACGAATTTCGCCGTTTCGTCGCCCCTGGTCACCGATACTACCAGCTCCTCGTGCGCATATTCGACCGATACCTCTCCTGCAAACGGCGCCTTGATTTTCGGCTCGACGAGGAGGATAGCGGCGTTTCTGCGGTTGGCGACGATCTTTTCGCCTTTGCCGTTGGTATAGGTCTTGAGGTTGTAGAAGCGGATAAAGCCCTCTTTCTTCGCGACGACCTGCTTATCCTGCTGCTCGGTAGATGCGGTACCGCCGATGTGGAATGTTCTCAGTGTCAGCTGCGTACCCGGCTCACCGATCGACTGCGCGGAGATGATTCCGACCGCTTCGCCCTTCTTGACCAGTTTCGCTTTGCCGAGGTTGAGGCCGTAACACTTCGCACAGACACCTTTGGGTGATTTGCATGTGATCGGCGTACGGATCACGGCGGACTTGATACCGGCATCTTTGATGCTCTGCGCCGCCTGCTCGTCGATCAGCGTCCCTTCGACGAAGAGCACTTCATTGGTGATAGGATCGATGATATTCTCCGCCAGTACACGGCCGAGCACCCTGTCTTCGAGGGACTCGATCAATTCACCGTTGGCACTGATCTCCGTGATCTCGATACCCTCATGCGTACAGCAATCCTCTTCGGAGACTTTGACATTCTGGCTGACATCGACCAGTTTTCTGGTCAGATAACCGGCATTCGCCGTTTTGAGCGCCGTATCCGCCAGACCCTTTCTCGCACCGTGGGTGGAGATGAAGTATTCGAGTACATTCAGCCCTTCGCGGAAGTTGGAGATAATCGGCGTCTCGATAATCGAGCCGTCCGGCTTGGCCATCAGACCACGCATACCGGCGAGCTGTCTGATCTGTGCCGCAGAACCCCTCGCACCGGAATCGGCCATCATGTAGATCGAGTTGAAGCCGTTTTTGTCGTTGCGCATCAGCTCCATCATCTCGTTTGCGAGTACATTGTTGGTGTTGGTCCAGATATCGATAATCTTGTTGTAGCGCTCCTGCTCCGTCAGCAGACCTGCAGAGAACTGCTGCTGAATCTCCAGCACCTTCTGTTTCGACTCTTTGATGACCTGCGCTTTGTTCTCGGGGACATTGATATCGTCGATGGAGATCGAGATACCCGCATCGGTCGAGTATCGGAAACCGAGGTTTTTCAGCGCATCGAGGATCTCCGCCGTCGCATAGGTGTCGCCGATCTTGTAGATGTGGTCGACCAGATTGCCGATATCTTTTTTCTTCAGGACTCTGTTCCAGAGATCTTCGGGCACGAAGTCCGGCAGAATCGATTTGATGATCATGCGCCCTGCCGTCGTGTGTACGAGCCGGCCGCCCAGGACCGTCTTGATCTTCGCCTGTGTCTCGAGCACGCCGGCATCCAGCGCGATCATGATCTCGTCGATACCGGAGAAGAGCTTGTTCGCACCTTTGGCATTCTCTTTTTCGAGCGAGAGGTAGTAAAGCCCCAATACCATATCCTGCGTAGGCACCGCGATCGACTTACCGGATGCCGGCAGCAGAATATTGTTGGATGAGAGGATCAGGACTTTGCACTCTGCGATCGCTTCGCGGGAGAGCGGCACATGCACCGCCATCTGGTCACCGTCGAAGTCGGCATTGAACGCGGAGCAGACCAGCGGATGGAGCTGAATCGCTTTGCCGTCGATCAGGACCGGGTGAAACGCCTGAATCGAGAGCTTGTGCAGCGTCGGCGCACGGTTGAGCATGACGGGATAGTTGTCGACCACTTCCTGCAGACACTCCCACACCTCGTTGGTTCTCGCTTCGATCATGCGTTTTGCCTGCTTGATCGTGGTGGCGTACCCTTTGTCTTCGAGTCTGGCGAGCAGATGCGGTTTGAAGAGCTCGAGCGCCATAGTCTTCGGCAGACCGCACTGATCCATTCTCAGGCTCGGTCCTACGACGATGACCGAACGGCCGGAGAAGTCGACACGCTTACCCAGCAGGTTCTGTCTGAATCGTCCCTGCTTGCCTTTGATGATTTCGCTCAGCGATTTGAGCGGTCGCTTGTTGGCACCTTTGACGGCGTTGGCACGGCGGCCGTTGTCGAAGAGCGCATCGACCGCCTCCTGCAGCATACGCTTCTCGTTTCGGATGATGATCTCCGGCGCATCGAGCTCCACCAGACGCTTGAGTCTGGAGTTTCTGTTGATCACCCTGCGGTAGAGGTCGTTGACATCGGATACGGCGAATTTGCCGCCGTCGAGAGAGACGAGAGGACGCAGATCGGGCGGCAGTACCGGCAGAATCGTAATCATCATCCACTCGGGCCGGTTTCCGCTGTTGACGAAAGATTCGACCACTTTGAGGCGTTTGACGAGCTGCTTCTTCTTCGCTTCGGATTTGGTCTCTTCCATCTCCTGCTTGAGTCTCTCCAGCGTCTCGATCAGGTCGAACTCCTCCAGCAGCTCCTTGACCGCTTCGCCGCCCATCTCAGCCACGAAACCGGAATCACCGAATCGCTGCTCGAGCGACTGATACTGCTCTTCGTTGAGTACATCGTACTTGAGTACTTTTTTGGTGTTTTCGTAGTCGTAGTAGGCTTCACCCGGATTTTTGACGATATAGGCCTCATAGTAGAGCACGCGCTCGAGATCTTTCATCTTGATACCCAGCAGCGTACCGATACGGCTGGGGAGTGAATTGACATACCAGATATGTGCGACCGGCGTCACCAGCTCGATGTGTCCCATGCGGGAGCGGCGTACTTTGGAAGTGGTCACTTCGACACCGCATTTTTCACACTTGATACCTTTGTAGCGCATCTTTTTGTATTTGCCGCAGAGACACTCGTAGTCTCTTACGGGACCGAATATCTTGGCACAGAAGAGACCGTCGCGTTCGGGCTTGAGTGTACGGTAGTTGATAGTCTCGGGCTTTTTGACTTCGCCGTAGCTCCAGGAGAGAATTCTCTCCGGGCTTGCCAGCTTCAGCTTGAATGCATCAAAGTCTCTTGGACGGTTCTCTTCGTTAATCTCTATTGGAATCAGATTCTTCACCCTCTTCTCCTTCTTCAAAAATCTCTACATCTAGTGCCAATGATTTCAATTCGTTGGTCAATACGAAAAATGTCTCAGGTATACCTGTTTTGGGGACATTTTCACCTCTGGTAATCGCTTTGTACGCCTGCATACGGCCCTCGACGTCATCCGACTTGATCGTCAGCATCTCTTTGAGGGTGTGTGCCGCACCGTACGCTTCGAGTGCCCACACCTCCATCTCACCGAATCGCTGTCCGCCGAAGAGCGCTTTACCGCCGACCGGCTGCTGCGTGACCAGAGAGTAAGGCCCGG
>CAYLLC010000114.1:0-6287 GCA_964384355.1 uncultured Sulfurospirillum sp. | reverse complement strand
GTCGCCGGCAATAACCCCTCCATCTTTCAGGGTGAGGGGTTCGATTTCATGGAGCTGCGCGAGTATACCTACGGCGACGACATCCGCCATATCGACTGGAATGTCACCGCACGCATGCAGCGCCCCTTCGTCAAGATCTTCCGGGAGGAGCGGGAGCTCAATATCGTCATCGTCTCGGTGCTGGGCGGGAGTGTCTACTTCGGACGCCGCAAGTTCAAGCAGGAGCAGATCGCCGAGACCGTCGCACTGCTCGCCTACTCCGCGATCAAAAACGGCGATCGCTTCAGCTCCCATATCTACACCGACCGACTCCAAAGCGTCACACCCCCCTCCAAGCAGATCCACTCCGTCCGAAAAGCGACAGAAGCGGTGCTCGATTTTCCCGCGCTCGGCCAGTCGGTCGACGCGGCGGCGCTTCCCCGACTCCTCTTCGAGCGTATCAAGCGCCGCTCGATCATCTTCGTCATCGGCGACTATTTCGACCGTTTCGACTTCCGCCTGCTGAGCAAGAAGCACGAAGTGATCGCCGTCGCGGTACGCGACCGCCTCGAGGAGCAGCCGCTGCCGATGGGGCTGGTCAATCTCCACGACCCCCAGAGCCGCCGCACCGCACTGCTGCATGTAGACGAAGATGCCGCCGACCGCTATGCCCGCCGTGTCCATGCCGCCGATCTCGCGATGCACAAAGCCTTTCGCAAACATCAGATCGCTTTCGCTAAAATCTATACGGACGAAGAGCCCTTCGTCAAACTGACCAAACTATTTATGAGAAGATAATGCAAAGCCAACCCGAACAACTCCGTGAAATCCGTGACCTCGTGACGATCCCCGATGTCAGCTTCTACTTCTTTGTCGCAGCGGTCGCGGTCGCGCTGCTCTTCATCGGAGCGATCGGCTATATGTTCTACCGCCGCTTCACCGCCAGAAAACGCACCGACATCCGCAAAAAAGTGCTCCGTCGCCTCCGTGAAGTGGACCTCTCCGATCCCAAGCGAGCAGCCTACCAGATCACGCGCTACGGCCGATACCTCGCTACCGAGGAGCGCAGCCGCAAGCTCTTCGCACAGCTGCTGCCGCGACTGGAGAAGTACAAATTCACCCCCGATCCTCCCGCACACTTCAGCCAGGAGGATATCCAGTTTTACGATCTCTTCGTAGAGTCGGTCGATGAGTGATATCTCTTTCGAGTATCCGTGGGTATTCGGCTTTCTGGCCCTCTTTATCCTCTGTGCGATCTTCTGCAAGCCGCGTCTGGAGGCGATCATCTTCCCCCATCTCGATATCTTCGTCCGGAGCGAAGGGCGCACCTCGCAGATCATGCGCGCGCTCAAATGGATCGCGATCGTCATGGCGCTGACCGCCCTCGCCTCTCCCGTCGTCACCGACAAGCTCGAGGTCGAAAAAAGAGAGGGCTACTCGATCGTCCTCGCGCTGGATGCCAGCGGTTCGATGCGCTACGATTTCGAGCAGAGCTACATGCCCTCCACCTCCCCCCAGAGCAAATTCGCCGTCTCCCGCAGGATCGTGCGCGACTTCGTCCGCAAACGCAAAAACGACCAGATCGGGCTGGTGGTCTTCGGCAACTTCGCCTATGTCGCTTCGCCGCTGACTTACGACAAAACGATCCTCTCCCAGATCATCGACAAGCTCTACGCGACGATCGCCGGCCCCAACTACACCGTCATCAGCGACGCCCTCTTCCAGAGTGCCCGCCTCTTCGAAAAGTCCAAAGCCAAAAACAAGATCGTCATCCTCCTCACCGACGGGCAGAGCCGCGGGGACAACATCCCCTTCGATGTCGCGATGCGCGTCATCCGCCAGAACGGCATCAAAGTCTACACCGTCGGCATCGGCAACAAAGGCGACTACAACGCGGAGTTTCTCAAGCTGATCGCCGAAAAGAGCGGCGGGAAGTTTTTCAGTGCCGACAACCCGGCCACCCTCAGAGAGGTCTACGCCCGCATCGACGCCCTCGAAAAATCCCCGATCGAAGCGCGCCACTACCTCAAAAAATCCTATCTCTTCGAACTGCCGCTCTTCATCGCTTTTATGGCGCTGCTTTTTTACACCTATCTGCTCAACAAGAGGGGCGTGGCATGATCTTTCTGAAGCCCGAATATCTGATCTACATGCTGATCCCTCTGATCATCCTCTTCTACCTGATTATCACCGGCAAGAGCCCGATCCAGACCATATTCGACGAAAAGATCCTGCGCAGACTCACGATCGACACCGATTCGCTCGGGCGTACCGGACGCAACTTCATGCTTTTTGTGGCGATGCTCTTCATGATCGTCGCCCTCGCGCGCCCCGTCCTCCCCAAAGCCGAAATCACCACCGCCGCCAAAAGCCTCGATCTGCTCGTCGCGCTCGATATCTCCCGATCGATGCTCGCCACCGACCGCTATCCCGACCGGCTCACCTTCGCCAAACGCAAGCTCTACGAGCTGATGGAGAAATTCAAAGAGGCGCGTATCGGCGTAATCGCCTTCGCCGACGAGGGATTCATCGTCGCACCGCTGACCGAAGACAAAGCGAGCCTGCGCTTTCTGATCGACAATCTCAACACCGACGCCCTCTCCACCAACGGCACCGATCTGCGTATCCCGATCCGAAAGGCTGCCGAGATGCTCGAAAAAGATAAACAGAAGATCCTCGTCATCTTCACCGACGGCGGAGACGGGAGCGACTTCTCCGAAGAGATCGCCGAAGCCAAAAAGGCGGGCGTGACGGTCTATATCTACGCCGTCGGCACCAAAAGGGGCGCACCGATCCCCTGGCATGGCGAAAACCTCAAGGACGACTCCGGCAATATCGCCATCAGCCGCCTCAACGACCGCATCAAAGCGCTCGCGATCGAGACCGGCGGCGCCTACATCGAGGGCGGTTACCGCGACAAGAGCGTCGACATGATCATCCGCGATATCCGGCAAAAGTTCAAAACCATGCAGCGCAAAAGCAGAAAAGTGCAGGATTTTCAGGAGCTCTTCTACTATCCGCTGACCATCGCGATCTGTTTCATGCTCTTTGCCTTCAGCTCCCTGCCCAAAAGCTCCCGTGCCGCACTCCTGCTGCCGCTGCTGCTCTCTCTGTCGCCGAGCGATTCGCATGCGGGGTTTCTCGACTTTCATGAGATCAAAGAGGGATTCAGATACTACCGCGCGGGGAGTTACCGCGATGCGATCCGGCACTTCGAGCGCGTCGCCGCATCGCGCAGAGACGCCCCCTCCTACTACGATCTGGGCAACGCCTACTACCGCGCGGGCCTCTACCAAAAGGCGGTACACGCCTACAGCGATGCGCACACCCGCGATCCGAAGCTGCGCTACAAGCTCTTTTTCAACCTCGGCAACGCCTACTACCGACTCGGCAAATACGCCAAAGCGCTCGACGCCTACCTCTACGCCCGAAAGTTTCACACCGAGCCCGATCTGGAGTACAATATCGAGCTGGCCAGAAAACACCTCAAAAAGCAGCCGCCCAAATCCAAACCCTCCGACAAAAAACAAAAAGAGCAGAAAAAAGAGCAAAAAAAGCAGCAGAACCGATCGCAGCAAAAGGGGAGCAAAAACCAAAAATCACAGCAGCCCTCACAAGGCAGCGGCAAGCAGCGCGACACGCAGAAAAACGGCGGAGAGAACCGATCCCGAAAGCGCACCGAACTCTCCCCGCAGGAGCTGAAAAAGTGGGAGCGCAGACTGCAGAAGAGCAAGCCCCGCACCATGCCGCTGCGCTTTCGGCTCGAAGATGCAGAAAGGAAGAAAAATGCAAAACCGTGGTAGATACTGCCTCCTCTGGATACTCATGCTGGCGCTGCCGCTGCTGGCGGAGCACAACGCCTCACTCGATTTCAAAATGTCCGCCGACAAACGGAGCGCATATCTGGGTGAACCGATCAAGATCACCTTCCGATTCAGCTATCCGATCGACCTGCAGGTCGCCGAAGCCAACTTCGCGCCGCCGACTTTTCATGACTTCTGGGTCAAACCCGGCCGCTCCGTCCCCGACACGATCGAAAAGGGACGCCACATCTACCGGCTCGAATACCTCATCACCCCACAGAAGGCGGGTGATATCGAGGTCGAGCCGGCACGCATGGATATCGGGATACTCCGCACGAAGCAGCGCAACACCCTCCGCTTCGAGCGGGTCAAGTGGAAAAGCATCTTCTCCAACCCGCTCCGTCTCAGGATCGAGCCGCTGCCCGGGGGGACGACACTCTTCGGGCACTACACCCTCACCGCCGCGGTCGATCGCAACCGCACCCGCGCCGACCGCCCCGTCAATCTGACCCTCACCGTCAAAGGGAGCGGCAACCTCGAAGAGATTCCCGACTTTGACCTCAACGGCACCGACGCCCTCGTCTACAGCGACAAGCCCAAAATCTCGACCCGCTTCAAAGAGGGGCGCAACGAGGGCACCTTCACGCAGAAATTCGCCCTCCTCTCGGAGCACAACTACACGATCCCCGCCCTCTCGCTCACCTACTTCGACAGCGACGCCAAAGCGATCCGCACGATCCGCACCGCACCGATCCCCGTCACCGTCGAGGGCAAGAGTCCGGCGACCGGTGCCCATCTGGAAAAAGCACGCTCCGTCAGCCTCACGCTTCCCTCCCTGTCGGCTTCGCGTATCGTCTGGATCGTCGCCGCGATCGGAGGATTCGTCGCGGGTATCGCCGCCACGCTGCTCTGGATGGGGCGCAGGCGACGCAAATCCGCCCCCAAAAAAGCGCTGATCGAACGCATCCGAAAGGCCCGCGACGACAAAGCACTGCTGGCGCTGCTGCTGCCCTACACCGGTACCGACACGGAGATCGACCGGATCATCTCCCGACTCGAAGCGAACCTCTACCGCCATGCAAAACACAAAATCGACCGCAAAAAGGTGGCGAAACTGTTCGATCGGAGTGTTACCCTTTCGCCGCAGGAGGCGGAAATGGTACAAATTCTCGAAAAAAACCAATCATAAAAAGGAGTTTTCAAAATGGTCAAACATATTGTATTTTTCAAACTGAAAGAGGATACACCCGAGGGGCGAGAGGCGCTCAGAGAGAAGCTGCTCTCACTCGCAGATCAGATCGATTTCATTCGCGAAATCGAAGTCGGCATCAACTTCAAAGAGTCCGAGAGAGCCTATGATATCGCACTTATCACCGTCTTCGACGATGCAGATGCACTCCGGCGCTACGCGACGCACCCCTACCATCTGCAGGTGATCGACTACATCAAACAGGTCGTATCAGACACAAAGGTAGTTGATTTTAAATATTAAACATCATAATAAATCGGAATTTAAAGAAACTTCTGCTAAATTTATCGCTTGAACTTTAAGAAAAAATTAGCTAAGGATCAGAATGAGAATTTTAGCAATAGGTGTCGGGGAGGATCTTTCCCGATCAATCGCAACAAATTTACGGGTGATCGTGGATGAATCTTACGATATCGACGATAGCTCAAATTTCCTGAGATTCAGAAACTACGATCTCATCTTGCTCGATTACGATCTCGAATTCAACAAAACCAAAAAATTTATCAACAGAATATCCAAAAACCTCAAAGTACCCCTGATCGTACTCTCCGTCATCGACGACAAAGAGACCGAGATCGCCTTTCTGAAGGCAGGAGCCGACGACTTCATCAAAGAGCCTTTCGACACGGATATCATCTGTGCGCGGGTCGAAGCGAAGCTCAGACGCACGATCGACAACCGTATCAAGATCGGCAAGCTCACGATCGACATCTCCGAGGAGAAGACCTCCTACAAAGACAAAGAGATCGAGATCAAGGGCAAGCCGTTCGATATTCTCGTCTATCTGGCCGAGCACAAGAATCAGGTCATCTCCAAAGACAGGCTGCTCAACGCCATCTGGGAAGAGCCTGAGTTCATCACGCCCAATGTCGTGGAGACCTCCATCAACGCCATCCGCCAGAAGCTGGACAAAAACCTCGGTATCAAATGTATCGAGACGATCCGCCGACGCGGTTACAAATTTTGCTACAGCGAGTAGCCGAAATGGACAACACCCAGAAGCCCCGGGACGATCAGGAGCTGCTCTACAAAGCGCTCGGGGCTATCCTGCTGATCAAAGATAGATTCTCCGACGAGCTGGGAGACCTCTTCGACAAAGCCAACGCCTCCAAAGAGGAGCTCGAAAAAGATCTCGACGAAGTGACCGCCGGCGCACAGCAAGAGAAGAAGCGCATGGAAGAGAGCATGAAAAAGAAGATCCGAGAAGTGATCGACGAAATGGGCCTCGCCACCAAAGAGGATATCGCAGAGCTGAA
>CAYLLC010000113.1:0-6292 GCA_964384355.1 uncultured Sulfurospirillum sp. | reverse complement strand
TTAAGATATTTTAGGATAGGATACGCGACAAATTTTTAAAAGCCAATAAGGATCAACTATGTCAAGAAAATGCCAGATCAGCGGTAAAGGCCCTATGACAGGAAACAATGTCAGCCATGCCCACAACAAAACCAAAAGAAGATTTCTGCCGAACCTGAGAACCGTCAGAATCACACTCGAGGATGGAACACGCAAAAAGATCAGAGTCTCTGCCAAAGAGCTCAGAACGATGCGCAAACAAGCGAACCAGTAACGCTTCGACCAGACCATACGACACGAAGAGACCGCTGCGGTCTCTTCGCAACCCAATCTCCTCTTGCGCCTGCGACAGAGTGAAATGGAGAGCAGATGAAATTGAGCAAAAAGATCAAGAAATTTCTCCATTGGCGCGAACCCAAAAAACCTGAAATCGATCTCGACACCGAACTCTACCTGCAACTCGCCCCCTTCCGTCTTCCGATCATCCTGACCGTACTGATGATGATGGTGGGCACGATAGGCTATATCGTCATCGACGACTTTTCGCTGATGGATGCGATCTATCAGACCGGGATCACCTTCACCACCGTCGGCTTCGGAGAGATCGCACCGATCTCCGATGCGGGGCGGATCTTTACGATTACGCTCATTATCCTCGGTTTCGGCGTCTTCTCCTTTTCGGTCGGTATTCTGGTCGAGGTACTCAACAAAGGGGAACTACTCAAGATTATCAAGGAGCGCTCCATGCTATACGATATCGCACGACTCAAAAACCACTATGTCATCTGCAACCACAACGAATTCACGATTCAGCTGACCCATCAGTTTCGCGAGAACCATATCCCGTTCGTCGTCGTCGACCCGGCCGAAGATCTCGAAGAGATCGCCAAAAAATACAACTACCCCTACTTCGTGCAGGAGGAGCCGCACACCGAGACAGCCCTCGCCAAAGCGCACCTCTCCAGCGCCAAGGGGATCATCACCCTCTCGCAGAATATCGCCGACAACATCGCGGTGATCGCCTCGGCAAGACTCCATGAGAAGGAGATCAAACGCAGACGCCCCTACTTCATCCTCACCAACGCCGGCACGATCAGCGATATCGAAAAGCTCAAAAAGCTGGGTGCCGACAGCGTCGTGTCGCCGACCAAACTGATGGCCCAGCGCATGAGTGCGATCAGCCAGCGCCCCGAGATGGAGAATATCCTCGAGCAGTTCCTCTACAAGAAGGATACCCCGCTCGATATCGAAGAGATCAAAGTCCCCTCCTACTCATGGATGCTCTACAAAAAGCTCAAGGATATCGAGCTGCCCCGCTATCTCAAAGTCAATGTCGTCGGCATCCGTGACGACAAAGGCAACTTCATCCCGATGCCCGGAGAGGATGCGATCGTCACCCTCGGCTCCAAACTGATGCTGATCGGCAGCAGCGAGAGCATCCGCCAGGCCAAGAAGCTGGCACGCAAAAAAATCAAACCGACAGAGGAGTTGTAGATGTTCGAAATTTTTCCGATTCAGGGCGGTCTGGCTGCCATAGAAGGGTTCTACTGCGACGGTATCAACTGCGGGCTTCGCGAAGGGACGCAGCCCGATCTCGCGTTTATCCGCAGCGACAGACCGGCGGATGTCGCTGCCGTCTTCACGACCAACCGTTTTCAGGCGGCACCGATCAGACACTTCCGGCGCTACGGAGAGGCTTTTCAGACCGACTTCCTGCTGATCAACGCCAAAAATGCCAATGCCATGACCGGCCGGCGCGGGATCGAAGATATCGACACGATTTTCGAAGCGCTCGCGAAAAAGCGCCCCCTGACCAATCCCGTCATGAGCTCCACCGGCGTCATCGGCTATCCGCTCCCGACGGAGAAGATCATCGCGGGATGCGAGCGGTTCGATTATGACGCCCGTAATGCCCACGCAGCGGCGGAAGCGATCATGACGACCGACAGCTTCGCGAAGGAGATGGCCCTCGAAGTAGTGCTGGAGAGCGGCGCGTCGTTCCGTATCGCCGCGATCTGCAAAGGTGCGGGCATGATCAATCCTGCGATGGCGACGATGCTCTGCTTCATCGTCACCGACGCGGCGATACCCGCCGATCAGATGCGGCCGATCCTCAAAGCGAGCGTCGAACGCTCCTTCAACCGGATCAGCGTCGACGGCGACACCTCCACCAACGATACCGTCATGCTGCTGGCCAATCCCAAAAGCGGCTGCTACGATGCCGAAGCGTTCCGGCAGGCACTCGATATGCTGACCCACCGTCTGGCGATGATGATTCTCGAAGATGGCGAAGGGGCCAGCAAAGTGGTCGCGTTCGAAGTGACCGGAGCCAGGACGGCCGACGAAGCCGCCGTCGCCGCCAAAGCGCTCAGCAACTCCCTGCTGGTCAAAACCGCCCTCTTCGGCGAAGATCCCAACTGGGGACGGATCGCATCCACGATCGGTGCCAGCGGTGTGGCATGCGATGAAGAGAAGCTGGAGATCCGATACGACGATCTGATCGTCTACTCCGGCGAATATCCGGTGCTCGATGCCGAGAGGGAAGCCAGGGCATGCGAAATCATGCGACGCAAACAGTTTCGTATCCGCTGCGATCTGGGGATCGGGACGGAGGGCTATACCGCTTACGGCTGCGATCTCAGCTACGATTATGTCAAGATTAATGCTGATTACAGAACATAAATGCTAAAATCGCACTATAAACTATATTAGGAGAATGTATGTTACATGAGTACAGAGATATCATCTCGAAACTGAAACAGGAGAATGCGCACTTCGCGAAAATTTTCGAGAAGCACAATGCACTCGATGACCAGATCAAAGAGGTCGAAGAGGGGCGTGAGCATATGGATGAACTCGAACTGGAAAAACTGAAAAAAGAGAAACTGAAACTCAAAGATGAAGCCTACGCGATGATTCTTGAGTACAAAAAAGCGCACAACCTCTAAGCAAAACTTCACAGGGCGCTGCCGGGAGGCGGCGTCCGGTCACTTCCCTCCCAGCTCGCACGCCTTCTTGTAGGCCGCTTCCACCGCTTTGATACACGCATCTCTGACACCCCCCTCCTCCAGCATGCCGTATCCCGCCGCCGTCGTACCGCCCGGGCTCATGACACCGTCTTTGAGCAGTGCCGGATGCTGCTCGGCCAACAGTGCACCCATCCCTTCGAAGAGGCCTTCTACCAGTCGCATCGCATCGGCTCTGGCCAATCCCGATTTGACGCCGCCGTCGGCCAGCGCCTCGGCCACCAGCGCCAGATAGGCAGGGCCGCTGCCCGCGATCGCCGTGGCGATATCGATCTCCCGCTCGCTCCTGACCCAGAGTGTCTTGCCGAAGCAGCTGCAGATCGCCAGCGCATCGTACTTGTAGTCGCTGTCTCCGCAGAGCGTGGTCATCGAGCGTGAGTAGAGGGCGGCGAGATTGGGCATCGCGCGTACCGTATATCTGGCGGGAATCGCCGCTCTCAGCTGCGCCAGCGTCACACCCGCCATGACGCTCAGATGGGCATGCGCTTCACCGCTGAGATGGCGCGCCACATCCGCCAGAGCGTAGGGTTTGACCGCCGTCAGAATCGCTTTGCCCGTGATATCATACCCCTCGTCGAGACGCGTGAAGAGCACATCGTCGCCGAACTCCTCCGCCAGTGCCTCCAGACGCTCGGGATCTCTGGCGACCACCTCCACCTCGTAACTCTCGTAGACCCCTCTGAGAATCGCATAGGCCATATTGCCGCTGCCGATGATCGTCAGTCGCTTCTGCATCAGAGGTACCTCCCGATCTTTTCGGCCAGTGAGAAGTCGGGATAGTGCTGCTCATCCAGCGGCACCTGCACCAGCAGCCCCGACTCCCGGTTGATCACGATCGGCGCACGGAAATTGATGACGGAATCCTCGATCGGATCCTGCACGATCATGATCGCCAGCACCAGCAGGTCGTCCCCCTGCTGCGCCTGCAGTTTGCGGGCATAGAACGGCGGGAGGTCGAAGGTATAACTGCGCAGTTTTCCCGGTTCGATCAGCGTAAATGCGATATCACCGCTGTGCAATCTGTAAAAGAAATCGTCGATCTGATCCAGTTGGAACGATTCGATCTTCTCGAAGCCGAGTATCGGCGAGGCTACTTTCAGCTGCATGCTTATCCTTTGGTTAACCTTTCGGTGGTATGGTGCGACCCGAAACGATCTGTGCGAACGCGCTTCATGCAGCGGACTTTCCGATCCCGACTTTCTGCTTCAAGAGAGCTTTTTGCCCTTGTGCAGCGAAGCTATCCGGAGGGACGAATCTGCATGCGCGTTCGGTTACAATATCGGCTATTTTAGAGAAAAGTAACATAGATTCAGGTAAAATAATTACCAAAATAAGGAGAAATCTGATGATAATTCGATATTTGTGGATCGGTGTGGCACTGACGCTCATGCTGGGCGGCTGCGCCTCCAAGAAGGCCTCCGACGAGACCTACAACAAACCTGCCGCCTACTGGTACAACGAGATCCTCAAAAAGGTCGCCGCGGGCAACCTCGACAAAGCGGACGACGCCTACACTTCACTGGCGAGCGAGCATGTCGCTTCCCCGCTGCTCAAAGAGGCGATGATGATCCTCTATCGCGTCCACCTCGAGGAGGAGGAGTATCTGATGGCGGGTTTCTATCTGGACAACTACACCAAGCGCTACGCCACCAGCCGCAATATCGAATATCTCAAATATCTCAAAATCAAAACCAGATTCGCGCAGTTCAAACACCCCAAACGCAATCAGAAGCTGCTGATCGACACGATCGCCGAAGCGGAGCACTACAAAGAGAAGTTTCCCGATTCGCTCTACAATCCGATGGTCGATACGATACTGACCAAACTCTATCTGACGCAGCTGATCCTCGATCGCGAGATCGTCTCGCTCTACAAGCGTCTGGGGCGCGACAAAGCCGCCGCGATCTATCAGAAGAAGATCGATGCCTCCTGGCTCAAAAATACGCCGATTGCGACGGAGAATCGCAGCTTGTTTCAAACCATACTACCCTAATATCCGAAAAGGAGCCAACATATGCAATTAAGCCATTACGGGGAGTTTCCGCAGAAACTGCCCATCATCGTAGAGGATGAGTTCTTTCTCTATCCCTTTATGATATCTCCCGTCTTTCTGACGGAACAGAAAAATATCGATGCCGCGACCGAAGCGCTCGAAAACAATTCGCTCGTGCTGATCGTCCCCTCCAGGCCGGGACACGAGGGAGAGCGTGACTTCGACGATATCTACGACGCCGGTGTGATCGGTACGATCATGCGCAAAGTGACGCTGCCCGACGGCCGGATCAAGATCCTCTTTCAGGGGCTGGAGAAGGGGCGCATCGTCGAAGCGACCGGATACGAGCCGCTCAGCGCCATCGTCGATACGATCAGGCTGGACCCCTTCGATCCGCTCAAAGTCAACGCGACACTGGAGATTCTGCGTGAAAAGATCCGCACCCTCTCCACCACCAGCGATCTCTTCGCCCCCGATCTGCTCAAGACGATCGACGAAAACAGCGAACCCAACCGCATCGTCGATCTGGTAGCCAGCACGCTCAAACTCAAAAAAGATCAGGCTTACCGCCTCTTCGTCGAGACGAGCCTCGAAGAGCGTCTGCTCATGCTGATCGAATATATCACCGAAGAGATCAAAGCGAGCAAACTGCAGCGCGAAATCAAGTCGAAAGTCCACTCCAGAATCGAGCAGGTCAACAAAGAGTACTTCCTCAAAGAGCAGCTCAAGCAGATTCAGCAGGAGCTGGGTGCCGATACGCAGCGCGAAGAGGAGATCGAGGAGTACCGCAAAAAGCTCGAAGCCAAAAAGAAGTATATGAGCAAGGATGCCTATACCGAAATCTCCAAGCAGATCGACCGCTTCGCACGTATGCATCCCGATTCGGCCGATGCCAACCTGATTCAGGGCTATCTGGACTGGGTACTGGAGATACCGTTTGGCAAATATTCGAAAAAGAAGCTCGACATCAACGAAGTCAAACGCCAGCTCGACAAAGACCACTACTCTCTGACCAAAGCCAAAGAGCGGATCGAAGAGTACTTCGCCGTCAAAGAGCTGCGCGAAAAGCGCGGTATCCAGGACAAGGACGCCCGGGGAGAGATCATCTGCTTCGCAGGCCCTCCGGGTGTCGGCAAGACCTCTCTGGCCAACTCGATCGCCACCGCGCTCAAACGCAAGCTGATCCGCATCGCGCTGGGCGGGCTCGAAGATGTCAACGAGCTGCGCGGTCACCGCAGGACCTACATCGGTGCGATGCCCGGCCGTATCGTACAGGGGCTGATCGAAGCCAAAG
>CAYLLC010000112.1:0-6315 GCA_964384355.1 uncultured Sulfurospirillum sp. | reverse complement strand
AATCAAAAATCCTAAAGGTCCGTTTTGAAGAAAGTCACCGTAGCACACTCGCCCGATGCCGACGATATATTTATGTTTTATGCGATTCGATTCGGATGGGTCGGCGCGCGGGATCTGAGATTCGAGAATGTCGCACTCGATATCGAGACCCTCAACGAAAAGGCGCTGGAGAATATCTACGATATCACGGCGATCAGTTTCGGCCTCTATCCGCTGATCAAGGAGGAGTATGCCCTGCTGCGTACGGCGGTGAGTTTCGGCGAGGGATATGGTCCCAAGCTGATCAAGCGCAAAGGTGTGCGCCTCAAGCGCAACTTCAAAGTGGCTCTGAGCGGAAAACATACGACCAATGCGATGCTCTTTCGTATCTACTACCCCGATGCCAGAGTGGTCTACAAAAACTTTCTGGAGATCGAAGAGGCGGTCAAGAGCGGTGAAGTCGATGCGGGGGTGCTGATTCATGAGAGTATCCTCACCTTCGACGAGGGGCTGGAGGTGGAGAAGGAGCTGTGGGATATCTGGCAGGAGCTCAGCGGCGGGGGATTGCCGCTGCCACTGGGCGGGATGGCACTGCGCCGCTCGATACCGATCACCCGCGCGATCGAGTACGAAGAGATCCTGACCAGGGCGGTCGAAGTGGCGCACAAGAACAGAAAAGTACTCTCGAAGATGCTGCTCGACCGGGGGCTCATACGCGTCGATGCCGAAAAGCTGGACCGCTATCTCGATCTCTACGCCAACGATCAGTCGATCACGATGAGCGACCGGCAGCTCGATGCGATCGACAAACTCTTTGCGCTCGGATATCACCACGGTCTCTATCCTGAGCCGCTGGAGGTGCGCGATATGCTGATTCCCACCGAATACCGGGATTACCGGTTCGCATAGGAGGCACGCATGGAAGCCAAACTGATAGGATTGGGCGTCGAGACTTTCAAGCTGGCGCTCTATCTCTCGCTGCCGATGCTGATGGGGGGATTGATCGCGGGGCTGCTGATCTCCATCTTTCAGGCGACGACGCAGATCAACGAGATGACGCTCTCTTTCGTGCCGAAGATTCTGATCGTCGTGGCGATCATCATATTTGCGATGCCGTGGATGATGAACATGATGATCGAATTCACGACCAAACTGCTCAATATGATTCCGACCTTTATCTTTTAGATGCATCGCCAGATCGATTTCTCCCGCTATAGCTCGATTCGGATCGGACCGGTCGTCGATGTGGCGCTGATCGACCGCATCATGCCCCTGCCGCAGGGTGCTTTCATCGTGGGCGGTGCCAACAATCTCCTCGTCTCGCCCGATCCCGCACCTCTCGTGATGCTCTCGAAACATTTCGACTATATCCGTCTGGAAGAGGATCGCATGACGATCGGCGCCGCGACGAAGAGCGGCAGAATCTTCTCTTTTGTGAAGCGGCATGATATCGGGGGGTTCGAGTATCTGGGCAAACTGCCCGGCACGCTGGGCGGTCTGGTCAAGATGAATGCGGGGATGAAAGAGGATGAGATCTTCAACCGGCTCATCTCTCTGCGGACCTCCGGCGGTACCTACACCAGAGATCAGATCGTACACGGCTATCGCTATGCACAGATCGACGAGATCGTCTATGAGGCGACTTTTGCCGCAGAGCGGGGATTCGACAGAGAGAAGCTCGCGCTCTTTACGCGTATGCGAGCCAACCAGCCCCGAGATCCCAGCCCCGGATCGGCTTTCAAGAATCCCCCGGGCGACTATGCGGGACGGCTGATCGAAGCGGTCGGGATGAAGGGGCATCGGATCGGCGATGCGGCGTTCAGCGAGATACATGCCAACTTTCTCGTCAATCTCGGAAATGCCTCGTTCGAAGATGCCTACGCGCTGCTTGAGATGGCACGAAAAAGAGTCTATGAAACGTTCGGCATCATGCTGGAGAACGAGGTGCAGATCGTCTGATCGGGCAGGCTTATAGGTTTAGTTGCATCGGCTCAATATTTATGCTATAATATGCTTAAGTTTTGGATAAGGAGCATAATATGAGCAACAAACACTATATGGTAGAGATCGCCAGAGATGCGATCCGCGAGGCGTTCGAGAAGCGTCCGATCATCGATCGGGACCGCCTTCTGAAAGCGCATCCCGAACTCGCACAGAAGGGGGCGGCATTCGTCACCCTCGAAAAGCGCCACTCTCTGCGCGGCTGTATCGGATCGCTGATCGCGCACAGGATTCTACTGGACGATCTGATCGAAAATGCCAGAGCGGCGGCTTTCGGCGATCCCCGTTTTCCGCCGCTGACGAAGGAGGAGTTCGAAGATCCCAATCTGACGATCGAGATATCGCTGCTGAGCGAGCCCAAACCTCTCCCCTACAGCGACATCGCCGACCTCAGAAGCAAGATCAAGCCCGGGCGCGACGGCGTCATCCTGAAGCTGGGCCACAATCAGGCGACCTATCTGCCGCAGGTATGGGAGCAGCTGCCGCGGTTTGAAGATTTTTTCGCGACACTCTGCCAGAAAGCGGGATTGCCGGGCAACTGTCTGGAGAGCCATCCCGAGATCTATGTCTATCATGCCGAAAAGATCAAATAGGAGCCGGTGATGGATCGCAGAATGGCAGTGCGGGGCAGTTTCTACCCCCGGCGCTGCGACGAGATCGAGCGGATGATCGCAGGATTCGACCGACGGGCACAGAAGCAGTTTCACAAGCGCGATCTGCTCGCGCGACACCCCCGTGCGATCATCGTACCGCATGCAGGATATATCTACAGCGGCTATACGGCAAACCTCGCCTACCGCGTCGCCGCCGACAGCCGGCCAAAGCGCGTCATCGTGATCGGCCCGAGCCACCACTACTACTTCGAGGGGATCAGTGCGGCGGAGTATGACCGCTTCGAGACCCCTTGCGGCCCACTGCCCATCGACAGAGCCTATATCGCAAAAATCAAAAAATATTTCCCCGTCACATTCGATCCCGAAGCCCACCGCAAAGAGCACAGCACCGAAGTGCAGATGCCGTTTGTCAGGCACTATTTCCCCGATGCCAAAGTGGTCGAAATCGTCTACGGCAAGACGGATCCGGCACTGCTGGCGAAGCTCATCTACGCACTGCTGCGCGACAGAGAGAATCTCGTCGTCATCAGCACCGATCTGAGCCACTTCTACACGCTCGAAGAGGCGAAGAAACGGGACAATGTCTGCCTCAATGCCGTAGCCAAACGGGATCCTGCCATCCTGAAGAGGGGATGCGAGGCATGCGGATATACCGGTCTGGCAGCGATGCTCGGTGTCGTCAAAAAAGCGGGCCTCAAAACCGCACTGCTCGACTACCGCACCAGCGCCGATGCGACGGGAGACCGGCAGAGGGTCGTGGGATATATGAGTGCGATTGTGTGGTAAAGGCAGAGTCTCTTCATCTCCTTTTTTCCATCGTTGACAAACGGCACACAATGTGTTATTATTTCGAGTATGATAACATACAATTGGAATAAAGAGAAAAATTTACTGCTCAAAAAGAGTCGCGGGATCAGTTTTGAGCAGATTGTTGTGCATATTGAGCAAGGTGATTTGCTTGATATTATCGAACACCCAAACAGTGAATCATACGCACATCAAAAAATTTTGATTGTGCATATTGACAACTATATCTATCTTGTTCCTTTTGTAGAAAATCAAAATGAGAGATTTTTAAAAACAATCATACCAAGTAGAAAGTTTACGAAGAAGTATTTGGGAGGAAAAACATGATAAATGATAAACTGGACAAAGAGGAGCAAGCGCTACTGGAATCTGTAGAATCGGGAGCGTGGCAATCTGTCGAAAATGTTGCGGATGAGATCAAAAAGCATAGAGAAATTGCAAAAAATACACTCAAAAAAGACAAGAGGATAAATATACGGCTATCCTCCAGTGATCTGCAGATGCTAAAGAGTACCGCTGCGGAACTGGGAATGCCCTATCAAACTCTGGTTTCCAGTATACTGCATCAGTATGTTACGGGTAGATTGGTTCAAGCCGAAATGACTGATTCTCATGCATAATTTTTTGCAGATAGCATGAAAGTTTAAGAACGGATGGTAGCCCTGGTCCTGTTTGCGACCAAAGCACCGTCTCCGCTCGTCTCTTCTCTTTATGAGTGGTAGTTGGGTGCTTCGTTGGTGATGGTTACATCATGCACATGGCTCTCTTTGAGGCCTGCGGAGGTGATTTCGACGAATTCCGCTTTCTGCTGGAATGTCGGGATGTCTTTGGCGCCGACATATCCCATCGAGGCGCGCAGGCCGCCGATGAGCTGGTGGATGACGTTGCTCATCTTGCCGCGGTAGGGGACCATCCCTTCGATCCCTTCTGGGACCAGTTTGTCCGCTGCCGTTCCTTCCTGAAAGTATCGGTCGTTGCTCCCTTTCTGCATGGCACCGATGCTGCCCATTCCGCGATAGGTTTTGTATTGTCGCCCCTGATACATGAGGGTTTCGCCGGGGCTCTCTTCGGTACCTGCGAGGAGGCTGCCGATCATGACGGAGCTGGCACCCACCGCCAGTGCTTTGGCGACGTCGCCGGAGTATTTGATACCGCCGTCGGCGATGATAGGCACGCCCAGCTCTCTTCCCTTCGCGGCGCATGTGTCGATCGCCGTGATCTGGGGTACGCCGACTCCCGCGACGATACGCGTCGTACAGATCGATCCGGGGCCGATACCGACTTTGACCGCATCGGCACCCGCTTCGACGAGTGCTTCGACTGCTTCGGGTGTGGCGACATTGCCGGCGATGATCTCGATCTCGAATCTGCGTTTGATCTCTCTGACGGTATCGATGATCCCTTTGGAGTGTCCGTGTGCGGAGTCGAGCACGAGCACATCGACGCCTGCTTCGATCAGTGCTTCGGCACGGTCGTACTGTCCTACGCCGATCGCCGCACCGACTCCGAGTCGTCCATATTTATCTTTGAAAGAGTTGGGAAACTCTTTGCGTTTTTTGAGATCTTTGATCGTGATGAGCCCGGAGAGGATACCTTTTTCATCGACGAGCGGCAGTTTCTCGATCTTGTGCTGGTGAAAGATCTTCTCCGCTTCGTCCAGAGAGATCCCCTTGGGTGCAGTGATCAGCGGCGCTTTGGTCATGACATCCGCGACCTTTTTGGTCATGTCGCTTTCGAAGCGCAGGTCACGGTTGGTGAGTATGCCTACCAGCTGGTTCTCTTCATCGACGACGGGAAATCCGGAGATCTTGTACTCATGCATCAGGTTGTTGGCTTCCTGGAGTGTGTCGTCGGGTTTGAGATGGATCGGCTCGTTGATGACGCCGCTTTCGCTCTTTTTGACGCGGCTGACCTCTTTGGCCTGTGAAGCGATGTCCATGTTTTTGTGGATGATACCGATACCGCCGAGGCGCGCCATCTTGATCGCGGCCTGATGCTCGGTGACGGTATCCATCGCCGCGGAGACGAAGGGGATATTGAGTTTGATCTTTTTGGTCAGTACGGTTCTGATATCGACCTCTTTGGGGAGGATCTCCGAGTATTGCGGGATGAGGAGGATATCTTCGAATGTGAGTGCTTTCTGTCTGATTTGCATCGTTATGCCTTTGCTTTGAGGATATTTTCCAGACTCATAGAGCCGTCGAAGAGGGTCTGTTCGTCGAACGCTTTGGCGACGAACTGCGCCCCGATGGGGAGGCCTTCGCTGCTTGTGCCGATCGGCAGCGAGAGGGCGGGGAGGCCGGCGAGATTGACGGCGATGGTGTAGATGTCGCTCAGGTACATCTCCAGCGGATCTTTTTTGCTGCCGAATGCAAATGCCGGTGTCGGTGCGACCGGCATAAAGATCAGATCCGCCTCTTCGAAGATCGCTTCGTACTGGGCTTTGATGAGGTGTCTCGCCTTCTGCGCACGGATATAGTAGGCGTCGTAGTAGCCGGAGCTGAGGACGAAGGTACCCAGCAGGATTCTGCGCTTGACCTCTTCGCCGAACCCTTCGCTTCGGGTCTTGAAGTACATCTCTTTGAGCGAGGAGGCTTCGGCCCGGTTGCCGTAGCGCACGCCGTCGTAGCGGCTGAGGTTGGTGCTCGCTTCCGCCGTCGCGACGATGTAGTAGGTCGCGACATCGTATTTGGAGTTGATCATATTTTTGTGGATGATTTTGTGCCCTGCATCTTCGAGGGCTTTGATCGCTTCGGTCGTCGCATTTCGGACCGCTTCGCCCGCCTCTTCCATGTAGTTGTCGATGACGGCGATGGTGAGTTTGCGATCGGGATCGATGCGGACGATGACGCGGGTGTGCGACATATCGACGCCGGTGGAGTCTCTGGGCTCGTGGCGGGCGATGATGTCGCAG